>DATCPD010000141.1:0-21568 GCA_036564325.1 Solirubrobacteraceae bacterium | reverse complement strand
CACCTGAGGGGCTCACACGGCTTGCCATACCCCGGCCGGGGCGCCGCTAACCGCGCCCGCCGGCGCGCGGCAGCGTCGCACCGTCCCGACGGTTCTCGTAAGATGAAACACTGTCCGGTGATGTTGCAGGGAGGAGGCAGCTGATGCGCGTTCGAACGCTGGTCGCGGTGATGGCAAGCGCCGTCGCCATGAGCGTGCCGTCGGTGGCCCGCGGGGACCTGCCGATCGTGTACTCGAGCGTCGCGGCTGACGTCTACGGGCTCACTCACCTGAACGGCTCTCCGCCCGGCGCCAACGATCCAACCTGCCGCCCTTCCGCCGCGCACCCGTACCCGGTCGTCCTGGCTCACGGAACGCTCGAGAGCATGGCCTACAACTGGTACACGCTTTCCCCGCTGCTCCGGAACCTCGGCTACTGCGTGTTCGCGCTCAACTACGGCCAGGAGCCCGGACGCGTGGCAGGCTTCCCCGGCTCGCTCCCGCCCGGCGGGACGGGCGACATTCCGACCGCCGCCGGTCAACTGGCCGCTTTCGTCGACCACGTGCTCGCGGAAACCGGAGCGGCGAAGGTCGACATCGTCGGTCACAGCCAGGGCGGAATGATGCCGCGCTACTACATGCGCTTCCTCGGCGGGGCCGGCAAGGTCGGCGCCCTGATCGGGCTCTCGCCCTCCAACCACGGCACCACCGTGGACGGTCTGACCAACCTGCTGGATCTGGCACCCGGCGGCGCCGGGCGCGATGGGCTCGGCGCGGGCTGCGGGGTGTCCTGCGAGCAGCAGCTCGTCGGCTCTCCTTTCATGACGCAGTTGAACGCCGGCGGCGACACGGTTTCAGGGGTCCGCTACACCGTGATCGAGACCAGCTACGACGAGGTGGTCACGCCGTACACCTCGGCGTTTCTGGCCGGCCCGGACGTGACGAACATCGACCTCCAGCAGCAGTGCGCGCAGGACGGAAGCGAGCATCTGTCGATCCCGTTCGATCACATCGCCCTGCGAGATGTCCTGAACGCGCTGGATCCCGCCCATGCGGTTGCGCCCACGTGCAGTCCCGTGCTTCCGGTGCTCGGCGGCTGAGCCCCGGCCGTGGCCGGGGCTTAGGATCTCACCGTGCCCAAACGCGCGCGGTGGACCGCTGCGATCGAGCTGACCGGGGCCGGCGGCGAGCCGGTGGACTTTGCGCGGACGCTGCTCTCCCACGGCGTGGCGGATCTGCCGCCGAACGTGATCGAGGAAGACGGGTCACGCCTGCAGACGGTGCTGCCCGCCGCCGGCCGGGCGTGGGTCGTGGAGCTCACCACACCTCGCTCCGGGCGCGCCATCGCCGCGACGCCCAAGGAGGCCAGATCGCCGCCCACGGCAGCCAGGGAATCGCTGCTCGCCCAGCTGCGCCTGATGTTGCGCCTCGACGAGGACCTGAGCCCGTTCTATCGCGTCGCCGCCGCTGATCCGGCGCTCGGCTGGGTAGCCGCCGGGGCCGGCCGGATGCTGCGAAGCCCGACCGTGTTCGAGGACGTGGTCAAGACGATCTGCACGACCAACTGCGCGTGGTCTGGAACTCAGCGCATGGTCGGGGCGCTCGTGGGCGAGCTGGGACGGCCGGCCGAGGGCGCTGCGACTCTGCGGGCGTTCCCCACCCCGCAGGCGATGGCGGAGGCCGGCGACTCGTTCTACCGCGACGTCGCGCGGGCGGGCTACCGCGGCCCGTACCTGCGCGCGCTCGCCGCGGACGTCGCCGAGGGACGGCTTGACCTCGAGCGCTTCAACGACCCGGCGCTCGGCGATGAGGAGGTCGCCGAGCAGCTGCTGTCGCTGGTCGGAGTGGGGCCGTACGCGATGGCGCACGTGATGATGCTGATCGGCCGGTACCGCAGGCTCGTGCTGGACTCGTGGACCCGGCCGAAGTACCGCCGCCTGAGCGGACGCGCGCGCATCACCGACAAGGGGATAACCCGGTCCTTCGGCCGCTACCGGGAGTTCGCCGGGCTTGCCTTCTGGCTCACCCTGACCGAAGACTGGGTCGCTCAGGACGCGGTCACCGCGGCCGCAGGTGAGCCACGACCACCGCGTATTCCGCCGCCAGACGCTCCGCGATGATCGAACGGTGGCACGCCTCGGGGTCGCGCTCGACGCAGAACAGAGCCGAGGCGTCCTCGGTGGGCAACGCTTCGACGATCGGGGCCAGGTCGACCTGATCCAGGATCTCCCGCGTGTAGCGACGTCGGTACTCCGGGGCCAGCTCGACCCGAGAGCGTTTACCGACCCGCTGCCGCGCGTCCTCGGCGTACTGCAGATGCCTGAGCTCGGTCGTCGGGGCCAGCTCCTTGTGATGGCGGTAGGTGATTCCGGCCACACCGACGGCCCGCTGCAGCCGCACCGAGTTGGCCCACGAGTACTCGCGCCCTCGCACGCCCCGGCGCTGGCGAACATCGAGCAGCAGTTCCACCTTGGCGGTGGCCAGGGCGGCGAGATAGCCATCCAGATCCCATCCGTAGACCCCGATCGTTAGCACGCGCTTCATGCGCGCGCCAGGCTACAGCGCCGCGATGCCGGTCTGATCGGACATCACGACGAGCTGCGCCCGATCGCGCCTTCTTCTACGACCCGGACGGCATCAAACTCGAGCTCGTTCATCAGCCCGACTGAACCAGTCACGGCGGTTTGGCCGTCCGCGTCATTCCGCCGGGGCGATGAGCCGGGTCTCGTACGCGTAGATCACGGCCTGCACGCGGTTCCGCAGGCCGAGCTTCCCCAGCAGCCTGGACACGTGGGACTTCACCGTCGCCTCCGACAGGTAGAGCGCGTTGGCGATCTCCGTGTTCGATAGTCCGTTGGCCAGCATGCGGAGGACCTCCCGCTCACGATCGGTCAGCAGGTCGAGCTCCTCGGGGCGCTGGGACACGGCCGCGGGCAACCGTCGCGCGACTTGGTCGAGCAGTTGGCGGGTCACCGCGGCCGACAGAACCGCGTCTCCAGCGGCCACCGCCCGGACGGCCGCCACAAGTTCGTGGATCGGAGCGTCCTTGAGGAGAAAGCCGCTGGCGCCGGCCCGGAGCGCTTCGATGATGTACTGGTCGAGACCAAAGGTGGTGAGGATCAGCACGCGCTGGCGCGGAAGCCGCCTCGTGGCCTCGATCCCATCCATCCCGGGCATCCGGATGTCCATCAGCACGACGTCGGGGGAGTGCTCCTCGGCGGCTCGGACGGCTTCCTCACCGTTGCCGGCCTCGGCGACGACCTCGATATCTCCGGTGGCTTCGAGCACGGTCTTGAAGCCCGCCCGCATCATCGGCTGGTCGTCGGCGATGACAACGCGCAGCTTGGTCATGTCGTGGCGGCGGTATAGGGAAGTGTTGCCGTCACCTTGAAGCCGCGGGGAAGAGCTTCGGTCGTCAGCGATCCTCCGAACACCGTGGCACGCTCACGCATCCCGATGACGCCGTGTCCGGCGGGGGCTTCCGCTCCAAGCGTCACCGGCAACTCGTCGCCGGTGTCGAGGATCGTCAGCTCCAGCGCCCGCGCTCCGTAGGCCAGCGTCACCTCGGTGCGGGCACTGGCCGCGTGCTTGACGACGTTGGTCAGCGCCTCCTGGATGATGCGAAACGCCGACAGGTCAACACCCCGGGCCAGCTCCCGAGGCTGCCCCTTCACGGTGAGCTCGATCTCCAGTCCGGCTCGGCGCGACTGGTCGAGGAGACGCTCGAGCTGACCCAGGCCGGGCTGCGGAGTGAGCTCCGGGGTATCGCCATCGTGATCCCGGAGCAACTTCAGCGTCGTATGCATCTCGGTCATCGCCTGGCGTCCGAGCTCGGCGATCGCTTCCGCGCTCTGAGCCACGCGCTCGTCGTCGACGCTTGTGCCAAGGGCTTGGGCCTGAACCACGATCAGGCTCACACACATTGTGAGCCACGATGTCGTGGAGTTCCTGAGCGATGCGCACCCGCTCTCGTGCCACCGCGCGGTCGGCCAGCAGCTCCTGCTCGCGATGAAGGCGTTCGGCGCGTTCCCGCAGACCCTCGACGACCCGGCTTCGCGCGCCGACGTACAGTCCGGCCGCCACGGCGGCGGCGCAGGATGCAGCGCTTCCGATCGCGTAGCCGGGCAGGCCCCCGTGGTCGCCGGTCACGCCGCTGCCCGGGAGGGCGCCCGCAACGATCGCCACCACTCCCGCGCCGACGCCGGCTGCCACGGCCGTCCTCCAGGGTGTATGTCCGGCGATCGTGTAGAGAACCGCCATCACCGGCAGCAGCAACGTGCGGTTGTTGGGCAGCACGGCCTCGACGGCGACGGCGAGGAGCAGCGCAATGATTGGCTGCCCTCGTCGGAGCAGGATCGCCACCAGCGCTCCCGCGGCGAGGAGCACGACGGCCGGGTGGTCGTGGCGAGCGGCATCGGCGACCAGCGAACCGACAACCGGTACGGCGAGGGCGAGGGCGACGAGGCCGTCGCTACGCCGCACGAGAAACGGCTGCTTGCGCCACGGGCGGGCCAGGGACATTGTTGAAACTATCCTCCCTGGCCCGCCGGCTGACATCTCGCTCGTCTCGGTTGTGGGGGTTCGCGACGGCTGGCTAGACGTCGCGTCTGATGAGCAGTACCGCCGCCGCCGCGATCACCACGGCCACGTAGCCGGCGAAGACCGCGAGGCCCGTCCCGGGAGACAGGACGTTCGCGTGGTGGCCGATCCTCATCATCGCCTCGCCGGCGTTGCTGGGGAGATAGGGGTCGAGGGAGTTGGAAATGCTCGACGGCAGGATCGACACGAGCGGCGGGATCACGAACATGACCCCGGCGAACGTCGCGATCCCCGCGGCCGTGTTGCGCATGATCGCTCCGAGTCCCATCGCGAACAGTCCGACGAGCGTCAGGTAGACCGCCGAGCCGAGGACGGCACGGGGCACACCACTCTGCGAGAACGAGATCTGCAGGTGCTGACCGGACAGGATCGCCTGACCGGCGAAGAACGCGATCAGCACCGCCGGCACGGCTATCACCAGGGCAACCAGCGCATACACACCGGACTTCCCCCAGAGGACCGGCAGCCGTTTCGGCACCGCGGTCATGGTCGAGCGGATCATGCCGGTCGAGTATTCACCGGCGATCAGGAGAACTCCGAGCACCCCGATCGCCAGCACGCCGAACCTGACGCCGAGCAGACTCGTGGACAGCGGGTCGAACGTCGCCTTGTCGGCGGCGCTCATCGAGCTCCAGCGGGACACCGTCGCCGCACTGGCGATGATGCCGAAACCGATTGTCATGACCGCCGTCGCCAGCAGCGCGTAGCGCGTAGAGCGAAGCGAGTAGAGCGAAGCGAGTAGAGCGAAGCGAGTAGAGCTTGGTCCACTCCGATCGGAACACGCGGCCCTGGGTTACTCGGCCCTGGGCCTTGGCCATCCGGCCCGTGCTGCGCACGGGGCGGGGATCAATTGCGGGAGCTGAAGCGCTCATGCGGCAATCCTTTCCTGCTCGCCGGTGGCGGCGAGCGTCTCAGTGGCGGGTGTGATGGCGCGGAATTCGGTGTCCTCGCGCGTGAGCTCCATGAACGCCTCTTCAAGCGAGGTCTTCTCGGCGGTCAGCTTGTGAAGCACGAAGCCGTTGTGAGCGGCGGCCTCCCCGATCTGCTCCGCCGTCAGCCCTTCGACCTCGAGCACGCCCGGGCCCTCACTCGAGACACGGACGTCCGGCCCGAGAATCACCTCGCGCAGCTGGGCCGCCTCGGGCGAACGGACGCGAACGACGTTCGTCGACCTCTCGTTGACGAACTCCGCGAGCCCCACGTCCCGGATCAGGCGACCGCGGCCCACGATGATCAGATGGTCGGCGGTGAGCGACATCTCGCTCATCAGGTGCGAGGAGAGGAACACGGTGCGCCCTTCCGCGGCGAGGCCCTTCAGCAGGTCCCGGATCCAGTGGATCCCCTCGGGGTCAAGGCCGTTGATCGGCTCGTCCAGGATGAGCACCTCGGGGTCGCCCAGCAGCGCTGCGGCAATCCCCAGCCGCTGGCCCATGCCCAGCGAAAACTGGCCGGCCCGCTTGCGCGCCACCTCTTCGAGGCCGACGAGCTTAATCAGCTCCTGCACCCGTGAGCGCGGGATCCCGTGCGTCTGGGCCAGAGCCAGGAGGTGGTGGTAGGCCGAGCGGCCGGTGTGCACCGACCGGGCTTCGAGCAGGATCCCGACCTCGTGCAGCGGCGCCGGATAGTCCCGGTAGGCCTTCCCGCCCACGGTCACGTTGCCCTTGGTGGGGGCATCGAGCCCGAGGATCAGACGCATCGTCGTCGACTTGCCGGAGCCGTTCGGTCCGAGGAATCCCGTGACCACCCCCGGCTTCACCGTGAACGTGAGATCGTCGACGGCGGTCTTGTCGCCGTAGCGTTTGGTGAGGTTGCTGGCATCGATCATTTCGGTTCCTTCCATAAACGCGGTTTTCGCGGTTCGTAGAAAGCAAGCTACGGGCCGCAACGCCAACGCACATCGGCCATCTGTCGGGTCGGACCCCCTCCGAAATGAGTCTGTTTGGCCCTTGTCTCATCCCTTGGGATGATCCGCGCCGAACCCCCGCTCGCCAGCCAGCCAGGAGCTCTCATGCCCGATTACCGCAAGGAACTGCAGTTCGGCATCTTCGTGACGCCGGTCGCCGCCGACGCCGCCGCGGTGCTCCAGCTGGCTAAGCTCGCGGACGTCGTGCGGCTGGACCTGGTGACGTTCCAGGACCACCCTTACCAGGCCCGGTTCTTGGATACCTGGACGCTCCTGTCGGTGGTGGCGGCGCAGACCTCAACCGTCCGTGTGGCGCCGAACGTCGCCAATCTGCCCCTGCGTCAACCGGTGGTGCTGGCCCGCAGCGTCGCGAGCCTTGACATCCTGAGCGGCGGGCGGGTCGAGCTGGGGCTCGGAGCGGGAGCGTTCTGGGACGGGATCGCGGCGATGGGCGGGCGCAAGCTGACCCCCGGTCAAGCCGTCGACGCGCTCGCCGAGGCGGTGGACGTGATCCGCGCTGTCTGGTCGCCGGACGGCGGAGCCCTGCGCCACGAGGGCACGCACTACCGCGTGGTCGGCGCGCACCCCGGACCGGCGCCCGCCCACGATGTCGAGATCTGGCTCGGAGCTTACAAGCCGCGGATGCTCGCGCTTACCGGAGCCAAGGCCGATGGATGGCTGCCGAGCATGGGGTACGCGGAGTTGGACGATCTGCCGCGGATGAACGCCGCGATCGACGAGGCGGCGGAAACGGCTGGCCGCACGCCCGCGGAGATCCGCCGCATGCTCAACATCAACGGTCGGTTCGGCGCGGGCGGCGGATTCCTCCAAGGCCCGCCGGCTGACTGGGCCGAGCAGCTCGCCGAGCTCACGCTCGCCGAGGGCATCAGCACCTACATCCTGTCCGTCAGCTCCGACGCGGAGGTACGCCGGTTCGCCGACGAGGTGGTCCCATTGGTGCGCGACCTCGTCGACACCGAGCGCGGGCTAGCTTAGTGCGACGCTGGCAGTCAGCGCTCGAAGCGCAACGTCTGGCCCTTGCGAAACAGGTCCTTGTCGACCTGGGCTCCTAGCACCAGACCGACGTTGCGGGGTGGCTGCACCCTTTCCAGTTGTTCGCGGAAGGCCTCGATACGCACGATCTCGAAGCGGCTCCCTTCGCTGATCATGAAATCGCCCGGCTTCAGCGTTCCGGTGCCGAGCACCTCGCCGGTCAGGACGGTTCCCGGAGCCTTGCGAGCGGCCACACGCTGTGCGCTGGTCAGCTTGGCGCCCGGCGGCGCTCCGATCCAGAAGATGTCCTCAACGCTCATCGTGAGGCCGGCCGGGGGCAGGTCGGGCTCCGAATCAGCCCGGTTACGACGCAGAAAGCCCACGTCCGGATTGTTTCACTCGGCCGACCGGCGCGTCACGACTCCACCACCGCCGCCTCCCTTTCCTCCTCGGCACCGTTCACGGCACCTGCGCCAGCAACGGCGTCGGTCCGGGGTCCATTGCCGCCCAGCGCGATTGCGGCCTTGGCCGTCACGAGGTGAAACAGGACCAGGAGCTGCACCAGCGCCAAGGACTCCGACCGGTGCAGGTCCGTACCGACCGTGTACTCACCGAGACGGTCTGAGCGCAGATGAGTTGCGAAGTGGAGCTTTTCCCAGATCGCCTCCTCGATCCCCGCCGCAACGTCGCGATCCATCTGACCGGGAACGCCGATGTGACGCTCGCGTCCGCGCTCGTCCAGCGTGATGCCGCGATCCCCCACTCCGATGAAGGGGGAGAGGTCGGGATGGGGAAGCGTGTTGCGAAGGATCATCTTGGCGTCGAGGGCATCGGGATCGCCGCTGCCCTCCTGTGGCTGGAACGCGACCACCATGTCGGCGTAGCGCTCCTGGGGCCGGATGTACTCGGCCGAGTCGGGCTCGCGCTTGTCGAGCTCCTTGAGCACCTGATCTGTCGTGTAGCCGCGTCGCGAGGTGTCGCGCGTGACCTTCCACCGCCGGCGCAGATCCTCGGGGGGCGCCAGGTAGACGCGGACGTCGTAGCACTGGCGAACCTCCTCGGAGTGATAGCCGAGCAGGCCCTCGACGATCATGAACGGCTTCGGATCGACGTAGACGGGCGGTCCAAACGTGCCGTCGGCGTGGACGTACACCGGCTTCAGGATCGGCTCGCCCCGGCGCAGCAGGCGCATGTGCTGGGACATGATGTCCAGGTAGTTGCAGTCCGGATGCAGCGGAGTGATGTGGCGTTCGGCCCGCTGCTTGCGGTCGTAGCGGTGGTAATCGTCGGTCGAGACGGCCGTCACCTGATGCTCGCCGAGGATGCGCACGAGCCCTCGCGTCATCGTCGTCTTTCCGGCCGCCGAGTCGCCGACGACTCCGAGGATGATGGGGCGCGGCATGGTTCCTCCTAGATGGTGAACGGTCCGCGCCGGGGCGCTGACGGGCGACAGGGGGTCCTATGGTCCGACACTGGCTCTGACCTTCGTGTTCGTTGATCCTTCGGCGTCATGCCCTTGCTGGGTGTCACTGAAGACGGAGCTCTGGCGAATGTCGTCTGCTTCGATAGTGACCAGATCCTGCTTGGTCAGCTTCCGGTTTGCGTCAAACAGCCGAGTCGCCTGGCGCATCCGTGCGCGCTCGATGGCGTTGCGGATGCTGCGTCCGTGGGCGAATCGGGGCCGCCGCACCCGCAGTTCGATGTAATCGCGCAGCGCGCGCTCCGCGTCATCGCTCAGCGCGTAGCCCTGCCGGTCGACCATCAGCCGGGCTATTGCGAGCAGCTCTTCGACGTCGTAATCGGGAAAGCGGATGTGGTGAGCGACGCGCGACCCCATCCCGGGGTTCGCCTGAAAGAACTCCTCCATCCGGTCGTGGTAGCCGGCCATCACAACCACCAGATCCTCACGCTCGGACTCCATCACCTGCAGCAGGACTTCGACTGCCTCCTGGCCGTAGTCGCGTTCGTTCTCCTGGCGATGAAGGTAATACGCCTCGTCGATGAACAGAACCCCGCCCAAGGCGCGCTTGACCACGTCCTTGGTCTTCGGCGCTGTGTGGCCGACGTACTGGCCGACGAGGTCGTCGCGGGTCACTGAAACCAGATGTCCCTTCTGGATGTAGCCGAGGCGGTGGAGGATGCTCGCCATCCGAAGCGCGACGGTCGTCTTCCCGGTGCCTGGATTCCCAGTGAAGCTCATGTGCAGCGTCGGTCGCTGGGAGCCCTGCCCCATCTCGGAGCGCAGCCGGTCGATCACCAGGAGCGCCGCGATCTCGCGGATCCGGGCCTTCACCGGCGCCATCGCAATCAGGTCGCGATCGATCTCCGCCAGCACCTCGTGCACGCGAGAGCTGCGCACCACAGCCTGCACGTCGGCCTCGCCGTCGGAAACCGCGCCTGAGAAGTCCACGGCCTCGACCGCCGAGCCGGTCCGAGCGCCCTCGGCAGGGCGTACGACCCTCCCACCGAACTCGTCAGAGAAGGACGGAGATCCACGGTCCCGCGAGCCGAAGCCCCGGGTTCCGCCACCAGGCCCGTCTTGAGCCTGCGGGTCAAGCGGTCTGCCCGTGGTATCGAGGCCACGGGGAACCACTACGACTCGCCGATCCCTTCATCTCGCGCCGCACCGAATCCGTTGCTGGCCGGGCCGGCCGAGCCTCCATGAGGCGAGTCTCGCCCCGGCGTGGCGTTCTGGACCGCCGCCGGGTCGCGAGTGCTGGAGAGGTTGCCGCGGTTCCCGTAGCGAACCCCGACCGGAGCCTGGGTCGCGTAGGGTTGGATGGTGTAACGCATCTGGCGATCGGCCTTGTCCTGGCGCTCGAGGCGGAAGCCGGGTTCCTCAGCCGGGCGGTTCACGATGAAGCTGAGCCTCGAGCTCTGGCGCCCGAGGGAGCTGTCGTAGCAGACCACCTTCACGTAATGATTTGGATAGGCCTGGCGGCAGGCCTGGATGTCCCGCATGGCGACATCGGACTCGTCGGCGGTCAGATCGAACTCGGGCTGATTCCACATGTCCCAGAAGCTGTTGCGAGGGTGCGGATCGTCGGTGTACTCGACCATGATCGCCCAACCGTTGTGAAGCGCGTAGCGGAGCTGCGCCTCGATCTCTTCGTCGGTCAGGTCCTCCAGGAACGAGAAGGTCCCCTGCGTGATCCTCATGGCTGTCTCCTCCCGCCGGCTAGCGGCTGACCGTGGGGGTCGCCACGATGTCGGGGGTGTCGGTCGACTCGAAGTCGAACGTGATGTCCTTCCAGACCTCCAGGGCAGCGTCGAGCTCGGGGCAGCCCTTGGCCGCAGTCCTGAGGATGTCGGGCCCTTCGGAGTAGTAGTCCTGGCCTTCGTTGCGGGCCTTGATCATCGCCTCGACGGCCACGCGGTTCGCGGTGGCGCCGGCGGCGATCCCCATCGGGTGACCGATCGTGCCCCCGCCGAACTGAAGCACCACATCCTCGCCGAGGTAATGGAGCAGCTGGTGCATCTGACCGGCATGGATCCCGCCGGAGGCAACCGGCATCACCGGGGCGAGCGAAGCCCAGTCCTGGTCGAAATAGATCCCGGTCTGCGGGTTGGCCTTGTTGAAGCGCTGGCGGCACACGTCGTAGTAGCCCTTGATCATGTGGGGATCGCCCTCGAGCTTGCCCACGACCGTCCCGGCGTGAATGTGGTCGACGCCGATCATCCGGCACCACTTGGCAATAACGCGAAAGCTCACGCCGTGGGTCTTCTGCCGCGTGTACGTCCCGTGGCCGGCGCGATGGAGATGCAGGAGCATCCCGTTGCGCCGAGCCCACTTGGACATCGACTGCATCGCCGTGTATCCGACGGTGAGGTCCATCATGATGATCACGCTGCCGATCTCCTTCGCGAACTCGGCACGCTCGTACATGTCCTCCATCGTCGCGGCGGTCACGTTCATGTAGTGGCCCTTGATCTCGCCCGTGGCGGCGGACGCCCGGTTCACGGCCTCAATCGCGTGGAGGTACCGATCGCGCCATCGCATGAACGGCTGCGAGTTGATGTTCTCGTCGTCCTTCGTGAAGTCGAGGCCCCCACGCAGCGCCTCATACACGACGCGACCGTAGTTCTTCGCCGATAGGCCGAGCTTCGGCTTCGTCGTGGCGCCGAGCAGTGGCCGCCCGAACTTGTCGAGATACTCACGCTCCATCACGATCCCGTGCGGCGGGCCCTGGAAGGTCCTCAGGTAATGCGGCGGGATGCGCATGTCCTCGAGCCGCAACGCCTTCAGGGCCTTGAAGCCAAAGACGTTGCCGATGATCGAGGAGGTGAGGTTCGCCACCGAGCCCTCTTCGAAGAGATCGATGTCGTAGGCGATCCGCGCGATGTACTGATCTTCGGTTCCCGGGACCTGATCGAGCTGGTAGGCCTTGGCCTGGTAATGCTCGTGCGGCGTCAGCCGGTCGGTCCAGACCACCGTCCACGTCGCCGTCGAGGACTCCCCCGCGACCGCCGCGGCAGCCTCGATCGGATCGACCCCGGGCTGCGGGGTGATCCGGAACGCGCAGAGGATGTCCGTGTCCTTCGGTTCATAGTCGGCATCCCAGTAGCCCATCTCCGCGTACGGCGTGACGCCCGCGGCCCAGCGATCCTTCTTCTGGTGGGTGGGTACCCCGCCCGCGATCGTCATGTCAGGTGAGCCTTTCGATCGAACTCCGTGACCTCAGGGTAAGACGCACCTCATATAGAGTCAATGACTAAATTAGCCGTGGTCAAATAGGTTGTGACCTATATGGATCGGGCGTCAGAGCCGCGTGGCGCCGCGCGGTGCGAAACGACCCTGAGGCTTCCGCTTATCCCTCGGCTGTCAATTTTGATCGTTTGCCTATGCCAATCGGACTAGCGTTGCTACGGCATGCAAGGCCCGACGCGGATCGTGACGGCTAGGCGCAGAGATGTTCTGGAGACGACAGCGCGCGCGCTGGTTGCCGAGCTGGAACACCGATTCGCTGCGGCGTGATCGACGTCGCATTCACCCGCACCGAGATGCGGCCGGCTGATATCGCGGTAGTGATCGACG
This sequence comes from Solirubrobacteraceae bacterium, assembly GCA_036564325.1. Taxonomy (GTDB): domain Bacteria; phylum Actinomycetota; class Thermoleophilia; order Solirubrobacterales; family Solirubrobacteraceae; genus Palsa-465. The sequence continues at coordinate 9,059 of DATCPD010000141.1, read as the reverse complement.
TGCTCCGCGCGACTTCGACGATCACCCAGGCGCTGGCTTCTGGCTACCGGAGCGTCGTATGCGTGAGCAGTGTGCAAGCTGCCGCGCGCCTCCGGGCTCCTGGCCGCGTCATCGCCGGCGAGCAGCGGTGCATCACTCCGGCAGGGTTTGACCAGGGGAACTCTCCGGGCGAGGCCATGTCGCCCCGCGGCGACGAGCTCGTGCTGGCCACGACCAACGGAGCTCCGACGATCGTCGCCGTCTCGTCACGCGCAGAACAGGTGATGCTGGCCAGCCTGCTGAACCTCAAGGCGGTGCTCGAGGTGCTGTCACCATCTGCAGGGCTCGAGGTGCAGATCATCTGCGCGGGTACCGACGGAGCGCCAGCGCTCGAGGACACCTACCTCGCGGGGCGGATCTGCGCGGCGCTGCCGGGTGATCGCACCGACGCAGCGCTGATTGCGGAGGCGGTCGCCCGCGGCTTTGGGACACCATTCGAAGCTCTCGCGGCGAGCGCAGATGCGCGCGTGCTGCGCGCGGCGGGTCTGGCCAATGACATCGCACATTGCGCGCTGGAGTCATGCCTCCACATAGTCCCGCGCGTTCTGAGCGCGTCTGAGGAGATCGCTACGGTCGGGCTTCCGAGTACCCAGAACGTCGCCGTCAGGCGGGCGCCGCGCGAGGCCGTTGCTGGGCCGCGTCTCGCACAAACGCGGTGAACAGCTCGACCGGTGGCCTGACGGGCCCCACGGCCGAGCGCAGCACAAACCACGGGCGGCTCGGCGGCCCGTCTGTCAGCCGGAGCTCCCCAAGCCACCCGGACGCGAGCTCTGGGTCGACGGCCACCCGGGAAAGCAGTGAGACGCCGAGTCCGGCTCGCGCGGCCTGCTTGATTGCTCCGTTGGAGCCGAGCGTCAGCGTGGTGGGATCGAGGCCACGGTCGGCCAGGAACTGCTCGTTCAGCCGGCGCGTTCCGGAGCCGAGCTCCCGCAGGAGCCACACGCGTCCTGCCAGCTCCGCCGACTCAATCGGTCCGTCACCGACGGCAGGGTCGTCGGGCGCCGTTATGCATGCGATCTCGTTGTCTGTGAGCGGCTCCGCGACCAGCCGGGCGTCGGAGCGCGGCTTCCCGGCTATCGCGACGTCGACCGAATGGTTGATCACGCGCTCGAGCACCTCCTGCTGATTGCCGACCGCGAGTGTCAGCTCGATCTCGGGGTGAGCTTCCGAGAACGCCCGCATCAGCGGTGGGACGAAGGACTCGGCCGCGGTCGTCGCCGCAATGATCTGGAGCTTCCGTGCCGCTGTCGAGGCCGCCTCCTGCGCGGCCTGCCGCCCTTGATCGAGCAGGCCGATCACGTCCGCGGCGTAGGGCGCGAACGCCTCACCCGGCTTGGTGAGCCGTATGCCTCGTCCCGAGCGCTCGAACAGCTCGCAGTCGAGCTCGCGTGCCAACGCGGCCAACGCGGAGGAGACAGATGGCTGCGTTACCACGAGCTCCTCCGCGGCAGCGGTCACCGACCCACCCCGAATGACCGCGAGCAGCGTGTTCAGCTGCGTGAGCGTTATAGACATCCGCCCAGAATCGTAGCCCCAAGCATTGACCGCCACCACAGCATGCGTGGGCGGGCGGAGTCAGCCGGAGAGCTCCACAGACGGTGATCCGCCGCCGACCTCGCACGTGGCGCCGTCAGAGATCCAGCAGCGGACGATGTCGCGCATCGACAGGATTCCCACGACGTCGGATCCATCGAGCACGATGATGTGACGGAAGCCCCCGCGGACCATTGCGGCAGCTGCCCGCTCAAGCGACCAGTCCGCCGCCGCGAAGACGACCTCAGAGGTGAGGTGCCCGCGGACGAGCTCGACGTCGATGTCCTGACCGACGCCGTCGGCGTGCAGAACGTCTCGCTCGGTGATGATGCCGGGACCCGCCTCCTGCTCATCGATGACCACCGCCGCCCCCACACCGTGGGCCGTCATCCGCCGGGCGGCCTCGCGAACGGTGTGATCGGGCCCTACGGTTACGACTATCGGATTCATTCCGTCGCGCACCAGCATTGGATGCCTCCTGGTTGCCATTCGAGGACGCGCCGAGGCCGGCGTGGCCACCGGCGCGGGGATGTCGGCCACATAGCACAAGGAGGCGCCCATCCCGGGGATCGGCCGCAACGTGCGCCGATCGCAACCGCTGAGGCGGGCGTCGAGCCCGGCGTCGTAGGAGACCTCGTCCGCCACCCTGTCCGCGACGCTTTCCGCGACGCCGCCAAAGATCACGACCCTCGGCTCCCAGCGTTGGGCGGGCACGTCGACGCACAGCTCCAGCATGCACCAGCCCCCCTGATCGAGGATCGACTGCGCGCCGGCTACTGCTCGGGAGCGGTCGTAGCCCAACACCGAACCATGCTTAGCGCACGCGATGCCGACCGTCCATCGAAGATCTCCGTGCCCCGGCGGAAACCGGTTATGTGCGGGAACGTCAGGATCTCATAGCCTCATCGACCGGCAGCGTGGTCGACGATTTGCCCGAGCGCCTGCAGCTGCCGTTGGAGCGGTGCACTTGGGGCGGGGACAGCCGGTAACGCGCGACTGCCCGACGTGTTCGCGGAGTTGGCCCCGCCGCCGCTCGAAAGCGCGATCACGATGATCACAAGCACCGCTGCGGTAGCCAAACCGGCCAGCAGCATCCGCCGTGAGATTTGGCGTTTGCGCGGGGCCGTCTGAGCGACTTGCGTGGCGGTCGTAGGGTCCAGCACGCGCGTGGCCTCGGTTGGTCCGGGTGGGCCCGCCGTGGCACCGCGCAGCAGCTCAATCGCCGCGCTCGCCGAATTTGGGCGCTGCTCCGGCATGACCGCGGTCAGCGCGTCGATGAGGTGCGTCAGCGGTGGGCGCGGATCGACGCCCGCCGCCTCGCGAAGCACCACGCCCGCCGCGTAAAGGTCGCTTGCGGCAGTCGCCGGCTCACCTTGCAGTACCTCGGGAGCGAGGTACTTGAGCGTCCCGAGGACAACGCCGGCCTGCGTCAGTTGGGTCGCGTCCTCGGGCTGAGCGATGCCGAAGTCCGTGAGGCGCGCCCGGCCATCGGTGCCGAGCAGGATGTTCCCGGGCTTCACATCTCGGTGGACGATGCCCGCGTCGTGGATGTGAGCCAGCGCTTCGAGCAGTCCCCGGGCAAGCGCCCCCACGTCCAGCGCCGCCTGGGCGTGCGGTTCGCCCGCGGACAGCCGGTCGGCGAGGCTGCCGCCCGGGACGTACTCCATCACCAGGTACGGCCCGTCTTCGTCAACGCTGTAGTCGAAGACCTGGACGATGTGCGGGTGCGAGACCGAAGCCGCGGCACGTGCCTCGCGCTCGAAGCGATGCAGCCACTGTCGATCGACAGCCAAAGTGTCAGAGATCACCTTGACCGCGACCGGACGCCCGAGGCGTTCATCGCGAGCCAGCCACACCGACCCCATCCCCCCAGCGCCGAGCACGCGCTCGAGCCGGTAACGACCGTCGCTCAGCGTTTCCTCGGGAACGAGCCTCAACCTCCCCCCTTTGAGTGATCGTGGCCCTTCCCCTTCCCGTGAGGATGCTTGTGCTCCGGCTGGGCCGGCCCCGGCTGGGGCTGCGGCGTGGAGCTGGTGGTTGCGCTCGTCGGGGTCGACACAGGCGGTGTGGCCACCGGCGGCACCGGAGCGCTGACCTCGAGCGCGATCCGCTCACGCACCTGAACGATGCCCCTCCGCAGCGCTTGCAGGTCCTGGGAGGAGACGTCCCCGGCCGTCGCGTCCTGGGCCACGAGGTGCGCGAACCCAGCGAGGGCGGCCTGGGCGCGTTGGCGATCGTGGGCAGACACGGCCGTCCCGATGCTCGCCAGCCCCTGGCGAAGCCCGATGGCTTCGCTCGAGCTCAGCCTGGGCGATCGTGTCGACGAGCCGCAGCCGCCGAGCGCAAGCACGGCCAGGACTGCCGCCAACGCCGTTGCGGACCTTCCAAATCGCGACAGCACAGGCCAGATGATGGCAATGCCCTCGCCGACAGGCTGTGAGGTGGGCGCCGGTTCAGCTGCGGCACGAGCCAGATCAGCCGTTGCCCTGCAACCGCGCGAACACTTCCGCCAAACCCTTGACGTTCGCTCCCGCGCCGGCCTCCAGCTTGAACAAGACACCACGAACACCGACGGTCATGGTCTTGCCGACCAGGAGACGCTTGACCTCGATCGAGTCGACGTCGCCCAGCGGCACCGCGCTGACGAGATCCTTCACGTCGCCGCCCTTTCCCATTGCGATCGGCGCACTGACTCCGAGTACGAGAAGCCGGCGCTCGGTGAGGGCCAGCGCCATCGGGTTGGCCAGTTGCAGCCCAGCCTCTTCGGCTGCGCGCTTCTGCCTGTCGATCTTCATGCCCCCAATGGCCTGCGGCGCGATTCCTCCCACCATCGCGGTCGTCGCACCTCGGGGCCGGGCGATGAAAGCAGCAAGCACCTGCTCGCCGTCGTCCAGGTACGGCTCGGCCTGCTCTTTGATCTTTTCCTCATAGGAGACGGGCATCGCGTCCTCTCTGGTCGGCCCCCCAGCGCAGCGAGAATCTATTCGCCGGTCGTCGGTCCCAGGGAATACTTTGGCCTACCCGCAGACGCTCAGGCCTGCAGACTGAATGGCGGGTAGCGGTCGGTGATCAGAAGGAAGGCGTAGGCCGCGACGCGGTTGTGCCAGCGGATCACGCCCTCGATGAAGTCGAACAGCGACCGCGGGTAGCGGCCGGTGAAGAGGATCGCGAACCAGGCGAAGAAAGCGGCGAGCAACGCTCCGATGGTGAGGAAGATCAGCACGATGTAGTGAGGGATCGCGAGCAGCCACTTGACGAGCGGCAGGCCCCGGCTCAGGTCGGGCTCAGCGTCGGGATAGGGGAAGTCGAGGTGGACGGCCTGCTCCTCGTCGGTGGAGGGGTAGCGGTCGTCCATCAGCGCGAAGTAGACGGCGATCCGGTTGCTGAAGCGCGTCAGCTGCAGGTTCCAGTCGTACCACCAGCGCGGGTACTTCTTGCGGAACAGCAGCATCAGCACCACGGGGATGACGAGGATCCCGATGCCGCCGCCGGCGTACCGGACGCTCGCGCCTCCCGCCTGGGCGCCGAAGCTGCCGCCCTCGACCGTTGCGGCGAGGATCGCGATCGGGATCATCGTGAAGATCCGAAAGGCCGTGCTCACGCGGTTGAGGCTGCGGTCGGGATAGTCGACCGAGAAGGTCAGCGGATAGTCGTGGCTGCCGCCCGGCGGCAGTGCACCGCCCGGCGGCAGCGCATCGTCCGGCGAAGCTGCGGGCATCTGCCCTGAACTCTCCATAGTCGCGCTTTCGGCTCCGTCGTTGGATTTCCTGCCGTCGGCTGTCCCCAGGCTTGATGCGCTATGAGCTCTGGGGCGCGATCTGCGGTGCCGGCTGTGGGTGGGGAACGCGGAGGGCGACGCGCGTCCACTTGGGCATCCACCAGTTTGCCTTGCCGAGCATTCGCATCAGCGCTGGGACGAGCAGGGCGCGGATTACGGTGGCATCGAGAATGATTCCGGCCGCGAGCCCGATCGCGAGCGGTTTGATTTCGTAGCCCGGGCTGGTGGAGAGCACCAGGAAGGCGAACATGAGGATCGTGGCGCCGCTGGTCACGAGCTTGCCGGTTCGTGCAAGCCCGAGCTCGATTGCCTTGTCGGTGGAGCCGGTCTCGTCATAGGCCTCGCGCATGCGCGAGAGCATGAACACCTCGTAGTCCATCGAGAGCCCGAACAGGAACGCGAAGATCATCACCGGGATCCAGGCGGTGACGGACCCGGTGGCGACGATGTTCCAGAGCGAAGACCCGTGTCCTTGCTGGAACACGAAGACGACGATTCCGAAGGCCGCGCCGAGCGACAGGAGGTTCAGCAGCACCGCTTTGATCGCCAGCACGATCGAGCGGAACGCTCGCGCGAGCAGGACCAGCGTCAGGGCCATGACGAGGGCAAGCGCGTAGGGGAAGCTGCCGAACAGGGCGTGCAGGAAGTCGCGGTCGACCGCGGCGACGCCAGTCAGCGTGCCGTGGGTCCCCTTGATCGTTGAGTTGGCTCGATCGATGATCGTCTGGATGCCGGGCGCGGCGCCATCGATCGCAGCGAACGCCTCGACCAGCGAGTTCGGCCCGCGATGCCAGGTGGAGGGCGCGCTCGCCCCGACCAGTCCCGGAACGCTGCGCAGCTTGGCGGCGACCTGTCGGGCGTTGCCGCCTCGCTCGACGAGTACGTCGAGCGGCTTCAGCACCCCGGGGCTGATCCGTGCCGCCGCGAGCTGGTTGCGACCGGCGATCGCGGTGCCACTCCCGGGGAAGTTCTTCAGCTGCGCCTCGTTGGGGTTCAGCTGGGTTCCCAGTCCGGCGAGCACACCAACGATCACCAGGCCGAGTGCGGCGACCGCGACCGGGCGCCTTAGCACTCCGCGCGCCCAGCGGCCCCAGGCGCCGTCCTCCGGATGGCCGCGGTCGACGAGTCGCCTCGGCATCATCCGAACGTGGTTGATCCGCTCTCCGAGCACAGCGAGCAGCGCCGGCAACAGGGTGAGCGATGCGAGTACGGAGACAGCGGGGATCAACATGCCGCCGATCCCCATCGAGCGGATCAACGGCAGCGGCAACACGATCAGTGACAGCAGACCAAGTGCCACGGTCGAGCCAGAGATGATCACGGATCGCCCTGCGTGGGTCATCGTCTGCACCAGCGCCGACTCGACATCGTTGCCTGCGCGCAGCTCGTCGCGGAAGCGGAAGATCATCAGCAGGGCGTAATCGATCGCGACGCCGAGGCCGACGAGCGCAATCAGGAACTGGACGATGATCGAGACGTGGGTGACGTAGGTCAGCGCCCAGACGAGCGTGAAGGTGTTGAGGATGGCGGCGAGCGCGACAGCGATCGGCATCAGCACTGCCGGCAGCGTCCCGAACACGAACAGCAGGATCACCACTGCGCCGAGCCCACCGATGGCCGCTTCCAGCAACACGCTCGAGCCACCGCTCGATCCGTGCTTCGATGCTTCCTCGAGCGGGTCGTGGCCGGTCACGTTGACGGTGATGCCGGCCGGGAGGCCGGTGGCCGCTGCGGCGCGCATCGTCTCCGCGCCGCTCTTCTTGTCGAGTCCGGCCGGACCGGGCGGATAGACCTCCGCGAACGTCGTGTGCCGATCACGCGAGACGTACATGAGGCTGCCGGTCGAGAAGTACGAGCTCGTACGGGCGCCCGGCATGGTGGCGCCGGCACGCTGCATCGCCCGCTTGATCCCACCGTCCTTGGTCGCGTCGGCGCTGGTGTGAAAGACGACGACGCTCGGCGCGCGGACGCCGACTCCCAGGGCCTTGAGCGTCCTCTGGCTCGCCTCGTAGGCCGGCTTGCCCGGGACGGAGAGGACCTGATACCAGCGCGAGGTCAGCTGTCCGGCCGCGACGCCGCCCAACAACGTCAGCGCGATCCAGACGCCGATCACCGGCCAGCGGTGACGGGCGACGAAACGGGCCAGGCGGCCAAGCCGCCCCGGGGGCATAGGCGGCGAGGGTGGCGGGCCAGCGGAACGGGCGAGGGTTTCAGTGGATGGGGTCACGGGCTCTCCTCCGGTCAGTTTGAGACATACACCGTAAGTACGACTTACGGTGTAAGCTACACATACAGCGTAAGTCTGTCAAGGGAGTAGCCACTGCCTTCACCCGCAAAGGCCCGTGGAAGCCGTCCGACTTACGTTGTAAGCTAGATGCGAGATGGAGATGAAAAGACGAGCCCAGGCGAGCGCGGAACCGCGAATTCCCCTCAACCGAGAGCGCGTGCTGGCCGCCGCCATCGCCCTCGCAGATCAAGGCGGATTCGAGTCGCTGACGATGCGCAAGCTCGCGAAGGAGCTCGGGGTCGAGGCGATGTCCCTCTACAACCACGTGGCCAACAAGGACGACATTCTGGACGGCATCATCGAGATCGTCTTCAGCGAGATCGAGCCACCGTCGACCGAAGTCGACTGGAAGACGGCCATGCGACAGCGCGCGATCTCGACCCGCGAAGCGCTCGCGCGGCACCGCTGGGCGATCGGCCTGATGGAGGGGCGCGCAAACCACGGGCCGGCGAACCTCAGCCTCCACAACGCGGTGCTCGGGTGCCTGCGCGCGGCGGGCTTCTCCATGGAGATGACCGTGCACGCATACTCGGTTCAGGACTCCTACATCTATGGGTTCGCGCTTCAGGAGAGGGACATGTCGCCCGAGAGCGCAGACGATTTCTCGGCGGTGGCGCAGCGGCAGATGCACGAATATCAGGCCGTGCTGGACGATTATCCGCACCTCGTCGAGGTCGTCGGAGGGTACGTTGCCGAGTCCGGCTACGACTACGCCACCGAGTTCGCGTTCGGGCTCGACCTGATCCTCGACGGCCTCGAGAAGCTCCGCAACGCCAGCTGAGCTGCGCCGCACTCAACCCTGAGGTTGAGGCGGAATCAACCCGAGGCTCAACCCTCGGGCCGACGACAGAAGCACGTGATGAGCAGATCGTGGCGCCATGACAACCACCGATTACCTCATCAACGCGCTGTTTGTCCTGGTCGTCGTTCGCCAGGCCAGAGAGCGGGAGCTCGATCTCCGCAGTGTCGTCGTGCCGCTGGTCCTCCTGGCGTTCGTGGCCCACTCCTACGTCCACTCGATCCGACCGCCGGCAACGACCTCGTGCTGATCGGCCTGCTGGCCCTCGTCGGTCTCACGCTCGGCGTCATCTCAGGCTTCGCGACCCACGTTCGCCGTGGCACCAATGGTCTCGCGGTCGCGCGAGTCGGCTGGCTCGCCGGTGTACTGCTCGTCTTCGGAATCACTGCCCGCATGGTGCGGTGCTCACAACCCCGATCCGTCGCGAGGAGTTCATCCTCGGCAAGGCGCTGGCGGTGTTCGCCCCGGCGCTGGCCGTCTCGTACGTGGTCTTCGGCTTAGCCGTCGCCAGCATCGAGGTGTTCGCCCAGGCGCCCGTAGCGTCCGCCGTCGTGCGCGGCCCGGACCTGCTCGCACAGATTCTCTTCACGCCCCTCGTGGCCACCTGGTCGATCTGGATCAGC
>DATCPD010000140.1:0-4302 GCA_036564325.1 Solirubrobacteraceae bacterium | reverse complement strand
CCACGCCGCCGACTGGACGACGCTGGGTGACGCCGAGCGCACGACCGCCGGGTTGCCGGTCATCGTGGTGATGCCCGACATCACGATCGGCGGTGACGGCGGCGGCTGGTGCACGAACTGGGTGGGCAGCGGTCCGCACGGTCGCCCGGGCTGGGAGACGTTCCACATCGGACAGCTGATCCCCTGGATAGACCGCGGCCTGCAGACGATCCCGTCACGCTCGGGCCGCGCGATTGCCGGGCTCTCTCAGGGGGGCTTCTGCTCGACGAGCTACGCGGCCCGCCATCCGGACCGGTTCGCCGCGGCGCTGTCCTTTTCTGGCGCGCCAGACATCGCCTACGACCCCGAGGCGCAGGCGATGGTGACGCCGATCATCAACCTCACCGAAACCGCGTTGGATGGGGCGCCGCTCGACTCGATGTTCGGTTCCCGTCTGAGCAACGAGATCAACTGGGCGGCCCACGACCCGACGACCCTCGCGCCGAACCTCCGCGGCATGCGTCTGTTCATGTACGCCGGCAACGGCGCGCCGGGTCCGCTCGACACGGGCATCCCCAACCCGCAGGCGCTCGTCATCGAGGGGGGCGTCAGCGAACTCACGCGGCTGTTCCACAACCGGCTGCAGTCGCTCGGCATCCCCAGCCTGTACGACGCCTACGGCCCCGGTACGCACGCCTGGCCCTATTGGGCCCGGGACCTGCGTCAGTCGATTGGCCCGCTGATGGACGTGTTCGCGCATCCGCCGGCCACGCCGGCGTCGATCTACTACACGAGCGCCGACCCGAGCTACTCCGACTTCGGCTGGCAGGTCACCGTGACCAGAGCGGTTCGGGAGTTCAGCACTCTGAGCTCAGCCCGCGCGAGCGGATTCACGCTGCAGGGCAGCGGGAGCGCCACCGTCACCACTCCGGCGCGCTACCGCCGCGGTGCGCGGTTGCACGACAGCGTCGCCTCAGCGCAGGGCACGTTCCCGGCGTTCACGCGCAGGGTGCGAGTAGGGCGCAGCCGCCGGCTGACGGTGACGGTCCCGCTCGGGCCGTCCAACACCACGCAGGAGTATCCGCTCGACGGCCCGCCCCTCGGAACCACGGTCTTCACCACTCGGGTGTCGATCGTAACCTGTTCACGACGCTCGCCCGTCATCGACGGCTGTTCCGAGGCTGGCTGTTCTTCGCCGGACGGCTGATGCCGCGCGGCACCCTGCCCAGGGCGAACACGGAACTCGTGATCCTCCGCGTCGCCCACAACTGCGAGTCGGAATACGAGTGGCGACACCATAAGCGGATCGCCCAGGCCAAGGGCCTGACCGGCGACGAGGTGGCCCGAGTGCGTGTCGGCGCGCAGGCGCCCGGATGGACCCCCCGCCAGCGCGGCCTGCTTCAAGCCGCAGACGAGCTGCACGAGCGCCGCGTGCTGGGCGATGAGGTGTGGACTCAGCTCAGCGCCGAGCTCTCAGACACGCAGCTGATCGAGCTGTGCATGCTGGTCGGCCATTACGAGATGCTCGCGATGACGCTGCGAAGCCTGCGCGTCCAGCCCGATCAGACTCAGTAAGTTCATACGTGACTCACATGTACGGGCAGCATCCTCGTGATCCGGAGCCGGGCCACCCGCATCGGCTCGGCTCCTTAGCCCGTGTGGCCCCATGGGCCACCCGTGGCGGCGCCCGAGTCCCCCTAACCCGGGCGCCGTCGGCCCCGCACGTGGCCGCCTCCCAGGGATGGAGGCGGTCACGTAGCGGGACGGGTTTCGGGGTCGGTAGGACGCCGGTCGCGCCCCGGTCGCGCCCCGATCGCGCCCCGGGTGCCCTGCGCCGGCGCGTTGATCCGGGTGCGACGACGAGAAACGGGAATCCTGGTTGCGTTATTCGTCGCGGCACCTTGTCTGGGCTCGGGACGACTCCCGCCCAGGCCTACAGCCGCCCGGCCCGCGCCCGAATTGACGCCCGTGACCTGCATCTGATATATCACTGACATGGTCAGCCCCACGCCCGGAACGCCCGGAACGCCCGGAACGCCCGGAACCACCGGAACCACCGGAACTCCAGAAGCCTCCGCCACCGTGTCCCAACCGCAGACCGGCTCCGAGCTCCCGCCCGCCCAGGCGCTGCCGCCCAAGCAGCAGGTCGTGATCATCGGCGCGGGCATCGTCGGCAACAGCCTCGCGTACCACCTCACCCGGCTGGGCAAGACCGGGGTGACGCTGATCGACAAGGGCCCGCTGCCCAACCCGGGCGGCTCGACCGGCCACGCGTCGAACTTCATCTTCCCGGTCGACCACTCCAAGGAGATGACGCTGCTGACGCTGGAGAGCCTGCGCCAGTACGTCGAGATGGACGTGTTCATCCAGAGCGGCGGGATCGAGATCGCGCGGACTGAGGAGCGGATGCAGGAGCTCCAGCGACGGAGGTCCTCGGCGAAGTCGTGGGGCATCGAGCCGGTATCGATGCTCACGCCCGAGCAGGTCAAGGAGCACGTGCCGTTCATCAACGAGGAGCTGATCCTCGGCGGCTTCTACACCCCCGGCGCCGGCGTCGTCGACTCGCTGCGGGCGGCCACGATCATGCGCGAGCGCGCCCAGCAAAACGGCCTCACCGTCTCGGCCAACACCGAGGTCCTCGGCCTGGACGTCGAGCACGGACGGATCACCCGCGTGCGCACCAACCGCGGCGACATCGAGGCCGAGCAGGTCGTGATCGCGGCCGGCGCGTGGAGCCCGAAGCTGGCCCGCATGACCGGCGCGTACATCCCGCTGACGCCGATGATCCACCAGATGATCGACATCGGACCGGTGCCGCGGTTCGCCGACGCCAAGGGGATGATCGAGTTCCCGATCGTCCGTGACATGGACACCAACATGTACGAGCGCCAGGAGGGCACCGGGCTCGAGATCGGCTCCTACGCCCACCGGCCGATCACCCTCGATGCCGAGGAGATCCCGAGCATCGAGGAGTCGGCGCTCACCCCGACCGAGCTCCCGTTCACCCAGGAGGACTTCGATCCGCAGATGGAGATCGCCCTGGAGCTGATGCCGGAGATCGTCGGTGACGAGAGCGTGGGCGTGAAGTACGCCATCAACGGAGTCCTGTCCGTGACGCTCGACGGCATGCCGCTGCTGGGCGAGACGCCGGAGGTCAAGGGCCTGTGGTCTGCCGCGGCGATCTGGATCAAGGAAGGCCCGGGAGCGGGGAAGACGGTGGCCGAGTGGATGGTCCACGGCGAGCCCGAGATCGACGTCTACGAGTCGAACATCGCCCGCGTCTATCCCCACCAGCGGACCAAGGCCCACATCAAGGCCCGCGCCTCCGAGGGGTTCAACAAGATGTACGGGATCGTTCACCCCGGCGAGCAGTGGGAGAGCAGCCGCAGGCTTCGTCTCTCCCCGTTCTACGAGCGCGAGCAGGAGCTCGGCGCGATGTTCTACGAGGCCGTCGGCTGGGAGCGCCCGCAGTGGTACGAGTCAAACCGGAAGCTGCTGGACGAGTACGGCGATCGGGTCACCAGGCGCGAGGCAGAGTGGGAGTCACGCTGGTGGTCGCCGATCATCAATGCCGAGCACCTGGCGATGCGCGATCGCGCCGGCATGGTCGACTTGACCGCGTTCTCGATCTTCGACATCACCGGCCCCGGCGCCCTGGCCGCGGTGCAGCGGACCGCGATGCGCCAGATGGACGTCCCCGTGGGCCGGGTCGTGTATACGCCGATCCTCGCGCCGAGCGGTGGCTTCAAGGCCGACCTGACGATCATGCGGATGGCCGATGATGTGTTCCGCGTGGTCACCGGTGGTGCCTACGGGATGGCCGACCTGAAGTGGTTCAAGGACCAGCTGCCCGCCGACGGCTCGGCGCAGATCGCCGACCAGACGAGCTCGCTGTGCACCCTCGGGCTGTGGGGCCCGCGGGCGCGCGACATCCTCGGCAGTGTCACCAGCGATGACATCTCGCACCAGGGCTTCCCGTTCGCCCGCTGGAAGACGATCGAGGTCGGCCCGCTGCAGGTGCTCGCCTCGCGCATCTCCTACGTCGGCGACCTCGGCTGGGAGCTCTACGTCCCGATGGCCGACGGCGGGAAGCTGTGGGACGCGGTGTGGGAGGCGGGACAGGGGCACGGCATCGTCCCCGCCGGCATCGGCGTCTACGGCACCACCGGCCGCCTCGAGAAGGCGTATCGCGCGTTCGGCGCCGAGCTCGACGCGGACTACACCGTCGTCGAGGCCGACATGGCGTGGTGGAAGGTGAAGGACGAGGACTTCGTCGGCAAGGAGGCGCATGTCGCGCACCGCGCGGCCGACCCGGTCGCGAAG
>DATCPD010000100.1:0-2706 GCA_036564325.1 Solirubrobacteraceae bacterium | reverse complement strand
GCAGGGGCGAGCGGCACCGTGGCGATCGATCGCGCCGTCGGAGGGCGCGCGCTGGCCACGGTCACGTTCGGACCCGCGTCGGTCGTGAGCAATCCGGACTACGTCCAGCAGCTGTCCTGGCAGGGGCACACGAAGAGCAGCGTGTCGATGCTCAGACGGGTCGGCCCCGGCGTGTATCGAACCGTGACCCCACTGCCACTTTCGGGATCCTGGAAATCGCTGATCCGGATGCAGCAGGGGCGCGTCCGCGGGGACGTTCCCGTGTATCTGCCCGCCGACCCGGCCATACCGGTGGCCGGCATCCCGGCGCGGTCCACCGTCACCCGCGCTGTGATCAGCGACACGACGTTGATGCAACGCGAGCGCAAGCGGAATGTCGCCGGCTGGCTCTGGAGCACGGCCACCAGCCTCGTCCTCGCCATCATCGCCGTCCTGCTGGCCATCATCGGCTGGGGGCTGAACCGGGTTGCGGGCGCGATCACGGACGACTCGCCTCCGGATCGACGCGGGGCGGCGGTCGGGCAGCGGCGCTGGCGCCGTCGAGCTCGGTCCGGGGTCGTTGCCGCGGGAGCGGGACGATGACCGGCCTCGTCGCCTGCGCCTCCCACCTGCTGGTCGACCTGCCGCTGTTCGGCGGCCCGGTCCTGTTCGTAATCGGGGCCGTGCTGTTGATCAGCCGCAGCGAGCGCCGGCGCGCGGCGCGGGAAGAGAGCGGCGCGGTCGGGACGTAAGTCGCACCTCGAGCCGGGTGCAGTCTACTTCTCGATGAGGTATGAAACGCGCGTGAGGACGTTTCGCGCGCGTACCCGATCCCGGGTGCTGGTCCTGGCCGGCGTGGCCGTGCTCGTGGCGCTGACTGCGAACGCACTGGCCGGCGCGCGAGCGGAACACCGCAAGCCGGGGCCGGTCAACCTCACGATCGAGGTCAATGGCGATCTGCTCATCCACGCACCGGTATGGCAGCAGGCGCTGCGCTACGGACACGGCAGCTACGACTTTGCGCCGATGCTGCGAGCGATCGCCCCGTACGTAAGGCGTGCCGATCTGGCGATCTGTCATGTGGAGACGCCGATGACGCCACGTCCGCCGCAGGGCTATCCGGTGTTCAACACCCCGACCCAGCTCGCTCGCGCGATTCGCAGGACGGGGTGGAGGATCTGCGACACGGCGTCCAACCACTCGGTCGACCAGGGGCAGTACGGGATCGATCAGACGGGCAGGGCGCTCGACCGCGCCGGGGTGCTGCACACGGGTTCCTTCGGCTCGCGGGCCGCCCAGGGCCGCACCCTGATGGTCACGATCAAGGGAGTCCGGATCGCGTTCATCGCCTACACCGAGATGACGAACGGGATCCCGCTGCCGCATCCGTGGTCGGTGAACCTGGCCAGCGTCGGCGCTGTGCGCCACGCCGCGAGCCTCGCGCGGCGGCGCGGCGCGCAGGTGGTAATCGTGAACTTCCACTGGGGCCAGGAGTTCCAGTCCTCGCCCAGCGCGTTCCAGCTCGCCACGGCGCGGGCGCTGGTCGGAGATCGGGACATCACGGCGATCGTCGGCCAGCACGTGCACGTCGTCCAGCCGATCGAGCGCGTTCTTGGGAAGCTGGTGGTGTTCGGCGAGGGCCAGCTGCTGTCCAACCAGTCGGCGGCCTGCTGTCCGGTGCAAACCCAGGACGGGATGCTGGTGTTCCTCCACATCTCGGTGACCGGTCGGCGCTCCACCCTGGGCGGGATCACCTACCTGCCGACGTGGGATCGGCACCCGGACTACACCGTCCTGCCGGTTGGCGATGCGCTCCGGCGCCATCAGGCGCCGGCGGCGACCCTCCACGCCTCGTACGGCCGCACCACCTCGGTGGCTGGTCGGATCCGCGGGCTGGTCGGGCCGATACCGAATAGGCTGCGGTGATGGAGCTCGAGGGCCGCAACGTGGTCATCACCGGGGCCGCAAGCGGCATCGGCCGTGCGCTGGCCGAGCGAATCGCGCAGGAGCGGCCGCGCTCCCTGGTCCTCGCGGACCTCGACCTGCCCAGGGTGCAGGAGGTGGCGCAACCACTCGGCGCGCTGGCCGTGCGAACCGATGTCAGCAGCGAGGCTGAGATCCGCTCGCTCGTCGAGCAGGCCAGGGAGGCCGGGGGGCCGATCGACCTGTTCTGCTCCAACGCCGGCGTGCCCGGTCCCGGTGGCGGACCGGAGGCCAGCGACGAAGAGTGGCAGCAGACGTGGCAGATCAACGTCATGGCGCACGTCTGGGCGGCGCGCGCAGTGGTCCCCGAGATGGTCGAGCGCGGCGAGGGCTATCTGCTCAACACGGCGTCGGCGGCCGGCCTGCTCACCCAGGTCTCGGCCCTCGCCTACTCGGTGACCAAGCATGCCGCGGTGGCTGTCGCGGAATGGCTCGCGATCACCTACGGCGATGCCGGGGTCAAGGTCTCGTGTCTGTGCCCGCAGGGTGTGCGCACCCCGATGCTGGAGCTCGCGCTCGAGGATCCGGTCGGCGCCGCGGCCCTGCTGGCGGATGACGTGCTGGAACCCTCCGAGGTGGCCGAGGTCGCGGTGGCGGGAATCCGGGAGGAGCGCTTCCTGATCCTGCCCCATCAGGCGGTCGCAGCGCACATGGCGCTCAAGGCATCGCAGCCGGACCGGTGGCTGGGCGGCATGCGGAAGCTTGTCCGCACCGCGCGGGCGGCCAGCCCTCCCTCCGGCTAAA
>DATCPD010000093.1:0-4335 GCA_036564325.1 Solirubrobacteraceae bacterium | reverse complement strand
GGCTCCTCCTGGCCGGCGGGCTTCTCCTGGGCGGCGAGCGCCGGCTCGGGGGCGGCAGCGCCGTTGTCCTCGCCCTCCGCGGCCTTGTCCTTGTCACCGGCCAGCACGGACTTCGACGGGCCGAGCATCATCGTCATGTTGCGGCCGTCCTGGAGCGGCATCTGCTCGACCACCGCGATCTCCGAGAGCTCCTCGGAGAGACGGTTCAGCAGGGCGGTCCCGCGCTCGGGGTGGGTGACCTCACGGCCGCGGAACATGATCGTGATCTTGACCTTGTCCTTGCCCATCAGAAAGCGCGTGACATGATTCTTCTTGGTGTCGTAGTCGTTCTGCGCGATCTTCGGCCGGAATTTGATCTCCCGGATCGTGATCTGCTGCTGGTGCTTGCGAGCAGCCTTCTGCTTCTGGGCCTGCTCGTACTTGTACTTCGAGTAGTCCAGCACCCGGACGACGGGCGGGCGGGCCTCCGGCGCCACCTCGACCAGGTCGAGATCACGCTGCTGCGCGTAGGACAGAGCCTCCGACGTCTTGATGACGCCGATCTGGTTCCCGTCCTCGCCGATCAGCCGAACCTCGGGCACGCGGATACGATCATTGATCCGCGTCTGGTCCCGCTCCGGCGGACGCCGGTCAAACCTGCGGGGGACCGGCACTAGTTAAAGAGGCGGCGAAACGTCAAGCGACGCGGTGCCGTGTGTGACGGAGCGGTTGGGTCAACGCAGGAAAGTATAGCGGGGTGATTAGCGCCTCGCACGAGTTTCCACCTCCTCGCGCAACCGCTCGATGAACTCCGTCGTACCCACCGACCCGGCGTCGCCCCGCCCGTGCTCTCGCAGGGAGAGCTGCTCGGACTCCTGCTCCCGATCGCCGACGACGAGCATGTAGGGAATCTTGCGCATCTCCGCATCACGAATCTTCCGGCCGACCGACTCGCTCCGATCATCCGTCTCGGCCCGCAACCCGGAGTCACGCAGCCGCGCGGTCACGGTCTCGGCATAGGCCGCGTGCCGGTCGGCGATCGGCAGCACGATCGCCTGCACCGGGGCCAGCCACACGGGGAGCTCGCCGGCGAAGTGCTCGAGCAGGATTCCGATGAACCGCTCGTAGGAGCCCATCAGCGCGCGATGAATCATCACCGGCCGGTGCTCGGCGTTGTCCGCGCCCGTGTAGCTGAGATCGAAGCGCTCCGGGAAGTTGTAGTCCAGCTGAATCGTGCCGAGCTGCCACGAGCGTCCGAGTGAATCGGTCATATGCATGTCGATCTTCGGTCCGTAAAAGGCGCCGTCGCCCTCGTTCAGGTCGTACTCGAGCCCCTGGTTCTCCAGGGCCCTGAGCAGGGCGGCCTCGCTCTTGTCCCACAGTTCGTCTGAGCCGATCCGCTCCTCAGGCCGGGTCGAGAGCTCCAGCCGGACGTCGATTCCGAACACGGCGTAGGTCGCAAACGCGAACTCGAGCACACCGGCGACCTCGTCCTGGATCTGGTCTTCGGTGCAGAAGATATGCCCGTCGTCCTGGATGAAATGGCGCACGCGCAGGAGGCCGTGCAACGTCCCGCTCGGCTCGTTGCGGTGGAGCAGTCCGGGCTCGGAGTAGCGCACCGGCAGATCCCGGTAGGAGTGGGGCCGCAGCGAGAACAGCTGGCAGTGCCCCGGACAGTTCATCGGCTTGATCGCCATCGGCCGGTCCTCGGACTCGGTCACGAACATGTGCTCCCGGTACTTGTCCCAGTGGCCGGAGGTCACCCACAGCGAGCGATCGAACAGCAGCGGCGTCTTGACCTCGGTGTAGCCGCGCGGCCTTCCCATCTCACGGCTCAGGGCCACCAGCGAGTTGAACACGTCGGTCCCGGCCGGCAGCCAGAACGCGGACCCCGGCGCGACATCGGAGAACATGAACATGTTGAGCTGCGGTCCCAGCCGGCGATGGTCGTTGGCGCGAGCCCTCTCGAGACGCTCGAGATGGTCGGCCAGCGCCTGCTTTGAGAAGAACGCGGTCCCATACACGCGCGTGAGCATCGTCCGGTTCGAATCCCCGCGCCAGTACGCGCCGGCGACCGACTGCAGCTTGAACGCCTTGATCCGCCCCGTGCTCGGCGCATGCGGACCTCTGCACAGGTCGGTGAACGGGCCGTTGGTGTAGAGCGAGACGGTCTCGACGTGCTGGTCGCGGACCAGATCCTCGATCAGCTCGACCTTGTAATCCTGAGCGTCGGACTTGAAGCGCTCCAGCGCCTCGGCGACCGGGACGTCCTCCCGTACGAAGGGCTCATCGGCGGCGATGTGCTCGCGCATCCTCGCCTCGATGCGCTCGAAGTCGGCGTCGCTCACCGAGACCCCGTCGGGAAACTCGAAGTCGTAATAGAAGCCGTTCTCGATCGGCGGCCCGATCGAGATCTTGACCCCGGGATAGAGCTCCATCACGGCCGCCGCCAGTACGTGCGCCGTGTCGTGACGGATCAGCTCGAGTGCCTCCTCACCGCTGCGGTCGGTGAGGATCGCGATCTTCTCCGCCGCGCCGTCGCTTTCCGGCAGCGGGCGCGCCATGTCCCGGATCTCCCCCTGGACCTTGACCGCCAGGGCGGCGCGGGCCAGGCCGGGCCCGATCGCGGCAGCAGCGTCGGCGCCGGTGGCGCCGTCGGGCAGCGTTAGCGTCTTGCCGTCAGGGAGCTCAACGTCCATGGACGGCGGATGCTAGTTGCCCTCCGCGGGCAAGCGCGGTGACCCGCCGGCCGGCGCGGTCCACGATACATTTACGTTTCCCGGACGATTAGCTCAGCTGGGAGAGCGCCGCCTCGACAAGGCGGAGGTCGCTGGTTCGAGCCCAGCATCGTCCACTCCGGTGGCTGCAAGGGATTTGCCTACTTCCGGTCATCGGCGATTTTGAGGAGTGCGTCCTCAGTGCGTCCCATAGACTTCTTCGCGGGCCTGCCGAATGGCCTCAGCCGCGGGGACGCGGGGCTTGGTTTCCAGCTCCCGCATCGTTCCCGCGTAGTGCCGCGCCAGCGTGGCGATCGAGTGCCCGGCCTGCTCAGCGACGTAGGTCAGGCTGTGCCCTTCCCACAGCACCTGCTCCCCAAATCCGCTAGCCCGACGACGGCCGTGCACACTTCCGCGTTCGCCCCGGATAGCGAGAGTCAAGCGAGTCCTGGCCGCGAGTTCTGGACCTCGTCTCCTGCGGGAGAGAGCCCAGCGCGGGAGCTGGGCTGTGCTCGGCCACGGGGATTCAGCGCCGGGTGCTTACTTGCGGTAGCCGTCGCGCGGCGGCTACCGCCTGGCTAGTCTGTTGAGCCTCGGGTCGTCGGTCGGCGACGGGCGGCCTGTCCCAGGTGCGCAACTCAGCACTATCTCGGACGCGCGCTAGATATGGTCGGGGCGGTCGCAGTCGCCGTCGTTGTCCGGGTCGCTGCAGGCGGGCGGGCGGCCGACGATCTGGAACGAGATGCTGAGGCCGGTGCTCGCTGCATACACGGTCGCAGGGTGGGAGTAACGGCCAGGCACGCGGCCGGACGTCACGGGCCGTTGACACTCCTCCCACTGCTGCGTGATGTGAATGGTCCGAAGACGCTGAGCCAAGCGGCGTCGCCTGGCCGCGGCGCTATCCCTCGTCGAGGACCAGGAGCGTCTCGGGGCGGACGCCGTCAGCCTTCATCGCGTCTGCGGCCGCCTCCGTCTGCATGAATTCCTGAAACGCAGTCATGTCGGGGATCTCCGCGATCAGTCCGACCCGGTTCGAACCCGCCGGATCCCGAAACGCCCGCATCGTGATGCCCAGTGGTCCAAATACTTCTTCTCGCTTCGGTGAATGCAGCCAATGCTCGACGTCGTCTACCTCGTGAAACGCAATGTGCGTTGCCATAGTCCCTCGTCTTTCCCACCGCGAAGCTGTGCGGTATGTATGTGCGATCGACCCGATCGGCGTCGTCGCTTGGTTGTGAAGTTGCGCGGCTGATGCCAGCCGGCCGACTCCGCGGTCAGGCCAGGGAACTTCCCGTGTCGCTAAGCCGTCTCGAGGTGCGCGACTTCGGCCACGCGCTCCTCGGGTGCGCCCGCGAATCCGCCATCGACCGGGAGCGCTGGCAGAAGCGTGCCGTTCATGAACCGCTCGCTGTGCTCCTTGGAGTCCCAGACGACCGAAATCAGATACCCGCCGTCAGTCGGCCCGGCGACGTGCGAGGTCTGCCCCTCGGGAAGTCCCTCCGCGGGATGCACTGCCGCGAGCATCGACTGATACTGCTCCTCGGTCCCACCCGGCCAAAAGTGCGTCATCAGATAAGCCATGGTCCCAGTCCCTTCAGTTAGCGGTTCGTCTGACCGTACTGCACGGACGCAGACCGGC
>DATCPD010000010.1:0-21100 GCA_036564325.1 Solirubrobacteraceae bacterium | reverse complement strand
TCACCCTGATCGTGATCGGGACGACGATCTCGATCTTCTTCATGATCGTCGGCGCGGTGATCTTCGTGCTCACCACCATCCGCTGGATCCGGGACGTGCGCCGTGACGTCGCGGCGCTGCCCGACGAGCACACGCACGCCTAGGGTTCCGCCGGCGCGCCTTGTGCGTCAGGCCTGCCTTGTGCGTCAGGCCTGCGCGGCCTCGGGGACCTCGGAGGTCGCACCGTCCGCGGTCCAGCACCGGACGATGTCCCGCATCGACAGGATGCCCACCAGCTCGCCGCCGTCGACCACGACCAGATGGCGGAAGCCTCCGCGGACCATCACGCCGGCCGCCTGCTCCAGCGACCAGCCCGGCGCGGCGAACTTGAGGTTGGAGGTCAGGTGGTCGGCCACCCGCTCCTGGTCCGGGTCCTGACCGTGTCCGACGGAGCGCAGGATGTCCCGCTCGGTGAGGACGCCGGGACCCTGCTCGTCGGGATCGATGACCACCGCGGCGCCGACGTTCCGGGAGCACATCGCGTCAGCGGCCTCACGCAGCGTGTGGCCGGGGCCAACGGTGAGGACGAGGTCGGACATCCCTTCTCGAACGTGCATTGGATCTCCAGGTTGCTTGCAACGATTGCTGCAATCATAGTCAAATCGCCCCGGTCCCAAACACTGTTCGGGCGTTTGGCCGAAACGTTGTCGCCGGCCCGATCCGCCGCAGCGGCCGCGCCACGTGTGCGACCGCGCCGTTCGTCCCTCAGAAGTCATAGGATGCCGCCCGAAGTGATGCCTGAGGGCCCACCGTCGAGGAAGAAAGCGTGCGTAGAAGCGAGCTGAGGCAGATGTTGATGATCGGCGTGATCGCTGCCGTGATCGGCATCGTCATCGTGCTGCTGATCCCGTGGTTTCCTGCCAACGGCGCGCGCCAGGCCGGCAACATCCGCACCCTCTACGACGTTCTGCTGATCGTCTCGGTGCCGATGTTCGTTTTGGTTCTCACCGTGGTCGGCTACTCGGTGTGGAAGTTCCGGATGCGCCCCGGGGACGAGCACAAGGACGGGCCGCCGATTCACGGCAACACCCGGCTCGAGGTCGTGTGGACGGCGGTTCCGGCGGTCCTGATCGTCGCCCTGTGCACCTACGCCTACACGGTGCTCCGCTCCAACGAGGACTCGCAGAAGGGCGAGATCACGATCAACGTCACCGAGCGCCAGTTTGCCTTCGAGTTCTCGTATACGGGCGCGGGCGGGAAGACGATCGTCTCCCCGGCGCTGTACCTGGCCAAGGGCCAACCCGTGGTGTTCAAACTCCGCTCGCTCGATGTGATCCACAGCTTCTTCGTGCCCGAGTTCTCGGAAAAGCTCGACGCCGTTCCCGGAATCACCACAACGCTGCGAGTGACCCCGACCCGGCTCGGCACCTATCCGGCCGAATGCACCGAGCTGTGCGGCGCGGGCCACGCGTTGATGCGCGCCACGGTGCGCGTCGTGACCCCACAGGCGTTCCAGACCTGGCTCCAGGCCCAGAAGCCGGGGGGCGCGCCGCCGATCGGCTCGATTCCGGCCAATGCGGCCCTGCCGGGTGAGCCCGGAGCCGGCGCCGGGGCGCCGACCGGCGGGACATCCGAGGGCGCGAACAGCGCCAACAGCGGTCCGGGGGCGAGCACCAGCACCACCGGCACAGCGGGAGGCGCGAGCACCAGCACCACCGGCGCAACCGGGGGCACGAGCGCGGCCAACATCGCGGCCGGCAAGGCGATCTTCACCGGATCGTCAGGCTGCAGCTCCTGTCACACGCTGGCCGCCGCCGGCGCCACCGGAACCATCGGCCCGAATCTCGGCACAGCGGTCGTGCCCGACGCCAAGAAGCGCGGCCTGCCGCTCAACCAGTTCATCTTCGAGTCGATCACCAAGCCGAACGCCTATCTGTCCCCCGGCTTCCAGCCGAACATCATGCCCCCGAACTTCGGCCAGTCGCTGACCCCAGCCCAGATCCAGGCGCTGGTCAGCTTCATCGCCAGCGCTACCAAGTGAGAGGTACTCTGACCAAGATGTGGGAAGCTGGGCACATGCGAGCCGCCCGGAGCAGCGAGGGGAAGGAGGTCCGTTCATGGCGATTCCAATGAGGCTGCGCACCCCGGGGTGGTACCGCGCGGCGCTGTTCGACGTGCTCGGCCTTGGCTTCGCGGTCGGTATCACCGCGCTCGTCCGGTTCCTGATGCACCAGCACCCCGTGGTCGACGGGCACGCGATCACGATCGTCGCCCTGATCGCCGTCCCGCTGTTCTTCCTCGTCGGCATCGGCACGGCGGACTACTGGCTCTACTGGGCGGCCGGCAAGGCGTCGCGGGCCGAGGAGCACTCGGCCCACGGGGCCCACACGTGGCGGGACTACTTCCGCGTGAACACCGACCACAAGGTGATCGGCATTCAGTACACGGTCACCTCGTTCTTCTTCCTGATGGTCGGCGGCCTGCTGGCGATGCTGATGCGCGCCGAGCTGGCGCAGCCGGGGATGCAGTTCGTGACGACGGAGCAGTTCAACGGACTGTTCTCGATGCACGCCACGCTGCTGATCTTCCTGTTCGTCATCCCGGTGTTCGCCGGCCTGGCGAACTACGTGCTGCCCCTGATGATCGGGGCGCCGGATATGGCCTTCCCGCGCCTGAACGCCCTGTCCTTCTGGATGCTGCCGATGGCGGGCCTGATGATGCTGTTCAGCCTGCTGGCCCCGGGAGGCTCGTTCGCGGCTGGGTGGACCGCGTATGCGCCCCTGTCGACCACGATGCCCCTGGGGCAGCTGTTCTTCACCGTCGCGGTCCAGTTCGCGGGCGCGTCTTCGATCGCCACCGCGCTCAACTTCCTGGTCACGATCATCACCATGCGCGCTCCGGGGATGAGCTTCTTCCGGATGCCGCTGCTCGTGTGGGCGAACTTCTCGACCTCGCTGCTGGTCGTGATCGCGACACCGTTCATCGCCGCCTCCCAGTTCTTCGTCCTGCTCGACCGGGCGCTCGGCTTCCACTTCTTCGACGCGTTCGTCGGCGCGGGCCGCAACGGCAACGTGGTCATGTACCAGCACGTCTTCTGGTTCTACTCACACCCGGCCGTCTACATCATGATGCTGCCCGGGTTCGGGATCATCTCCGAGGTTCTGGCGGTCAAGTCCCGAAAACCGATCTTCGGCTACCGGATGATGGCCTTTTCGCTGCTGGCGATCGTGATGCTCGGATTCACAGTCTGGGCGCACCACATGTTCGTCTCCGGGATGCAACCGTGGATCCGGATTCCGATGATGATCACCACGGCGATCATCGCGATCCCCACCGGGATCAAGATCTTCTCGTGGCTGGCGACGCTATGGCGCGGCGTGCTGCATCTCGATACCCCGATGCTGTTCGCCCTCGGGTTCCTGACGATGTTCACGCTCGGCGGCATCAGCGGAGTGATGCTGGCGATGATCCCGTTCGACATCCACGTCTCCCAGACCTACTTCATCGTCGCCCACATCCACTACGTGCTGTTCGGCGGCTCGATGTTCACGATCTTCGCCGGCGTCTACTACTGGTTCCCCAAGATGACCGGGCGAATGTTCGACGACCGCCTGGGCAAGTGGCACTTCTGGACCACCTTCATCTTCTTCAACCTGACCTTCGGGCCGATGCACCTGATCGGGATCCAGGGAATGCCGCGCCGGGTCGCCGACTACTCCCAGCAGTTCGCCGCGTGGAACCTGATCATCTCGCTGGCCAGCTTCGGTCTCGGCCTGAGCACGTTGATCTTCCTCTACAACATCGCCGCCAGCTGGCGCGGCGGGCCCGAGGCTGCCGCCAACCCGTGGCGTGGGCTCACGCTCGAATGGCAGGTCTCCTCGCCGCCGCCGATCTTCAACTTCGACGCGGTGCCGACCGTGGTCGGCGGTCCCTACGAATACGGCGTCCCCGGCGCCGTCCACGGGATCTTCAAATCCCCCACCGAGGCGGCGCGAACCGTCGCCGCGGGGAGCACGTCCATCCCGCCTAGCCAGGAGAGTCACGAGTGAAGACGACGCTCGTCGTAGCCAACGAGACACTCGGCGGTCGATCGCTGATCGAGGCCGTGCGCAAGCGCCTGGCCGAAGGCGACGTCCGATTTGTCCTGGTCGTGCCGCAGAGCCGGCCGCGAGCCGGCCTGGTCATCTACGACGACGCCGTGTTCGACGCGGCCCAGACGCGAGTCGATCTGGCCCTCAGGTTCGTCCACTCCGAAGGAATCCAGGCCGTCGGCGAGGTTGGCGATCCAGACCCGTACACGGCCACGATCGACGCCGTGCGTGAGTACCAGCCCGACGAGATCATCATCTCCACCTATCCGGAGACCCGCTCGGGCTGGCTGCGGCGGGACCTGATCGACCGCGTCCGGGACGCCGCCGGGGTGCCGGTCGAGCACCTCGTGACCGACCCCGACAGCGAGGGGCTGCCGTTCAAGGTCACGCTGGCCGTCGCCAACCGCACCGCCAGCGGAGACGAGCTGCTGGAAGCGCTCAAGGCCAAGGCCCAGGGCGCCGGCGAAGGCGAGCACGTCTTCATCATCGTCGTCCCCCAGGAGGGGGGCAGCGGTTCCGCCACCCGGAGGGCCCGGACGAGGCTCCAGCTCGTGGTCGACCGGATGCGCCGCGCCGACCTGTTCGCCGCCGGCATGATCGGCGACCCGGACCCGTACACCGCCGTGATCAACGCCCTCCAGTCCTTTCGCGTCGACGACATCGTCATCTCCACCTTCGCCGAGACCAAGTCCGGCTGGCTGCGCGCGGATCTGATCGAGCGCGTACGCCGCGTCAGCGGAAAGCCGGTGGAGCACATCGTGCACCAAGAGACCGCGGACGCGACAGCCTAGGAGCACGAATGGAAGCCGCTGCCATAGCTCACGCCGAGCACCACGGTCCGCCGCCGGCCAACCGCTCCTCCCGCGTGGAGCCCGCGACGCTGGGGATGCTCCTTTTCATCATCTCCGAGGTGATGATCTTCGGCGCGTTCTTCACCGCCTACTTCTTCATCCGTGTCGTCAGCCACGATCCCTGGCCGGCGCACGGGACCCTGCTGCCGGAGGCGGTCGCGGGAATCAACACGGCGATTCTGCTCTCGTCCTCGCTGACGCTCCACTGGGCGCTGGTGTCGGTCAAGAGCGGCAACCGCTTCGGGCTCAAGGTCGGGATGCTCTCGACCTTCCTGCTCGGCCTGACCTTCCTGACCGTGCAGATCAACGAGTACGTCCACATCGGCTTCGCCCCCCACGATTCCGCCCAGGGCACCGTCTTCTACTCGTTGACCGGACTGCACGGCGCCCACGTGTTCATCGGGCTGTGCCTGCTGTTGATGGTCACCGTCCGCGCGTTCCGGGGCCACTACTCGCCCGAGCAGCACCGAGGGATGGAAGTACCCGGCATCTACTGGCACTTCGTCGACATCATGTGGGTCATCGTCTACACGACGGTGTACGTGCTCTAGGCCGCCTCGGCCCGGTCGTCGTCGCTGTCTGTGCTGAACCCGCTCCGATCCGAAGCCGAGGCGTTCCGCGCGCTTGTGTGGTTCGTCGGGTTCGTCGCCGTGATCGTGGTCGTGGTGCTGGTGGTGCAGGCGGTGAGCTAAGCGCCGGGCCGGGCCGGGCGATCAAAACTGTGCACTGCTCGGCGGTCTCCGGAGGCCGTGCGCAATCGCATCCCCCACAGGGGGTCCGATCGGTCACGGCCCCTGCTGATTCTCCTTCAGTGCGTAGTTTTGTACCTCCGGACGGTGCCGCGCCCCCCGCCACCCGCCACCCGTCACCATTACATCCGTGCTCAGCCCGATCCTGCCGATCGCCGCCACCGGGCCCGCCGGAACGATCGCCCTTCCGGTCATCGTCCTGCTCTACTGGATTCCCTACCGGGCTCGGGTCAACACGCTGAGGCGGGAGGGCAGGGCCACCGTTCCGGGGTGGCGCCAGGGGTGTTATGCGGCGGGGCTCGTGCTGCTGGCGATCGCGCTGAGCCCGCCGGTGGGAAAGCTGTCCGACCAGCTGCTGGTGGCGCACATGGGCGAGCACCTGCTGATCGGCGATCTGGCGGCGCTCCTGATCGTCCTGGGGTTCACCGGGCCGTTGCTCGCGCCGCTGCTGCGCAACCCCGTCCTGGGCCGCCTACGCGTCCTCACGCACCCGGTCGTGGCCGTCGTGCTGTGGGCGGTCAACTTCTACGTCTGGCACCTCCCGGTGCTCTACCAGGCCGCGCTCCGCCACGACGTCGTTCACGCGATCGAGCACGCCACCTTCCTCGGCTTCGGGATCGCCATGTGGATGGGCTTGTTGGGGCCTCTGCCGAAGCCGCAGTGGTTCGGCAACGGGGCCCGGCTGGTCTACATCGTCGCGGTGCGGCTGCTGGGGACGGTGCTGGCCAACGCGATGATCTTCTCGGGCACGGTGTTCTATCCCTACTACAGAGCCGGAGACGCGCACTGGCACATCAGCCAGATGGCCGACCAGATCAGCGCCGCCGGCGTGATGATGGTCGAGGAGAGCCTGCTGACGATCGGGCTGTTCTGCTGGCTGTTCCTGAAGGTCGCCCGGGAGGGCGAGGAGCGCCAGGGCCTGCTGGACTACGCGGCCGCTCAGGGCGTCGAGCTCGACGAGCGACGCGCGGCCCGAGCGGTTGCCGCCGGGCGGGGCGATGAGCTGCGGGAGCGATTGCGCGCCCGGACCGCCGCTACTTGATCGTCAGCGTGCCCTTCATGCCCGCCGCCTCGTGGCCGTCCACCGAGCAATAGAAGGTGTAGGTGCCGGGCTTCAGCGTGGTGGTGACGGTTGACGTCCCCCCGCCCGAGACGATCGGGCCGACCTGGGCGACGCCGGCGCCCTTGACCGCGATGTCGTGCGGGACCGACGAGGCGTTCTTCATTCGCAGTGTGACCTTGCCCGCGGTGCCGGTGGCACTCGAGGCCAGGAACTTCAGCTGACCGGTCGGATCGGCGTCGATCTCGAGCGCGCCGGCCTTCTCGGCGACCGGCTTCTGCGCCACCGCCTGCACGGCGGTGGCGAGCGCTCCGGAATCCTGCCCCGGCTTTGCCGCCACCTGGGCCACGTAACCGGCCACATCGGCGGCCGCCTGACCGGTGAACAGCTTCGCGGGCATCACGCCGCCGGCGCTCGGGTACTGGATCCAGTAGTCGACGAGCCCCCGGATGTCGGAACTGCGCAGCTGGTCCGCGCGGTCCTCCCGGAACGCATCATCCAGGTTCGGCCCGACCGCGCCGGAGGTGCCGGCGTGGCTCAGGGTGTGGCAGGAACCGCACTTGGCCACGAACAGCTGCTTGCCGTGAACCACGTTCGCGGTCGGATGTTTGACGGCGCAGCCGGTCAGCGCCACGAGGATGGCTCCAGTCGCTGCCAGCCCACCAAAATTCCGGGGAATGCTTGCCAGTGCTCTCACCATACGATGCGGGCGGCACTCTATCCGAGCGCACGGCGTGGGGGCGCACCGGTCGGGGGCCCGCCGTCGGCGCCTCTGCGCTGCCGGGGCCGCTGGTAGCATGGCGTGGGATGAGGATCGGCCAGAAGTACCGCATGCGGACGCCCTCCACCGGTCGGGAAGTGATCATCGAGGCCGAACCTGGCGTCGCGTACGTAGACCGTGAGACGGGCGAGACGCTCGAGGTGGTGGCTCAGCTGCTGCCGACCGCGCCGACTGTCTCCGAGCTCCCGTGGGCGGTCGACAACCTGCGGTTCTGCAACTGGTGCGACCAGCTCACCCAGAAGGACCTGAACGACTGTCCACATTGCGCGCGGCGGATGGACCCGCTCGGCGACTGAGGTCGGCTCCTTGTTGTTCCGCGGCTCGACGCTCTCCCGTTCACGCACGTTCGCGACCCTGGCCGCGGGCTTTGCCCTCGCCACCGGCGTGGCGGCCTGTGGAAGCGGCGGGGCCAGCTCCACCGACACCTCAGGGGCGCCGCCGCTGACGGTTCCCACGGGCGCCTCTGCCAGCGCGAACGTGCCCACGACCGCGACGTCCACCACCTCCACGACGCCGAGCGCCACCAGCACCGCCGCGTCCGCGCCGGGCGCGCCGGCCGCCTCCTCGGGTTCCTCTGCGGCCTCCGGCGGGACCTCCGCCTCGGGCGGCGCAGGCACATCGAGCGGGAGCGGCGGAGGGTCCGGGACCGGGTCGTCAGGCTCGGGCGGCTCCAGCAGCGGCGGCGCCGGCCTCGGCTCCGCGTTCTGCCAGCAGAACCCCGGCGCCTGCTAGCAGTCCCGCGCGCCGCGCCTCTCGCCTATGTCGGCCGGTCCGCCGCGTGAATCTGGGTCTTCGGCGGCACCGGGCTGGTGACCTCGGTGGCCGAGTACTCAACTCGGGTGCCCGGGTAATCGCAGAGGTAGCGAGTGCTCGCACCGATCGTGGTCTGCACCTGGGTAGCTGCGGCGGGGCGGGTGCAGTTCGCTCCCCGGCTCTGGCGGTAGGCGAACTTCTTCGTCGGGAGGTTGAACGACAGCACGGGCGCCCAGGTCGGGACGGTCAGCGCGACGACCTCTCCCGGGGTGACCGCGATGCTCGTGTCGAGCGGGAACTGGACCACCGTGCCCAGATACGGCTGCAGGTGGTAGACCGGGCTCTGGGCCACGACGCTCCAGCGGAACGCCGACTTCTTCCCCACCCGTTTGAGAATCGTGATCCCCGCCTGCGCGGTGCCGCCGTAGGTGGTGTCGAGGAAGTGGACGTCCTTCTTGGCCGTGGCCAGGTTCTTGTCAAGCCTCGAGAGTCCGAGGCTGAACGCGACGATCTTGCCCGCTTTGGTCACCGTGGTCGGATACGCCACGCCGTCGCGGATCGTCGCCAGGGCGGTGACCTGGGTGAGGATGATCGTGCAGTTCGAGGCGGTCACGGTGGGTGGGCAGACGGGTGCCACCAGCGGTGACTTGGGAACCCCGAGCTCGAAGATCTGGGCGGCCGCAGAGGCCGGGATGAGTGCTGACACGGCGCCGATCGCCAGCATCGCCGTCATGGAAGAAGAACGTTTCATAGACACCATTGAACACGAACCGGCGGCAGCAGTTGCGCCCCGGGTCGCCGCGGGGACCGCGGCGACCCGGTTCGCCGGTCCTGGAAACGGCCGCATGCGCGGACCTTAGATCTTCGTGACGTTGATGGCCTTGGGCCCTTTCGGCCCGGCCTCTTCTTCGTAGGAGACCTTCGATCCCTCAGGTAGCGAGCGGTAGCCGTCTCCGCTGATACCGCTGAAGTGGACAAACAGGTCTCGGCCTCCATCGTCAGGCGTGATGAAGCCGAAGCCTTTGTCGTCGCTGAACCATTTGACGGTTCCGGTTGCCATGTACTCCCCTCGACGCTACTCGAACACGTCGGGCTCCCGGAGGTCCCGACCGAACGCGGGAAACCTACCAGCACGGCGTTCGCGCCGCCCGGTCGGTCTCGCGCTCAGCGCCCGGAGAAGCTGGCCTTGCCCGGACCCACGTCCAGGAACGTCCGGACCGCGTTTTGCAGGTCCTCGGTCTCGAACAGCTCGCCGGCCACCCGCCCGACGCGGTCGTTGGCCAGCTCGAGCCCGCCTTCGAGGTAATCCCGGAGGACCTGCTTGGTCGCCGCATGCGCGAGTGTCGGCCCGGCCGCGAGCCTGGCCGCGAACTTCCGCGCCGCCTCGTCGAAGCCGGCGTCGGGGAGCACCCGGTTGACGACGTTCCAACGCTCGAGCGTGGCGGCGTCGTAGCGCTCTCCGGTCATCACGAGCTCCCGGGCTCGCCCGCTCCCCGCGCGCTCGGCGAGGCGCTGCGTGCCGCCCATCGCGGGGGTGAGCCCGACGACGATCTCGACCAGCCCGAAGCTGGCGGACTCCGCGGCGAGGATCAGATCACAGGCCAGCGCCAGCTCGAAGGCCCAGGTCAGGCACAGCGCGTGCGCAGCGAACACGGTGGGGCAAGGCAGCCGGTCCACCCGCCGGGCGATCATCACCAGCGTGTCGAACGTCCTGGCCGCCGACTCGGCGCCCGACTGTGCGGCGAACAGCTCGACGTCGACGCCGCCGCTGACCACCCGTCCCTCGGCCCGGAACAGAACGCCCCGCGGACGCGAGCGCTCGAGCTCCAGCAGCGCCTGCCCCAGTCCGCGCTCCAGCGCCGCGTCGAACAGATTCAAAGGCGGCGAGTCGAAGGTGACGACCGTGAGCTCGCCATCGCGATCGACCCGGACGGGCGAGCCGTCGCTCATCGCAGCTGCTCCGCGGCGGCGGCGATCTCATCCGCATCGCCGGGAGCGGGAGTCCACGGCAGCTGCAATGGATCGTCGTCGTAGCGCGGGATCACGTGCACGTGAAAGTGGAACACCGTCTGCCAGGCCGCCTGGCCGCACGAGTTGATCAGATTCACCCCGTCAGACTGGAGGCGCTCATGGGCGCGAGCAGCCAGGCGCTTCGCCGCCACCATCACCGCAGCGAGCTCGTCGGGCTCGATCGTCAGCAGGTCCTTGGCGTGGCGGCGGGGCACGACCAGCGCGTGGCCGCGGGTGGCCGGGCTGATGTCCATGAACGCGACCGTGCGCTCGTCCTGATCGACGATCTGGGCGGGCAGCTCGCCGGCGATGACCTTGCAGAAGATGCAGTCCGGTTCGCCCACGCGCTGGAGCCTATCGCTCAGCCCCAGACCACTAGCGCCCGGCCAGACGCTCGCGCGCGTAGGCGATTGCATCGTCGCGACCGTTGATCTCTCCTGCGAATGAGGCCTCCTCGAGCTCGCCGAGCACCCGCCCGAGTTCGGGACCCGGCCGGAGCCCGAGCAGGCCGGCCAGCTCGTCTCCGCGCAGCGGCGGGCGTGGAGGATTCCGGCGCCAGGCGAATGCCTCGGTGAGCATCTGCCGGGCCAGCTCCAGATGGCGCGCGATCGCCTCCTCCGAGCCCCGCCCCCGTGTGGCCAGCCGGTCGGCGACGCTCAACAGGGTCACGTCGACCTGCACCGGCTCGCAGGCCCGCAGGTAGCGGTAGATGGTGTGCCGGCCGAGCGGCATCTCGTGAATGAGGAAGCCCAGGCGGAGGTGGTGACGGGTGAGGGCCGCCACGTGATCGGCCAACCGCTCGCTCGCCCTAAGGCGCCCGAGGACGGCCCGAACGACCTGGGCGCCCGCCTCGTCGTGGCCCATGAAGGTGACCCGCCCTGCGGCCGTCACGTTGCGCGTCTGCGGCTTGGCGATGTCGTGCAGCAGCGCGCCGAAACGCAGCGCCTGCCCGCGGTTGAGCTCGTTTGCCAGCGGCTCGGCCAGAAGCTCGCGGATCGCCTGCGCCTGCTCGGCGAACAGCGGCTCCGGCTGATGCTCGAGGGCAATGACCTCGGCGAGCACAGCTCGCGTGTGCTCGTGCACGTCGAGGTGGTGGTAGTGGCTCTGCTCGACGCCGCGCAGGCCCGCCAGTTCCGGCAGCACAGCCTCGGTGGCCCCGAGATCATCCATCAGCGCGAGCCCTCGGAGCGCGTGATCATCACTCAGGATCCGCTTGAGCTCCGCAAACACCCGCTCCGGCGACACCGCCCGGAGGCCGGGGGCGGCGTCCCGCCCCGCCGTCAGGGTGGCCGACTCGACCTCGAAGCCCAGCTCGCAGCCCAGTCGCGCGAGGCGCAGTGTCCGCAGTGGATCCGACACGAACGACCGGGCCGAGACCATGCGCAGGCACCGGGCGCGCAGGTCGTCGATCCCGCCGAAGGGATCGATCGGCTCTCCGCTCGGGAGCGGCTCCGCGATCGCGTTCACGGTCAGGTCGCGCTGGGCCAGGTCGTCCTCGATCGTGCGACCGGCCAGCGGGAGCAGATCGAGTTGCCAGCTGTGGTCGCGGGCGATGACCCGCCACGCCCCGAACCCCTCGGAGAGGGCGAACGGATGCCCTCCGGCCGGCCGGGCCAGCGCCCGGGCCAGCTGCTGGGGATCGTCCTGCACGGCGACGTCGAAATCGGCCGTGCCGCGCCCGAGCAGGCGATCCCGCACGGCGCCCCCGACCAACCAGGCCGGCTTCCGCACCAGCTCCGAGAGGATCTCCAGCGGCCCACTCATACCGCTCGGCCGTCGCGGTGGTAGAGCCGCGGCACCCGCCCGGAGATTCCGCACACGACCTCGTAGCTGATCGTGTCGATGCGCCGGGCCAGCTGTTCTGCGGTCTGTCGCTCGCCCCCGTCGCGACCGATGATGGTGACCTCGTCTCCGACCGCGGCCGACGGTGAGGCGCCCAGGTCGACGGTCAGGTTGTCCATGCTGACCGTGCCGACGAGCGGGTACCGGCCCCCGCGGACGAGGACGTCGCAGTTGTTGCTCAGCGCCCGCCGGATCCCGTCGGCGTAGCCGACCGGCACGGTGCCGATGCACGTCGGCTCACGGGCGATGAACCGGCGCCCGTAGCCGGCGCTGTCACCCGGGGCGGCCGGCTTGAGCGCCGCCAGGTAGGAGCACAGCTCCAGAGCCGGCTCGAGCCCGTGGTCGTCGGGATCATCGTTCATCGGGTCGCAGCCATAGATCGCGATCCCGCACCGAACCATGTCGAAATGCGCGGCCGGCTCGGTCAGCGTGGCGGCGCTGTTGGCGGCGTGGACGACCACGTCGCCCGCGAGCTCCCGCATTTGCGCGGCGAACGGGGCGAAGCGCTCGAGCTGTGCCGCCATGAACTCGGGATCGTCGTCGGCGGTGGCGAAGTGGGTCATGGCGCCGGCCAGTGTGGTCGCCGGGCCGCACCCGATCACCTCGTGCGCGACGCTCAGCGCCTCACCGAGCTCGCGGGTCCCCAGCCGGCCCAGGCCGGTGTCGAACTTGACGTGGAGCCGGGCCGGCGCGCCCGTACCGACCTGAGCCGCCACGTCGGTCACGAAACGCCCCGACCACGCGACCAGGTCCGCGCCCGTCCTCAGCGCAGCGGGGAGCTCGTCGGCGCTGATCGCACCCATGACCAGGAGCCGCGTGGAGATCCCCGCCTCACGCAGCTGTGTCGCCTCGTCGACGGTGGCCACCGCCAACCAGCTGGCGCCCGCCTGGACCGCTGCCCGCGCCACCGGCACCGCACCATGGCCGTAGCCGTCGGCCTTCACGACCGCACACAGCGCGGACCCCTGCAGATCCCGCAGGAGCCGCGCGACGTTGCGCTCGATCGCCGCCAGGTTGACTCGGGCAAGCGCGCGCAGCGGCATCGCGACGCGCCTAGTGTGCCGTCCGGTGCACTACCGCGCCAGCGCCTCGAGCACGTCGACGCGAGTCACGATGCCCACCAGCTTTCCGTCCTCGTCGACCACCGGAAGCCGGTTGTGCCGCCGCTCGGAAATCAGTCGCGCCGCGTGTCGGACGCTGTCGTCGCCGCGCACGGTGATCGGGTCCCGGGTCATCATCTCCGACACCGTCGCCGCGAAGGCCCGCCGCAGCCGCTCCTCGTAGTGCTTGACCGACTCCAGGTAGATGACGCCCCCCCAGAGGTCAATGTGGTGAGGCAGCCGGATGTCAGCGTCCTCGTCGCGGATGACCAGATCTGACTCCGTGACGATCCCGATCACGCGATCGGAGTGATCGATCACGGGAACTCCCTGGAGCTCGTGCTTGCGCATGAGGCGCAGCAGCGTCTCGACGTCATCCTCGGGATGAACGCTGACGACGTGACTCTGCATGATGTCGGCGACCGTGTCGATGGCGCTCAGCGTAATGGCTCGGGCTCGGCTCGTGCGGCGCCCTCAGCCGCTGGCCGGGGGCAACGCGCGCGGGAGCAGCTCGATCACGTCCCGTGCGATCACCCCTTCGGTCCCGATCGCTCGCGCGGCGAGCCGCCCGGCGGCGGCATGCACGAACACACCCGCGCAGGCGGCGTGGAAGGGATCCATGCCCTTGGCCAGGTACGCTCCGATGACGCCGGACAGCACGTCCCCCGTGCCGGCACTGGCCAGCGCCGGGGCGCCTCCCCGATTGACCGCGACCCGGCCGCCGGGATCCGCCACGAGCGTGTCATCGCCCTTCAGGACGACGATCGCCTGCGCCTGCGCGGCCGCCGTCTGCGCGCAACTCAGGCGATGGGCCTGCACATCCGCGCTCTCGCGCCCGAGCAGGCGCCCCAGCTCCCCGGCGTGCGGGGTGAGCACGGTGGATGCGCTTCGGCCACTCAGCGACGAGAGCTTCTCGGCGTGCGCGTTCAACCCGTCGGCGTCGAGGAGCAGCGGAACCTCGACGCGCTCGGCGAGGTTCCGGGCGAACTGGGCGCTGGGCTCCCCACGACCGAGGCCGGGCCCGAGCACGAGCGCCTGCACGCGGCCCGTGCGCTCGAGGACTTCGGTCAGGGCAGCCGGAACGATGACCCCATCCTCATCGGGCAACGGAACGGTCATCACCTCGAGCAGGCGCAACTCGAAGATGATGTTCAGCGAGGCGGGCACGCATGCCGTCACGTAGCCGGCGCCGGCCCGCATGGCCGCCTCGGCCGCCATGCACGGCGCGCCCGTGAGGCCCGTCGAGCCGCCGCAGACGAGCACGCTTCCCGCGGCGAACTTGGTCGCATCACGGTCGCGCCGGGGGATCCCGTCGGTCACGGCGTCGAGGATCAGACCCACCCCGGGGTCGGCGGGACCGTCCGGGGGAATCCCGATGTCGATCACGTGCACTTCCCCGGCGTGCGCCTTCCCGGGGGCGATCCACAGCCCCGGCTTGGCGGCGTGGAAGGTAACGGTGGCGGCAGCCCGCACGGCCTGCCCCTGCACCTCGCCGGTCGACGCGTCGACACCGCTCGGCACGTCGCACGCGATCACGACGCTGTGCTGGGCGACGGCGTTGATCGCGTCGATCGCCCCGGCGCTCGGTTCGCGCGGCGAGCCCGAGAAGCCGGTGCCGAGGAGTGCGTCGAGCACCCCGTCGGCCCGGGTCAGCGCGGCGGGGTCAAACGGCACCGGCGGAGGACCCGGGAGGCGCTCGAAGTTGGTCTTCGCGTCGCCCTGCAGGTCGTCGGTCGGGTACAGGGTGAGCACGTCGACATCTCGCCCGCGCTCTCGCAGGAGCCGGGCGGCGACGAACCCGTCGCCGCCGTTGTTGCCCTTGCCGCAGACCGCGGCGATCGCCCCCGTGGGCACGAGTTCGCCGGCGAGATCGGCCAACCCCCGGCCTGCCCGCTCCATCAGCGTGAGCCCAGGGATCCGCTGGTCGTCGATCGCCCATTTGTCGAGCGCGCGCTGCTCGGCGGCACCGGGCAGCGGCCCCAGCCAGGACGGCAGGCTCACGATGCGACCGCGACGGCGGCAGCGTCCCGGTGGGTGTGGGTGAGCGAGACCGACACCTCGACGCCGAGCTCGCGTGCGCGGGCGGCAACCGACCCGTGCAGCTCGATCGCAGGCGGGCCGTCGCCGCCCAGCACCTCCACGTCACGGAAGTTCCACCCGTCCAGCTCCAGCGCCTTGGCCACCGCCTCCTTGGCGGCGAACCGCGCCGCGAGGTGCTGGCCGGGGCGGGCTCGCGACGCGGCATAGGCTCGCTCACGGTCGGTGAACAGGCGGTTGGCCAACCGCGGCCGGCGCTCCAGCGCCCGCTCGAGCCGGTCGATCTCGAGCAGGTCGATCCCGACTCTCACTCCACCGTCACCGTCTTGGCGAGATTGCGCGGCTGGTCCACGTTCAGGCCCCGCAGGCGGGCGATGTTGTACGCGAACAGCTGCAGCGGGATCACCGCCAGCAGCGGAGCCAGCATCCACTGCGTACGGGGGATCCAGATCACCTCGTCGGCGTGCTCGGCGATCCGCGCATCGCCCTCGGTGGCCACGGCGATCACCCGCGCGCCGCGGGCCCGGACCTCCTGGATATTGGAGATCACCTTCTCGAGCACCGGCGACTCGTTGGCCACCACGACCACGGGGGTGCTCTCGTCGAGCAGGGCGATCGGGCCGTGCTTCATCTCTCCGGCCGCGTACGCGTCGGTCGCGATGTAGGAGATCTCCTTGAGCTTCAGCGCTCCCTCGAGCGCCACCGGCAGACCGACGTGGCGCCCCAGATAGAGAAAGAAGTCGGCCGTGTAGGCCCGCTGCGCGATCTCCTTGATCGCCTCCCCCCCGCCGTCGAGCAGCTCGGCGATCAGGTGCGGCAGATGCTTGAGCTCCCTGATCGAGCCCCGCAGCGTCTCCGGCGCGAGCGTATGGCGGAGTTCGGCCAAACGCAGGGCGATCAGGTACATCGCGGCCACCTGGCTGAGGAATGTCTTCGTCGCCGCGACGCCGATCTCCAGGCCGGCGCGGGTGTAGAGCACGCCGTCGGCATCCCGGGTGGCCTGCGAGCCCATGATGTTGGTCACCGCGAGCACCGCGGCACCGCGCTCGCGCGCGGTGCGCATCGCTGCCAGCGTGTCAGCGGTCTCGCCTGACTGGGAGATCCCGATCACCAGGTCCCCCGGTCCGACGACCGGATTGCGGTAGCGGTACTCAGAGGCGATGTCGACCTCGACGGGGACGCGGGCCCACTCCTCGATCGCGTACCGGCCGATCAATCCGGCGTGGTAGGAGGTACCGCAGGCCACTATCACGATGCGCCGGATCGTCTGCAGGAGCTCGTCGTCTATCGCTCCCAGATCCCCGAGGTCGATCGTGTCCTCGTGGGCGGCGCGCTCACCGATCGTCTCGGCCACCGCACCCGCCTGCTCGTAGATCTCCTTGAGCATGAACGTCTCGTAGCCCTGCTTCTCCGCGGTGTCGGTGTCCCAGTCGATCTCCACCTGCTCACGCTCCAGCACGGTTCCATCCGCGCTCAAAAACTGGACATCGTTCGGTCGGAGTACGACGATCTCGTCGTCGCCGATGTACTGCACGACCCGTGTCTCGCGCAGGAAGGCGGGGATCGCCGAGCCGATGAACTGCTCACCCTGGCCTCGGCCGATGATCAGCGGGCACTCCTTGCGCGCGCCGACCAGGAGTCCCGGCTCATCGGCGCTGATGGCCACGAACGCATAGTGGCCGCGCAACTCGGCGTAGGCCCGGCGGACCCCCTCGACCAGTCCGTCCTCGCTGTGGCGGGCCACGAGGTGGGCTATCACCTCGGCGTCGGTCTCGGAGGTGAACACCGCTCCCTCCTCGATCAGCCGGTCCTTGAGCGCGACGTAATTCTCGACGATCCCGTTGACGACGATGTGCACCCGGTCGGTGTTGTCGAAATGCGGGTGCGCGTTCTCCTCGGTCACCCGCCCGTGGGTCGCCCACCGGGTGTGCCCGATCCCGGTGCCGGGAGCGGGGGGCTCGGCCAACGCCACCGCGGCTGCGGCCGGCTCGGGCCGCTCCCCGAGCGCGGTGCGCAGCGCGCTGAGGTTGCCGACCGCCCGGACCGCATCGATCCGGTCGCCGTTGAGCACCGAGATGCCGGCGCTGTCGTACCCGCGGTACTCGAGCTTCTCGAGCCCGGCCAGCAGCAGCGGCCGGGCTGCCCGGGGTCCGACGTAGCCGACGATGCCGCACATGCGCCTGAAGCTCCTGAAAGTTGGAATCGGATGATTGGTCGAACCGCAACGGCAGCCCGCGCCCCCCTCGCTGACCGGAGAGCGAGCTTGGGATGTTAGAGGCTAGGCAGGCGTTACCCGCGCCACGCAACGCATAGAGTTCCCGCGCTGATGGCCCTGCCTCGCGTTCCCCGGCTGCCGCTGGTCCCGGATCCCTTCCGCCGGATTCACGTGCCGCGTGACCTCAAGGCGATCACCGTGACCGGCGTGCAAGAGAACCCGGCCGGCGGCGGCCTCAGCGAGCGGACGGCAAACCGGATCTGGGCCGCTGGCCGCGAGCTCTACCGCACGGGCGTGCACCCGGCGCTGCAGCTGTGCGTCCGGCGCAACGGGCAGGTCGTGGTCGATCGCGCGATCGGCCATGCCCGCGGCAATGGCCCGCACGATTCGGAGGACACCCCGAAGGTGCAGGTCACCACCGATACGCCCTTCTGCGTGTTCTCGACATCGAAGGCCATCACTGCGCTGGTCATCCACCTGCTCCAGGAGCGTGGAGCGCTCGACATCACCGACCGAGTCGCCGACTACATCCCGGAATACGGGGTCCACGGCAAGAACGAGACGACGATCGCCCACGTGCTCGCCCACCGCGCCGGAATCCCTGGGCTGCCGCGCACCGCATTGGATCTGGACCGGGTCAGTGACCGCGAGTTCCTCACCAAGACGATCTCCGACGCGAAGCCCTTCGTCAAGCCGGGAACGCTGCTGGCCTACCACGCGGTCTCCGGAGGCTTCATTCTCGGGGAGATCGTCTGGCGCGTCACCGGCAAGAGCCTCCGTGACGTGCTCGCCGCGGAGATTCTCGACCCGCTCGATTTTCAATGGGGCAATTACGGGGTTCGTCCCGGGGAGCTCGACCAGATGGGCCTGAATTACGTCACCGGTCCGAAGCTGTTGCCGCCGCTCTCGACGCTCGTGACGCGGGTCCTCAGCATGCCGATCGACCAGGTGGTCGAGCTGTCCAACGATCCGCGGTATCAGATGGCGGTGATCCCGAGCGCCAACGTGATGACGACCGCCAACGAGCTGTCTCGCTTCTTCGAGATCTTCCGCTGCGGCGGTGAGCTCGACGGAGTACGCGTGATGACGCCGGAGACGCTGCGGCGGGCGCTGACCGAGCAGTCGCGGCTGGAGATCGACCTCTCGCTCGGGTTTCCGACGCGCTTCAGCTACGGCCTGATGCTCGGCGCCAAGGTGCTCAGCCCGTTCGGGCTCGACACCGATCTCGCCTTCGGCCACCTCGGGCTGATCAACATCATGGGCTGGGCGGACCCGGAGCGCGGGGTATCGGTCGGCCTGGTGACCAGCGGCAAGCCGATCGTCTATCCCGAGCTCCCGCGCTTCTACGGCGTGATGCAGCGGATCGCCTCCGAGGTACCCAAGGTGCCGGCGTCGGAGCGGATGATCTAGCCGAGGGCTCGGTCAGCCGGACAGCGTCTGCTGCACCACGTGCGCGAGGCGATCGGAAATCGCGAGCGTCTCCTGCTCGCTGGGCGCCTCGACCATCACCCGGATCAGTGGCTCTGTTCCCGATGCGCGCACGAGCACCCGGCCGCGGCCTGTGAGCGCCGCAGATTCGCGGTCGATCGCGCCCGCGACCTCAGTATGTTCCATCGCTGCCGCCAGCGAAGCGCGATCGGGAGCGCGGATGTTGACCAGCCGCTGTGGCAGTTTCTCCATCGCGTGCCGGTCGGCGAGGTCCTGGCCGGCCAACGCCTCTAGTGTCAGCAGGGCGCTGGCGATCCCGTCTCCCGAGGGCGCGAAGCCGAGGTCGATGATGTGCCCCGACTGCTCGCCGCCAAGCGTCCAGCCGCGCCTGCGCAGCTCGTCGAGCACGTAGCGGTCGCCGACGGCGGTGGTGGCCACCTGCACCCCGGCGGTCTTCATCGCGGTGTGGAATCCGTAGTTGGTCATCACCGTGACCGCGACCCCATGACCGGGGAGCCGATCGAGCCGGCGCAGGTGGATGGCCGCCAGCGCCACCAGCTCGTCGCCGTCGACCACGGAGCCGTGGCGATCGACGGCCAGCACTCGGTCTCCGTCCCCGTCGAAAGCGAACCCCACGTCATAGGAGCCCTCGAGCACCGCGGCGGAGATGGTCTCGAGATGGGTCGAGCCGCAGCCATCGTTGATGTTGCGGCCGTCGGGCTGATCGGCCAGGACGTCAACCTTCGCTCCCAGACGGCGGAAGATCTCCGGCGCGGCTTGGTAGGTGGCGCCGTGCGCGCAGTCCAGCAGGATCCGGCGATCGGTCAGATCGAGCTCCGAGAACCGCGAGTGCAGCTCACGGAGGTAATCCTCGAGCGCACCATGAAGGCGCCGGACCCGTCCGATCCGATCCGGGGTCGGAGGCTTGCGTTCGAGCTCCGCTTCGATCTCATGCTCGGCGTCGTCGTCGAGCTTGAAGCCATCGGCGGCAAACAGCTTGATGCCGTTGTCCTCGTAGGGATTGTGCGAGGCGGAGATGACAGCGGCGAGATGCAGGCCATGCCGGCGCACGAGCAGCGGCGCGGCCGGGGTCGGCAGCACCCCGGCGAGCAGCGCGTCGCCGCCGGCTGCCGCAACCCCAGCGGCGATCGCGGATTCCAGCATCTCGCCGGATTCCCGCGTGTCCCGCACGATCACGACCTGGGGACGTTCCTGGGCTGCGTGGGTGACGGCCGCCCGCGCCAGCGCCAGGGCTAGCTCCGCGGTCAGGAAATGCCCCGCGCGGCCGCGGACACCGTCCGTGCCGAAAAGCTGGCGAGTCATGTACCTCGGCGCGTCAGCGCTTGGAGAACTGCGGCCGCTTGCGGGCCTTCTTCAGTCCCGCCTTCTTCCGTTCCTTCACGCGCGGGTCACGCGTCAGGAAGCCGCGTCGCTTGAGCTCACCGCGCAGGTTCGGGTCGGCCACGAGCAGGGCGCGAGAGATTCCGTGGCGCAGCGCCCCGGCCTGGGCGGCCACGCCGCCGCCGTGCATCCGGGCGATGACGTCCATGCGGGCCTCGTAACCCACCGTCTCGAGCGGCTGGCGGATCATCCGCTGCAGCGTCGGACGGGGGAAGAAATCATCGAGTTCCTTGCCGTTGATCGAGTACGTGCCAGTGCCCGGCTTGAGCGTCACGCGGGCCACGGCGGTCTTGCGCTTGCCGGTCGACGTGTAGCGGGCGCCGGCGGCAAGGTCGATCGCCGCGTCGG
Source organism: Solirubrobacteraceae bacterium (assembly GCA_036564325.1). Taxonomy (GTDB): domain Bacteria; phylum Actinomycetota; class Thermoleophilia; order Solirubrobacterales; family Solirubrobacteraceae; genus Palsa-465. The sequence goes on along the minus strand of DATCPD010000010.1, from coordinate 455 downwards.
CGATCGGCTTCGCCTCCTCCTCGGCCGCCTGAGCGCGGGCGGCTGCCGCTTCAGCCTCGGCTTCCGCGGCCGCCTGGGCCTCGGCGTCAAGGAACTGCTCGCCCTCGGGGACGATGTCCGGCTCGAGGTCGGCGCCGGGAATCTCGGGCCTGGCGCGCGGGGTCTGGTCTTCATCGTCCTCGGCGTCCGCGGGAGCGGCGGCGGGGGCCGCCGCGGCGGGCGCGGGCTCCGGGGTGGTCTCAGCCTGGGGCGGAGCAGCGGGCGCGGGCTCTGCCTCAGCGGCCACAGACTCTGCTTCGGCGGCTACCGGCTCGGGCTCGGTCGCCGGCTCGGTCGCCGGCTCGGGCTCCGGCTCCGGCTCCGGCTCAGCGGCTACGGGCTCCGGCTCAGCGGCTACGGGCTCGGGCTCCGGCTCAGCGGCTACGGGCTCGGGCTCCGGCTCAGCGGCTACGGGC
>DATCPD010000087.1:0-3476 GCA_036564325.1 Solirubrobacteraceae bacterium | reverse complement strand
CCACAGAGATTGTCAATCCACGCGAGCACGCCCCCCGCGGCCGAGCTACAGCGTGCTGGCGAGAGTGTGCGAGCCTCGGGCGCGTCACCGGGCCGTCCGAGCGTGGGATCCGGTCGAGCCCATGGCCGCTCACCCCGGCGTGCCGACTTTGTTTCTTAGCCGTGCACTACTTTCTTAGCCGTGCACGTACTCGCCGGGCCCGTCCGCCAGGACCCGATGGCGGCGGCTACCGACGCGGGGGGGCTCCCCGAGGGGACCCGCTCGGTCCGCCATCCAGCGCGACCAGTCCTCCCACCAGGATTCGCCCTCGCGGCTCGCTGCCTCGCGCCACGCCTCCGCGGTTGGAGGGTTCTCGTCGGAGGTCATCACCCAAGCCTTGGGGTCGGGTGGGCTAACGATGCCGGCAATGTGGCCCCCGCTTGCGAGCACGTAGCGCACGTCGCCGCCCAAAAGCCCGGTGGTCCGGTAGGACGAGCGCCACGGCACGATGTGGTCGCGCTCGGCTGCGACCACGTAGGTATCCGGCCGCACCGCGCCGAGGTCGAGCCGCTGCCCACCAAGCACCATCGTCCCCTCCGCCAGCTGGTTTTCCATGTAGCACGAGCGCAGGTACCAGGAATGCATGGCGGCCGGCAGGCGCGTCGAGTCTTCGTTCCACGCCAGGAGGTCGAACGCCGGGGGCTGCTCGCCCATCAGCCAGTTGGAGGCCATGTAGCTGAAGATGAGGTCGTTGGCACGCAGGGCGTTGAACGTGCCGGCCATGTCGGCACCATCGAGGTAGCCCTTGCGCGCCATGCGGCGCTCGAGCTTGCCGATCGTGCCCTCGTCCAGGAAGCAGCCGAGTTGCCCCGGCTCGGTGTAGTCGAGCAGCGTGTTGATCAGGGTCAGCGTGCCGATCCGATCGTCGCCGCCGGCAGCAAGCTGCGCCGCCGTCATGGCAGCCAGGGCGCCCCCGAGGCAGACGCCGAGGACGTCGACGGTCTCTGAGCCCGTGATCTCACTGACGGCGTCGAGCGCGGCGTGCGTGCCGTGTGTGGAGTAGTCGTCCATCGTGACCCCCGACATTGAGGCGTCCGGGTTGCGGTAGCTGATCGTGAACACCGTGCGACCGTGTCGGACCGCCCACTCGATCAGGCTGCGGCCCGGGGCGAGGTCCATGACGTAGTACTTGTTGATCCACGGCGGGCTGGCCAGCAGCGGGACGGCGTGGACCTCGTCGGTCTGGGGCAGGTACTGCAGCAGCTCCATCAGGTCGTTGCGAAATACGACCTTGCTCGGCGTGGCCGCCATGTTCTCGCCGAGCCGAAACGAGCTCGTGTCGACCATCCGCGGGCGGCCCCCGTTGTGGCGGAGGTCGTCGAGGCAGTTGCGAGCGCCTGCCACCACGCTCTGCCCCCCGGTTTCAAAGGCTCGCTTGAGTGCTGCCGGGTTGGTCATGAGCGCGTTCGTCGGCGCCAGCGCATCGGCCAGCAGGCTCACCGCGAATGCCGCCTTCTCGCGCGTGGTCTCGTCAAGGTCGCCCGCGGCGACAAGATCCTCGGCCAGCCGTCGGAAGATCAGATACGACTGACGAAGCCAAAAGAACGCCGGATTGTCCTCCCACGCGGGGTCGGCAAACCGACGATCCGCGTCGTCCCCCGGCAGCGGCCCCGGCGCGCTCTGCCCAAGGGTGCGCCACGCGGTTGCGAGCGTCGCGCGGGTCAGGGCGACGGCGCAGTTCATGCCAGCCCCGGCGGCTGCTGTGGGGTGGCGCGCCGCGCCCGCCGCCGCTTTGGCCAGCGCCCGCCCGAACAGCGCCGGGTCGAGGTCGACCAGGGCGCCCGCCTCCGGTGCCAGCGCGCTTGCCGCCGAGCTAGCCGCCTCGTCGGACGCCGCCGTTCCGTTCGTCGTGCTCTCCGCTACCGCTGCCTCAGCCACGCTGTCGCCTTCCGCAGCGATCCTGTCGGTTCCAACGGTATCCAGGCCACCGATCGATGCTAGCGGATCGCGGTTCATCAAATACGTTGCCGGCGCGCTCCTCAACGGCACCGCCGGCGCGAAGTCCGCTGCCGGGGCATGCTAGGCGTCGTCGAGCTCGTGGCCGCCGTGTCAGACGATCGAGCGCGTCAGCTCGATCTCCTCGGCAAGGCTCGCCGGCAGGACGAGATCGCCTTGGTCGCGGATCTCGGCGAGGTGCTCGTGCACGTCCTCGAGCGTCGGCGCGTCGCCGGAGACCCAGCCGCGCGTCACCCCAACGACCACGCGCGCGAACCGGCCCCCGCCGGCGGAGAAGATCTCGTGCGTCAGACGGCAGGACTCGGACACGAGGTACAGCGCCATCGGCACCACGTACTCGGGATCGAAGGCCTCCATCACCCCGCCGAACAGCCCGTCCGTCATCGGCGTGCGCGCGAGCGGCGCGATCGCGTTGGACTGGATGCCGTAGTGGGCTCCCTCGATCGCGGCGGTCATCGCCAGGCCGACCAGGCCCATCTTCGCCGCCGCGTAGTTCGCCTGCCCGAAGTTCCCGAACAGCCCCGACGCCGAGGTCACGAACAGCAGCCGCCCATAGCCGCGCTCCTTCATTGCCCGGAAGGCCGGCTGCGTGACGTGGAAGGAGCCCCGAAGGTGCACGTCGAGGACCGCCTCCAGCTCGGCGGCGCTCAGCTTGGCCAGGCTGCGATCGCGCACGATCCCTGCGTTGTTGATCAGCACGTCCACCGAGCCGAAGGCGCCCAGCGCCTCCTCGACGATCGCCTGTCCAGCGGCCTCCGTGCTAACCGAATGCGGGCTGGCCAGCGCGTCGCCGCCCTCTGCTCTGATCTCGTCGACGACGGCTGTGGCTCCGCGGACGTCGTTGACCACCACCCGCGCGCCGCGGTGGGCCAGTTCGAGCGCGTAGGCGCGACCGAGGCCCCCACCGGCTCCGGTCACGATCGCCACGCGGCCATCGAACGTGATGGGGCTGGAGCCGCTCGAACGCGGGTCAGCCACGGTCAGCCTCCTGTAGAGATCGCTCCAGTGTTTGCTGCATCCCCCGCTCGAGCGCCTCGATCAGGTGGGGTCGGAGACTAGCGGCTGGGATGATGGCATCGATCGAACCGACCCGGAGCGCCCGCTCGACGGTGTGGACGCGGTCGAACTCGGCCGCCACCTCGCCGAGCTTGTCGGAGCGCACCGAAGCCCTCACGTCGGCCAGCGCCACGCGCAGCGAGGCTCGCTCGTCGCCCTCCGCGCCGTCCAGACGGGCCTCGAGCTCGACTACCCGCGGATCGGCGTCGGTGCGGGTGTTGACCTCGCGGGCGAAGACCGTCGCGGCCGCCGGGGCACCGCCGATTACTGACGCGTACGAGCCTTCGACGGCGATCACCTCCATGTTGTCGTTGAGCGTACCCGAGAAGACCACGAAGGCTCCTCCGTGGTAGCGGGAGACGACGCAGAAGACGATCGGGCCGTCGAAGTTGACGATCGCGCGGCCGATCTCGGCCCCGTACTCG
>DATCPD010000082.1:0-24180 GCA_036564325.1 Solirubrobacteraceae bacterium | reverse complement strand
GTTCGCTGCTGCGGTCGGCCATCGGAGGTTGGCTACCCGCAGCGCGGGCGGGCAAACGCAGTCAGCTCGATCAGCCCGCGCCGGGGCCGGCGGTGGTGGCCCAGTATGTAGCGGCCATATCCTCGTCACCGTGGCCGGCCTCCTCGGCGCGGCGCTGTCGCGCCAGGACCGCCTGCATCACCGGCAGCTCCAGCCCCTCGTTCGAAGCGGCGCTCAGCACCAGCTCGGTGTCCTTGCGCGAAAGCGCCAGACGGAACGACGCATCCTCGAACTTGCGCTCGATCATGGCGGAGCCCTTGTTACGGGCGTAGAGCAGATCCAGGGGACCACCGTCAACCGCGTCGAAGAACTGCTTCGGGTCGATGTCCAGCGCCTCGGCGAGCGAGACGGTCTCCGCCAGCACCGCGACGACGCCCACGATCCAGCTGTTGACCACGACCTTCAGGCGCGTCCCCATCCCTGCTTCTCCCAACCAGAGCGTGCGTGATCCGATTGCCTCGAACGCCGGATCGCACGCCGCGTGCGCTCGTTCCGGGCCGGAGGCCAGAATCACCAGCGCGCCCTTCTCGGCCGGCTCACGGGTGCCGAGAACCGGCGCGTCCACGAAGGCCACGCCCGCCCGCTGGGCAAGCTCGCCACAGCGCTCGGTGCCCTCGATCCCGATCGTGCTCATCTGGATCCAGATCGCATCCTCGGAGACAGCGTCCAAAAACGCGGAGGCCGTATCCAACACGGCGTCCGCATTGCTCAGCATTGTCACGACTATGTCGGCTCCGTCGACCGCCTGTTTGGGATCCTCGAACACATCCGCTCCGTCCTCCGCCAACGGCCGGGCGCGGTCAGCCGAGCGGTTCCATGCGCGCATGCCGAAGCCGGCAGCCATCAGGTTTCGCGCCATCGGCAAGCCCATCGTGCCCGTACCGAGAAACGCGACAGATGTCATGCGTCAGAGGTACCCCGCCGGCGGGACGGGCCAAACGGCCCACCGAGGCAAGACCACGTGCTTATCAGTAGGCTCGCAGCAGCGTGCAGAGCCACTTCCGCGTAGAGGTTCGTAACGAAGGTCGGGCGAGCGTGATCGCAGTCAGCGGCGAGCTTGACCTCGCGTCAAGCGCCGCCCTGGAGGAGGAGCTCGCCCGGGTCACGGATTCCTCCGTCGAGCAGGTCATAGTCGACCTCAGAGCATTGGATTTCATGGACTCGACCGGGCTCAGCACTCTGGTCAAGGCGCATCAGCGCGCCGAGGAGGCGGGGAAGCGATTTGCGCTGATCAGGGGCCGCCAACAGGTGCAGCGGCTGCTGAGCCTCACCGGCGTGGCCGAGCGGCTCGAGCTCGCGGATGCGCCGGAGGAACTGCTCGGGAACGCGTGACCCGCTGGGTCAGAGACCTGACTCGGTCAGCCAACGCCGGTGGTCGATCATGACCACTCGCAGCAGTTCACCGGAATCAGTCAACGCCTCAACCTGAAGCTCGTCGCTGAGCATGCCCAGAGGGGAGCGACGCGCATCTGCTTCCGCCTCCTGCCGAATGCGCTCACCGCTTCCGGCGCGCAGCGGGCCGACCGCAACCTCGAGGCGGCGCGCACCCGCCGTGAGCGCGAATGCCACTCTTCCGTCGCGCGCCGACGCCTCGGCATGAGCCGCGATGGCGTCTGTGACCAGATACACGTCGGAGAATCGGTCCAACGAGAAGCGCGCGGTGGCGGCGAGGGCTCGGGCCAGGCGCCCGAGCACGGTTCCGAGCAGGGCCACGGGCGACACCGACGCAACCGCATCACCGTTGAGCTGCAGTGACCAGCCGTCGTCGGGGAGCGCCCGGGTGGGCGGATCAAACAGACGTCTGCCGTCCCGCTCCCCGGCGAAGCGCATGGTCACCTGCGTGCCGCCGCCAGAGCGCTCACGGAAATCGGACAGTTCGGTCAGCGCCCTGATCACCGGGATGCCGACGCCCTGCGAGTGAACGTCGGAGAGGATCTCCTCCGGAATCCCGCGACCGTCATCGCAGACGACCACGGCCAGCGCAGCCTCGAGCGCGTACAGGTGGACGGATAGGGTGCCGGCGTCCCCTTCGGGATAGGCGTGCAGGACCACGTTGTTGCACGCCTCGCTCACCGCGGTCTTGAGATCGTCGAGCAGCTCAGGATCGACGGCGAGCAACTCGCCGACGCCGCCGAGCATCCCGCGAACCAGAGTGAGCGTCTCGGGCCGGCTGTCCAACTCCAGCGTGACGCACGGCCCGTCCAGGATTCCAACCATCTCCGCCGTTGAGCTCATCACGCAGCAGCGAAAACGACGTATCCGCCGCCCTTTCCGGGTAGATGATGGAGATGGGTCAAAGGATCGTGCATCAGCGCGTACGAGCCATATACAGGATCGACGCCGTGGACGACGGGCCGGCCCTTGCCCGCGCGATCGTCGACCGCGAGCTCGGTTCGGTCGTTCCGCGCCGGACGCTCGAGGAATTGGAGCTGATGGTCAGCGAACTGGTGACCAATGGACTCAAGTTCGGCGCCAAGGATGAGGCACTGACGCTTGATCTGCGCATAGACGACCGCATCCGCTGTGAAGTGATCAGTCCCGGGCCACCGTTTGTGGCCGGAGAAGCGATCCAGCGCCATCGCTGGGGCCTGAAGATGGTGGCCGCCCTGGCGGAACGCTGGGGGGTCGAGCGCGTGCGCGAAGGCACCCAGGTGTGGTTTGAGACCCGGCCCGCGGGTGAGCAGCATTCCGCCGATGATCGACGCACGGCCTATCGCCCCGGCACTGAGGCGGGCTGCTCGAAGCCAGATTGCTCAAGGGACGAAATGTTCACCGACGCCCGGCCGTCCAGAACGGAGCTTTTGGAATACCCATCACCGCGGTCGGCAAACCCCGCCGCTGCGCGCCCGCAGTAGTCGGTGGGTGGGGCGGGCGCCAGGGGCGCCCGCCCGCGACCGGACTTCTAGGCCTCGAGTTGGGTTTGCGCCTGCGTGAGCTCGCGCAGCTGCTCGAGCGCACGACGGAGAATTCTCGAGACCTGCATCTGAGACACGCCGATCATCTCTGCGATCTGACTCTGCGTCAGGTCCTCCACAAATCGGAGTAGCAGAACCCGGCGCTCACGGGCGCCGAGGTGCTTGGCGGCGGCGGCGATCGTCACCTTGGCGTCGACGAGTTCAAAGCGCTCATCGATCTGGCCGAACGCATCGGCGAGCGTGCCCGAATCCTCGTCGCCATCCTCCCGCGGCGAGTCCAGCGACGCGGTGTGGTGGGCACCGGCGGTCTCGAGTGCCTCGAGCACCTCCTCGATGCTCAGCTCGAGATACTCAGCGAGCTCCGGCACGCTGGGCGGGCGCCCGGTGCGACTCATCAGCTGCTGACGGCCGTCCTCGACCTTCAGCGCCAGCTCCTGCGCTCCTCGCGGGACGTGAACCGACCAGCCCAGATCTCGGAAGTAGCGCTTGAGCTCGCCGAGGATGGTGGGAACCGCGAACGAGGAGAACGCAGTCCCCCGGCTGGTGTCGAAGCGGTCTATTGCCTTCACCAGACCCAGGCTCGCAACCTGGAGAAGATCATCGAACGGCTCGTGCGCGCCGCTGTAGCGCCGCGCCAGCTTGCGGGCGAGCGGCAGAAAGCGCTGAACCAGCTCCTCCCGAGCGCGGGGATCGCGCTCCTCCTGCCACCGGACGAACAGCTCGTTGGGGTGAATTCGGTCCGCCACGACCACTGACTTCATCGTAGCGTCGCGTTGCAGCGTTGTTGCCACGTTTTAGTCCTCTTATCGCCCTGCCCCTGAGGTTCCATGTCGACTTTCCTACCCGGGAGTCAATTCGCTAAACCTCGAATCGTCAGGAGTCGTACATCGGCGTGCGCGTCCGGAGTGCTTGAGAAAGGCGGCCGTGGGGAAGCCAAAATCCCGATGGCCGCCAAGGACGCCGTGCTGATCACGCCCTACCGCGATGGGCCGCTCCTGCTCCGCGGCGCGTTCACGCTGGTTGACCCTCAGGGAGGGCCCATCGAGAGCAAGCGGAATACGGTGGCTCTGTGCCGTTGTGGCAAGTCGCGAATGCGGCCGTTCTGTGACGGGACGCATAAGCTGATCGGCTTCACCGCGTCGCCCGCGAGCGAGGACGTCAGTTAGCGCTCAACAGCGGCTGACGATCGTCATCCACCGCTTCCGCCGGGGCGTGGAGCAACGAGGTGCGATGGTCCCGCCAGCACTCGAGCAGATGCGCCGCCCACCGGGCATCCAGCTCCGCGAGCACCTCGGCCCCCCAAAGCAGCGAGCGGCACAGTGACGAGTCCTGGCGTATGAGTCCGCCGGCAAGATCGACGGCCGCGACGTTCTCGTGAACGGCATCCGCCTCGACATGCTCGTCGAAGAACAGCGTGGCATCTCCACCGAGGCCGAGGCGTCTCAGTCCGTCCGCGTAGCGCCGGTTGGGGATCGAGGACGTCATCTCGAACAGCGCCAGATGACCGATGATCGCGCCGCGCCAGCGACGGTGCAGGCCGAACAGGGACATCAGATTCACGGTGGCCAGCGTGACGGCAGGAATCTGATCCAGATACGCCCCGTAGGTGCGGTCGAGGCCCACGGCGGTCATCGCTCTGGCGAAGAGCTCAGCGTGGATCCACTCAGCGCGGCCGCCGCCGTATTCATCGGCCTGGATCTCGATCAGAGCCGCCTTTGGAGCTCCCCACAGCCGCGGAATCGCCCACGAATGCGGGTCAGCCTCCTTGAGCTGATAGACGGAGCGGTGGATGAAGAATTCCCGCACCTGATCGAGGTCGGCGCTCGCGCGGATGTAGTTGGACAGCGGCGGCGAATCTCGTTCGGCGATGGCGCGGAGCGCCAGGTCGATCTCGCCGGCCGGGACCAGCTGCTGCACGGGAGCGACGGCGTCGGTCAGCGCCTGCTCCAACCGCGTCTCGAGCTCCCGTCGTAAGCCGAGCAGGGATGGCTCCCACTCCCAGCGCTCATCGACCCCGGGCAATCCCCGATAGTGCAGCTCGTAGCAGAGGTACAGCGCAAGCTGTAGATCCTCGTCCTCGAGCGGGTCGATCTCCTGATCCGGCAGCCGAGCGTCGATGACATGAACATCCTGTGCCCATGCGGCGAGCAGGCGTTCGGTGAGCGCCCCTCGAGGGCGCAGCTCTCCTCTCATGGGCGTCGTGCTACCCGCCCGCGCCGCGCAGGAAGCGTGTGGCCAGCCAACCCGCGACCTGGTGCGGGCCGCCGGCGGCGAACACCTGACGTTGCGCGAGCGCGCCGTTTTGGCCGACCAGCTCCCGGGCGTGAGCGAGGGCAGGGCCCCCGCCGAGGCGCTCAGCCTCCGGCGCGATTCGCTCAATCAGGGCGTGCAGCAGCTCGGACGTGGCACTGGGGGCACCCGTCCGGAGATCCGCCATCGTGCCGGTGACGCCGTGGCGGCAGGCAGACCAACTGTTCTCCTCGATCCGCCAGCTCGGGGCGCACTCGAGGCGCTCGCCGGCATCGTGGCGCTCGGCCAGCCAGACGACGAGCGCCTGCGCGAGGGCGGCGACCGCGATCGCGTCCGCGACGGCGCTCTGCCCATCCGGAACGCGAAACTCGAGCGTGCCGTAGCGAGGATGGGGGCGCAGTTCCCACCACCACGTGCGGGGCTCGGGAAACGCCCCCGCGTCCGCGCCCCAGCGAAACGCGTCCGCCAGACTTTCCCAGCTGTCGATCGCCGGCGGCACGCCCTGCCGGGGCAGCAGGCCCGAGAGCTTCGGGCGTACCGAGGCGAGTCCGGTGTCCCGGCTCTCGTACAGCGGCGCGTTCGCCGCCAGCGCGGCCAGCAGCGGGAGATAGGAGCGCGCCGCGTTGTACACCGCCAGCGCTCGGTCGGCGCCGCCCACCGCCACGTGGACCTGGAGCGCGCACACGAGCTGGAGCGACGCGACGGTGCCGTACTCCTCGAGGGTCTGGCGGTAGCGATCCAGGTGGTTGAGCTCGCCGACGCCGGAGCTGAACGGGTGTACCCCCGCCGAGGCCAGAGTCGCCAATCCGTCCGCGTGGGCAGCGGCCGCTCGGCGCGCCTGCAGAAGTCCCTCACCGACCACGGAGACGTCGGTGCTGATCGGCGCCAGGATCTCGAGCTGGGAGGCTGGGAGCTCCAATTTGAAGCGGACGTCCCCATCCATCCGCTCGAGCAGTTCTTGCGACACCGGGGCAAGCTCCAGCGTCTCGGGATGCAGCAGCATCACCTCGTCCTCGATCCCGACCGTGTACGGCGCCGCGCGATCGAAGGCGTCGCGCAACGCCTCGGCGTTTGGCCGTGCGGGCGGGGGGATAGGACTCTGTCCTCGTGCGACTTCTTCCATTACCGGGAGTGTTCCAGCCTCCCAGCGACAGCTGGATGCTCGTCCACCAGCTGAAGCGCGAGCGACTTCCCCCCGACGCCGTCGGACTTGACCTGTGCACCGGCAGTGGCGTGCTGGCGGTGGCGGCGGCGAGACACGGCTGCCGGGATGTGATGGCGGTCGACGTGTCCCGGGGGGCTGTGGTCGCGGCACGGTGCAACGCGAGGCTCAACGGGGTCCGCGTGCGCTCGGTCGTCGGCGACCTGTTCGAGCCCGTGCGCGGCCGGCGGTTCGACCTGATCGTCTCCAATCCGCCCTACGTGCCGTCGCCCACCGGCGAGTTGCCGCGGCGAGGGCTGGCGCGAGCCTGGGAAGCCGGCACCGACGGACGCGTGTTCCTCGATCGCATTTGCTCGCAGGCGAGCGCGCACCTGCGTCCCGGCGGCGTGATGCTGCTGGTTCACTCGTCGGTGTGCGGCGAGCGGGCGACCGTCTCTGCACTCAGCGACCAGGGGTTGACCGTGGGCGTCGCCCTCCGGCACCGCGGTGGCCTCGGGCCGATCCTCCGATCCCGCGCGGACTGGCTGCGCAGCCGGCAGCTGCTGCTCGACGACGGCCAGGAGGAGATGCTGGTGATCCGGGCCGAGGCTCCCCCCGGCGAGTCGAAGCGGAGTGACTCAGAGCGGGTGGCCGCTTAGTCATGCCGGGGCGGGGCGAGGTTCGGGCCGGTCGTACACCGGGGAGGGGGTGCAAAAGTGCGCAGGGTCCGCCGGCCGAGACAGGCAGTGTCCCTGAGGACCCCGCTCAGGGCCAAAATCGCACCCGGCTGCCCGAAGCGGTGCCGCCTTGCGCACTTTTGCCCGTACCCCCGGGGCCGAGAGCCCCCGCTGCCCGGTCGCGCGGAGCCAAACGCGGCGGCTCCTGCTAGCCCCGCGCCAGTTTCTCCCGCGCCACCAGGTCGAAGAACAGCATCGCGGTGGCCAGCGCGGTGAACGAGCGAGCGATCGTCACGACCGCGATCCCGAGCACGACCTGGCCGACATGGTTGCCCGTACCCGCGATCGCCGTCCCGGCGCTGGCCAGGATGAGGTCGAACACGGAGGTGATCGCGAGCACCCCGAGGACATGGAGATAGTTCCCCGCCGTCAGCTCACGGCTGCGGCGCAACGCGCCCAGCCAATCGGTCCGCTCGGTCGCCGCCGCCTGCGCGACCACGGCCCAGCGGAGCGCGAGGATGATGCCGGGCAGCACGAGCGCGAGGAGACCGAGGCCGATCCCGAGACCGGCGACGATCTGCGCGGCCGCTACCACCGGCAACACGACCACGCCGTGACGCACGACGGTCACCAGCTGGGGCCGGGCGCTCGTGCCGATCATGCTGACCGCGTGAACGTGGAGCGCGGAGACGAGCGGCCCGACGAGGGCGAAATCCAGGAGGAACAGGACGAAGGCCGTCGAGGCACGGGTGTGCTGCTGGCCGAGCGGCGCTGCGTGGGTCACCGCGAGGACGAGTAGCTCGTACGGTCCGATCACGGCAAACGCGAGCGCCGCGAACATCAGCGGATACCGGCCGTACAGAACCAGCGCGCTGCCCACGACTTCGAACACCGAGCGCGGCTTGGTCAGATCGACCGAGGGGGGACGCTCCCCGATCACAACTCACACCCGATCACGGCGTGCAGTGTGGCAGCCGCCCGCGGCGACCGTCCCTCCGCGTGGACTCGTCCCCTGATGGTCTCCCGCGGCCGTCCGGTTGAAACCACCCTCGGCGCGGGTATCGCAAGAGGGATGCCGCGTTCAATCTGGAATGGGACGATCACGTTCGGCTTGATCGCCGTCCCGATCAAGGTCCACTCCGCGGTCGAGGACCGCAGCGTCCATTTCCACCAGGTCCACGCCAAGGACGGCGCGCGAATCAAGCAGAGGCGAGTCTGCGCCAAGGAGGGCAAGGAGGTGCCCTACAAGCAGGTGGCGATGGGCTACGAGATCAAGAACGGCGAGTACGTCGTCCTGGCCAAGGAGGAGATCGTCGCGGCTGCCGGCGAGCAATCGCGCCTGATCGAGCTGGAGGATTTCGTCGGCGCGGGGGACATCGACCCAGTCCACTATGACCGCACCTACTACCTGGGTACCGGCAAGAACGGGCATGAGTCCTACCGGCTCCTACATGATGCGCTGGAGAAGGCATCGCGGGCGGGGCTCGGCCGGTGGGTGTTCCACAACCGCGAATATCTCGTGGCCGTCCGCGCCCTCGCCGGAGTGCTGGCGCTGCACACGATCCGCTTCGCCGACGAGTTGGTGGAGCCCGGCACGCTGGACATCCCCGGCCCGAGTCGCGCCCCCAGCCGGCGCGAGGTGCAGATGGCGGGACAGCTCGTTGAGTCCCTGCGCGCCGACTTCGATCCCCAGGCTTTCCATGACGGCTACCGCGAGCGCGTCCTCGAGCTGATCGCCACCAAGGCCCGAGGGGAGGAGCCGGCCCCTACCGAGGAGCCGGAGGTCGTCGAGGCGCCCGACCTCGCCGCCGCCCTGGAGGCGAGCCTCGCAGGCGGGAGTCGTTCTTCGGCCGGCCGCGGCAAGGGCAAACCCTCGCGCGGCGAGTCCGGGGCGGGCAAACGCCCAGCCGGCAAGTCCGCGCGCGGCAAGACGAAGTCGAGACGCTGATGGCCCGCCCCCTGTGGACCGGATCCCTCAGCTTCGGCCTGGTCAACGTCCCGGTGATGCTGGTCACGGCCGTCAAGGATCTCGATCTGCATTTCCGCCAGCTGCATGAGAAGGACGGATCGCCGATCGAGAGTCAGCGTTGGTGCCCCGAGGACGACGCGGAGGTTCCCTATGAGGAAATCACCCGCAGCTACGAGTGCGCTGACGGAACCGAGGTGATGATCTCGGATTTGGAACTGGAGGCGGTCGAGCCGCGCAGGACTCGTACGATCGACATCGAGCAGTTCGTCGACCTCGCCGAGGTCGACCCGATCTACTTCGATCACCCGTACTTCCTGTTACCGGCCTCGGCTGACGACGGCGCGACCCGGGCCTACAAGCTCCTCACCGAGGTGATGGGCCAGACCGACCGTGCCGCGCTTGGGCGCTTCGTGATGCGCGCCAAGGAGTATCTGGCGATCGCGCGGGTCCGCGACGGCGCGCTGACGCTGACCACGATGCTGTTCGCTGACGAGGTCCGCACGGCGAAGGACGTCGATGGCGCGACCCAGAAATCCCACAGGCCGACGTCGAAGCAGCTGAACGCCGCCATCGCGGTGATCGAGGAACTCTCGTGCGAGTGGGATTCGGAGAAGTACAAGGATCGCTACCGGGCGCGACTGAGGTCGGTGGTGCAGCGCAAGCGCAAGGGCCAGACCGTCATGGCCCCGGACGCGGTCAAACAACCTTCGCCCGTGCCGGATCTCATGGCAGCGCTCGAACAGACGCTGGCCGAGATGAGCGACGGGCCCGAAGGCAACGGCAGCAGCAAGCGAGCACGACAGGAGGCGAGATGACGCACCGCGAGGAAGAGAAAGAGCCCGAACCGCAGACACCGGCCGAGGGGTCCGACTCCGAGCAGGAACACGAGGATGACGAGCTGTCCCCGGAGGCCAAGGAGATCGAGGAGGACCCGTCGCTGAACCCGGACAACAAGATCCTCCGAGACATCAGGGGCGGCTAGACGACGCGCACTCCGCTCCACGTGAGCGTGGCCGCGAGCGGCGAGTGGTCGGATAGCCCGGCGCGGCGCCAGTCGTGCACGTAGGTGACTTCCCTGACGGCAACTTCGCGGGACACGATCAGGTGGTCGAGCCGGTAGCCCCCGCCCCACTGCTGCCACTCCCAGCTCAGCTCGCGGACCTGTGGTCCGTACAGCTCGCGGAACGCGTCGCGGAAGCCGTGCGCCTCAAGGCCCTTGATCAGAGACAGCTCGGCTACATCCCAGCGCTCCCCTCGATCGGGCCGCAGCTTCCCGGTCCGCGTCCGGGCGAAAGTCCACACCCGCCCGTCCGGGTGTCGGTCCGCCGGCCTCCCCCAGCAGCTGCTCCCACCGGGGTTGCGTGCTGTTCGCACCTCCTGCAGGCAGATCAGATCTGGAGCCTCGGTGCGGATCGACTCAAGCTGCTCCTGCAGCCGCTGGACCCGTCCGGCGACGTTCCAGCACAGCAGCCGTGCGCTCACAGCCGGCCGACGGCTACGCCGCTTTGTCGACCGCGACCCAGGCCTGCTGCAGATAGTCCGCCCCGGCCACGACCGCGAACAACGACGCCGCTGTGCGGATCAGCCGTGGCTGCCAGAGGTATCCGGCCAACAGCGCCGTCGCCACCCACTGACCGATGCAGTACGGACAGGCCAGGAGCTCTCCGATCGCTCGATGCAGACCGGTCCCCCGCGCCGCTTACGCGATGTCACGAGCCGGGATCTGTTCCGGCAGGCGGCGTCGCGACCTGAGGAAGAGGGCGGCGATTCCCGCCACCATGAGGTTGAACACCAACAGCAGAATCGCGTAGCCGCCCAGAGGCTTCGGATGGGCTGGGGAATACGGCTTGACGCTCGGCATAGCCAGGGGGTCTACCCGGGTCCGGCGGCTTCCACGCCGCAGGCGAGGCAGCCCGACAGCTGCTCAGGCTCGGAACCGGTGCGTGCAGTGCACGAAGATGCTGACCTTCCCGACCTGAGCTGCGAGCAAGTAGCGGGGACGGCGAGGTACCACCGGCAGCAGCGGCGCGTTCGCCGCGTTGCGCGTCTGGATGATCACATCACCGCGGTACCCCGTGATCGAGTCAAGGCCCAACCCCAGCGTCCATGCGGTCAGGGGAGCTTCGGACGGGTTCGGCTCGATCGGCCCGCAGGCGATCAGCGCCGAAGCGCCACCGGCGAGCTGCACCGCCCGGGGCAGATCCGACCTCAGATCGGCCTGGTAGCGCAGCGAGTTCTCCGTGGGCCGGACGCTCAGCAGGTCGGCGCCCCGCGGTCGTGCGACCAGCACCGCGCCCGGGGCGAGCAGCGCGACCGCCGCGAGCACTCCTGCCGTTCGTCCTCCCAGCCGACTGACGCGAGCGCCCAGCCAGCTCAACGCGCCCGCCCAGGCGACGGCGCCGAGCACGATGATCACGGCAGCGGCCGCAATCAGGTAGCGATTGTTGCCAGAGAAGTCGGCCTCCGTGAGGATCGCCTCCTCCATGAACCAGGCGAGCCCCAGTACCCCGATCCCGAGCACCACCCGATCCCAGCGGTTCGCGCTGGCCCGGAGCGCCGCGATCCTCCGGCCGCGGGCGGGCCACGCACGTCGACCCAAGCGGACGACGACGACGCCCAGCAGTGCCAGAGCCCCGAGCCTGAACGGCGTGGCCACGAGTTGCCAAGCGTGTTGGGTGATCTCGGTGCAGAACGGACAGCGCGTGAAGGTGGCGCTCTCAGGACGAGGATGCTGTGCCGTCTGCACCCCCCGGATCAGCGATCCTGACCCCAACAGCTCGGGGACGAACCAGAGCGGCAGGATCGCGGCCGACAGACCGGAGATCCACTTCCGCCCTCGTGGATCCTGACGCCAGAGGTAGACCGCGTAGATGCCGAAGAACGGCCAGGCCTCCGGGCGATCGAGCGAAGTCACGAACCACCAGAACAGCGCCTGGCGCCGGGCTCCGTCGAGGTGACGCAGGATCGCCAGCAGCGTCGCTGCGGCCAGCAGGCCCTCGGAGTCGCCGAGCGCGACGTAGTCGACGTACTGCGAGAGCGCGATCAGCCCAAGGGCGGCGGCCAGGCCGGCGATGGCTCCGACCAGCGCTTCCCCGCGCGGACGACCCTGGCGACTCGGATCCGCCGCCGCGGGCGGATCGCGGCGCGGGAGCGCCCGGGCCAGACGAAAGGCGAGCGTGAAGGCAAGCGCGAGCGCGGTGATACCCCCGGTTCTGGCGACCACGAGCCAGAGCTGCGGCGCGGCCGCTCCGAAGGACGCGAAGGCCGTGGTGAAGAGCACCGGCAGCGGCTTCCAGGTCGGACCGCCGGTGGTCACCAGATGGAGGTGGATGATCTCCCGGCCCCAGATGATCCAAGACCATGGGTCGTAGGTCGGAGTCGACGGAAAGCGCAGCGAGATCGCCGCCAACGCCAGCGCGATGGTGGCGCACAACGCGTACCGCACGCCCGGAGGGGCTGCGCGCAGCCCCCGCGGCGGTGGCCCGGGCCCGTTCATTCTGTTGCTGTCACCGCCCGCGATAGCTCGGAACCTATACCGGGACTGCTGATGATCGCGCCTCGACGCAGGGTTCCGATCTGCACGGCCAGCGCGACTACGATCGCCGCCGCAAAGGCGACGACCAGGCCGGCGGCGGGGAGGGTCAGCACGAGGACCTCGCAGAACGCCACAAAGCCGGCCATGCCCGCGAGCATCCCCCGCAGCAGCGCGACCACAGCCGCCGCGCCCTGGCGGCGGTGGGTGGCCACGGCCAGCACCGAGGCGAGCACGGGTAGTGCCGTCAGGATCCCGCCGGCCACGGCGCCGAATGCACGCGCCGACGCCGCGAGGCCAGTCACCAGCAGCGCGGTGGCGAGCATCCGCAACGGCAGCGATCCCGGATCGGGATACGACGCCGTAGCCGGGGGCGAGGGCGGCGCTCGGTTGATGAGCAGCCGGTGAGCGGCGAACAGGGAGACGCCCGCCGTCAGGAGGCCCGCGGGTGGCCCCGCCGCTCCCACCACCAAGCCGACGCCGGCCGCCGAGAGGGCGGCAGCGGCCCACGCCGCAAGCAGGGTCAGGCGCCACCCTGCGCGCTCGGCCAGGCGCGCGTAGGCGAGCGCGAACGCGCCAAGTGCCACCAGCCCGAGCAGGGTCCCGTCCGCAGTGCGTGCGGCAAAGCGGTTGCCGTGATCCAGGGCCGTGATCAGCAGGACCGGACCGACGATGGCTGGAAATGCGCTCACGACGCCACCCGCCTGGGGGCCCCAGCGCCTGCCCGCCATCCCTGCGGCGGCGACCAGCAGCGGTGCGAGCACGAGTTCGATAATCGTCTGGAGCACGGCTTGAGGCTAGCCGGATGATCGTCCGCAGCGCAGACGTGGCAGGCTCTCTGGCCGTGGTGGACCTCGTGATCTTCGACTGCGACGGGGTGCTCGTCGACAGCGAGTCGATCTCCAACCAGTCTCTGGCCCGTGCTCTGACCAGTGCGGGATTGGCGACCTCCACGGCCGAGGCGCTGCGCGATTACAAGGGGCTGATCCTTGGGCACGTGATCGCTCACGCCGAATCGCGTCTCGGACGGCCGCTGCCACAGGGCTTCGCCGAGGAGTTCGAGCGTGATCGGGCACTTCAGTTCCACCTGCGACTGAAGCCGGTTCCGCATGCGAGGGAGGTAGTCGAGCAGGTCCGAGGAGCGGGCCTGAAGGTCTGTGTCGCCTCCCAGGGAAAGTCGACGAAGACCGAGCTGACCCTGGGCCTGACCGGCCTGCGGTCCCTGTTCTCCGAGCGAGCGCTGTTCTCCGCTCACGCGGTGCCGCGGGGCAAGCCGTTCCCGGATCTGTTCCTGCATGCGGCCGACGTGATGGGGGCGACACCGTCGACCTGCGCGGTGGTGGAGGACACCCCCCTCGGCATCCAGGCCGCGGTTTCGGCCGGCATGCGGGCGATTGGTTACGGGGGCGACGAAGAGCAGGCGCTCGCTCTGAGCGAGACCGGCGCAACGGTGATTCGCTCGCTCACCGAACTGCCCCCGCTGCTGGGCATCGCGGGCGCGGACGCCCGGCGCGCGAGCTGAGCTACGCCGCGGCGATGGCCTTTCGGCCACAGGCGACGATCGGTGCCGCCGCCCGGATCTCCGCCAGCAGACGCTCGGTGAACTCGGCAGGACTCTCGCCGTCCTGAAGGCCCCCGCCGGCGGGCGCGAAGAACCGAACCCGCAGCTCAGGACGCTTGGGAAAGCGCACAACGTCGACGGTTCCCTCGACCGCGCAGCACACGATCTGCGCCTCGGGCACGGCCTGGGCAATTCGCCCGAACCCGCTCCGAGCTCGCAGCGTCCGCCCTTTCGAGCGGGTGCCCTCGAGGAAGATGCCGATGCACGCGCCTGCGCGCAGCACCGCGATCGCCCGCTCAAGCGCACCCCCGTCACCCTTGCCGCGTTCGATCGGGATCTGTCCCATGCCGTCGAGCACCTTCGCCATCGCGGCGTTCTTCCACAGGGACACCTTCGCCAGGGCCTGGATCTGCCGGCGCTCGAGCGCGGCAGAACCGATCACGATCGGATCCCACCACGAGTCATGATTGCCGGCCAGCAGCGTCGGTCCCGAGGTCGGCATGTGCTCGATCCCGGTGACCTGCAGGTGACCCCAGCCACGGACGATCGGCGCGGACGCGGCCATCACCGCGCGGAACGCGGGTGCGACCTCAGGAGCTACGGGCATCAGCGCATCCTTTCAAGAACGCCGTGGAGGACGCGCCACGGCCTCAGGCAGGGGGCAGATGTTGCAACCCGGCTCGCCGGCTGATATCGAACCGGCTATGTCGGAACGCGAGCCCGCATCATCGGCTTCCTCCACCCCAGAGGACGCCTTCGAAGCGCTGGCCCTGGCGCTGCTGGGCGATCCGGAGGTGAGCGAGGGAACCGGCTTCGGAAGCAATCCCGGCCTGCGGGTGCGGGGCAAGATCTTCGCCATGCTCAACCGCGGGCGCCTCGTGCTCAAGCTACCGGCGGCCCGCTGCGCCGAGCTCGTGAGCGGCGGGCGGGCGGAGTTCTTCCAGACCGGAGGCCGGAGCATGCGTGAATGGGTGACGATCCCGTCGGGAGGAGACTGGCCCGAGCTGGCGCGCGCTGCCCTGGAGTTCGTGCGGCCGAGCGGGGCCGCCTAGATATGCCGGACGAGACCCGGTGACTTCACGGCTGAGGCCGTGCCACTCCCTGCCGGGCCCGGGATGGGGTCGAGAATGAACATCTCTGACGCGATGTCGGAATTGGTGTCGATACCGCTGATGAAACCCCTCACGCGGCGGCCGGTGATCCTCTCGATCGGTTCGGTGAACCTCGAGGTCTCTGCGTACTGAAAGAGCATCCGTATGTCTCGCAGACGCTGATGCTCGCCCATGGCCTGGAGGTTGCGCTCGGCCGGCGTGAACGTGTGCTCGAGCAGGCACGAGGGGTTGGGCGCCGTGTCCTCGTTCGCCCGGACTTCAAATTTCTCGTCCGTGAGTTCTGCCTCAGCCATCTTTGCCCTCCACTACCTCGCCCGCATGGATCGACCGTTGCTCTGCGAGGGGCGTCTACGCCACAGCGACGGCACCCGTGCAGTGGAGCGCAAGACACTCGGCGGACCGGTGAAGGCGCAGCCTGTTGAGGGCTGACGTGCCGGTCTCTCCTCCGACCTGACGCTCTCGATAAGACTTCCGGACCTCGCACGGTGCCAGTCCGCAGGGGACCTGGAACAGACACACGCGAGACCCGTCAGTCCCCCACGAAACACGGGGAGGAACCGGTCCGGTGACTCTAGCGCGAAGCCCAGCCGGCCGTGCTGGACACGAGCCCGCTGCGAGTGCGGTGCCGGCGCGCCCGATGGGCCCGGGGGGGCGGCCGTGGCGGCACGGCCGCCCCCCCTGAGCGAGAGAGGGGGAGAGACACCTCTCTACCCTGCTAGCCACTCGGGCTGGCAGCCGGCCGGCCCCGGGTCGCCGCCTGCGGCGACGGAGCAGGAGAAGCATTAGACGCTGGTCCGGAGGCCGGGTCGTCCTCGAAGGCGAAATAGTCGGCTACCCCGGTCAGCTCCAGGACGTGGTGGATCTCATCCGGTCCGCGCCGCAGGGAAAGCCGTCCGCCGCTGCGTCGCTGCGCCTCCAGGAGGACGTGTATCCCGGTGCTGTCGATAAAGCCGAGCCCGCTGAGGTCGACCACCAGCCGCCCCGCGCTCGCTTCGGCCTCTCGCAGGGCTTGTTCGAAGGATCCCGCCGAGGCAAGGTCGAGCTCTCCGCTTAAACCGACGATCACCGCGTCCGCGGCGGGCTCCAGTTCGATCGTCAGCGCACCGGGTCCCAGCGGGGTCGGCGAGCGCGAGCCGGTGGCCAGGCTCATCGTGATAGCCCCAATGCCGGAGAAATCGTGGCGGCAAGCAATCGCACGCACTCCAATGTCAGACGGGAGTCGATCCAGGCGGCGCTGTCGGCAACGCACACGAGTCTCAGCGCTGAAAGGTACTCCCTGTTAGAGCAAAGTCCAGCCGATAGCGTTGAATCCGTGAGCGCCCGTCCGGACAGCAGTTTCCCTCAGCCTGAGGTGGCCGAACGGCTGCGCGGCGTACGCTCCTCGCCGATCCGGGACATCCTCGCCCTGGCGGCGAGATCGCCGAAGGGCCGGCCCGCCTGCGCTCCGCTTGGGATTCCTGAGACCTATGTGAGGCCGGGCCGTCGCGACGGGGTCAGGACGCGGCGATTCCGGCGATCAGGCGGGCGAGCACCGCCCGCATCTCCTGGTTCGCTGCCGCGTGGTCACTCGCCGTGGCGACATACATGGCCGCCTCGTCGAGGGCCCCGACCAGCACATGGGCAAGCGGAGCCACCGGTTGGGGTGGAATTCGCCCAAGCTTGATTGCCTGGGCCAGAACACCCTCGACCAGCCCCATCCCGTAACGCATCCCGATCTCACGCCAACGCTCCCATCCCAACACGGTGGGGCCGTCGAGTAGCACGATCTGCTGAACCTCGGGATCAACGCACGCGTCCAGCCAGGTGTGAGCGCCAAGCGTCATCACCTCCAGCGGATCGGATGCCCCCGCGGCTGCGATCTGATTGCCGATGCGAGTAGCGATGTCATTTTCGATCGCCTCATAGACCGCGGCGAACAGCTCGGCCTTGTCAGCAAAATGGTGGTACAGCGCTCCGCGGGTCATGCCGGCGGCCTGGACGATCGCCTCGGTACTCACGCCGGCAAAACCGTGCTCGGCAAACAGGGGACGCGCGGCTTGAATGAGCGCCGCCCGGGTCATCGCAGAGCGAGCTGGTTGGGATCGTCGGTTGACTTTCATACAGACAGTACGTATGTTGTTACATGCAGGCTGTACGCAAATCTAGACCCAGGAGCAGACATGCCAACCATCGATCTCGCTCACGGAACTGTGCGCTACCGCGTGACGGGACCCGAGCACCCCACCGCGCCGCCAGTGGTATTCGTACACGGCTTCTTGGTCAATGGCAGCCTCTGGACGAAGACGGCCGACGCCCTGGCCGAAGCGGGGGTGCGCTCCTACGCACCCGACTGGCCCCTGGGCTCGCACACGATCGCCCTCGGGCCGGGAGCGGACCAATCGCCCCGCGGTGTCGCTCGCCAGATCGTCGCCTTCCTGGAGGCGCTCGAGCTCGACGACGTGACGCTGGTGGGCAACGATACGGGCGGCGCGATCTGCCAGTTCCTGATCGACAGCGACGCATCGCGCATCGGGCGAGTCGTGCTGACCAACTGCGACGCGTTTGACAATTTCCCGCCGGCGCCCTTCGGCACGCTGTTCAAGGCGTTTCGAAACGCCACCGCGATCCGGGGGCTGATGGCGCCGATGCGGGCGACAGCCGTGCGCCATTCACCCGCAGGGTTCGGCCTGCTCGTCAGAGAGCCGCTGGATGACGAACAGACCCGTGCCTGGGTCCAGCCCTGCCTCACTGACGCTGGCATCCGGGAGGATGTGGCCCGGTTTGCCAGGGAAGTCGACCCTGAGGATCTCCTGGCCACCTCCCGTCGGCTCGGCGGCTTCGCCGGCCCCTCGCTGCTGGTGTGGGGAACCGGGGATCGCTTCTTCAAGCTCGACTTCGCGCGGCGGCTGCGAGACGCGTTTGCGCACGCACGGCTCGTCGAGATCGATGGCGCGCGGACGTTCGTCCCCCACGATCACCCCGGAAGGCTCGCCACCGAGATCGCCGCCTTCCAGGTCGCCGGCACGTGAGAGGAGGACGACATCGCCGACCTCCTCATCGCGCATACCGGCCAGCTGGACCCAGGTGTCCTTAAAAGAGTCGCCCATTTGCAGGGATTTTGTCGTATGTATGGGCGCCTGAGTGCAGTTAGGTGAGGTTGGAGCTGGTCAGAATTGCTGGGTTCGGGACATGGTTCGGGACATCAATTCGACCGGCAGCGAAGAGTGTCGCTCGTAAGCCCCAAGCCGCACTCACCGCATTGCGTCTGGCACTGTCGCGAGGCATGGAAGCGGCGCCGGTCGCTACCGAGCCGGACGCGAGCGTTCAGCTGCTCTCGGCGTCCGGCTGCGTGAGGCGTACGGTCCGGATGCGCGTGGCTGACGCTGATACCGCTGGAACTCGATCCCGGCGCCTACCGTCGCGGTTCGGTGGGAGCAGATGCTTGCGACCTTCGCCCGAGCCGCTCAGCGCCTAAACAAAGCGCGCGGGGGCCAACGGCGGCACCTCTCGGAATTTTGGACGCTAGGGCGGTCAACTCGTGGTGATCATCGCGCGCACATACCAAGGTCGGCGCGCCAACACTGGTTCATGGCCTGCGCTTCGCGCTGACTACACCTTGTGCGGACGGTCCATCGTCGCGGCCTGGTTCATGTATGGCCCCGTATCGCCACACGTCCGAATGTGTATGTCAGACCCGAAGCTGGCGTGGCCGCAGTCGCCGCCATCCCGCCGCACGTGCCGCACGTGCCGCACGTGCCATTCGGACTTTCAGCGAGTCGGGCACGGTCGGGTCGGGTCGGGACTATGCGGCTACCGGCACTTCTCCTTCGTGTTTGACGTAGCAGAGGTTGGCGTTGCCGTCGGTGACGTTCATCTCGATCTCGGCGCTCGACCGAAGGATGGTGGCGAGCGCGACCTCGGAGGATTCACCTTCGCTGAGGTACTCGAAGCCGCCCGGGATGTGAACGCGAATCCGGTACGGATCGGGAGGGTCTATGCCGCGGAGCGTCTCAGCCTTGGTCTCGAAGACCTCTCCGGCGGTCACGTGCGCGGAGCGGCTATCGAGGTCCCACTCGAAGCTGATCGGCGCCCGGATCGGATCGTGCTTGTGCGGGCAGACGGCGTCGAGGATCTGGAAGATCGTGCCGCCCGCCGCGCCAGACAGAATCGTCCCGAGGGCCTCGACCTGATCGTCGTTGCAGTCGAGAATTGCTTGGACGTGACCATCGCCCTCATCCATCCTCCCCGGCCAGCTGACCAGGCCGATCCACTTCGCGCCCGAAAGGTCGACGTCGCCGAAGTGGCCACGATCGATCTTCAACGCTACCGCGCCGTGGCAGTCACCGTGCGTCGGCGCCTGGTTGAAGTCGCACGGACATCCCGGGTCGCAATTGCAGGTCTTGAGGTAAGGACCTTCCATCGACCAACTGGCCATAGCGGCGCTCCTTTGGCGTTGCGCCGGCCCCAGTGTCGGCGCTGAGAGCGACCCTATTCCGATCCTGTTGCAGTTGCAAACCCGAGTCGACGGGCATAAGGTCGCTGGGGGATGGGGACCGCGGTCATCGGCTCGAGCCGGCCTCGGCGTCGTGGGTGGCGCGCGCAGGTCGTCCTCGTAGTTGCTCTGTTGGCGCTGGCCGCGTTCGGCTGGATCGTGACCGACGCTCGTATGCGCGGGATGGACGCGGGCCCGGGCACCGATCCCGGCGCACTGGGCTTCTACGTCACCGCCTGGGTGGTGATGATGGCCGCGATGATGTTCCCGTCGATCGCGCCGATGGTGTTGGCCTACGCGCGGGTCAGCCCGCGGATGCACGCCGCCCACCCCCGCCACGGAACCGTCGCCGTATTCGTTGGGGGATACCTGCTGGCCTGGACCGTGTTCGGGCTCGCCGCATACGGGCTTTTCGCCGGCGTGCGCGCGTTCGCCGGGCCCGTGCTCGGATGGCACCGGGCCGGTCCATATGTAGCTGGCGGCGTGATCGTGCTCGCTGCGCTCTACCAGCTGACGCCCGCCAAGGATGCTTGTCTGCGGCGCTGCCGTGCACCATTCGCGTTCATCACCGACGAATGGCGCGATGGTTGCCGAGGGGCGCTCGTGATGGGCGTACTTCACGGCGGGTGGTGCGTCGGGTGCTGCTGGGGCCTGATGGCGGCGCTATTCGCGGTAGGCGTTATGAGCGTGGGTTGGATGGCGTTCGTCTCCGCCCTGATCGCAATCGAGAAACTGATCCCGTGGCCGCGCCAGGCGAACTATGCGATCGCTGCACTGCTCGTCGCGCTCGGGCTCGGCGTCGCGCTGGCTCCGAATCGCGTACCCGGGCTCGCCCTGCCTGACTCCCAGGGGGCGAATTCGCAGATGTCATCGATGCATGGACCGCACAGCGGTGCCAGCCCGATCCCGGCGATGCGCTGAAAGGGCGCCGCCACACCGATCCGCGATTAGTCAGCCCTCCAGGCGTGAACTTGGGAGCCGGGATTAACCGACTCGAGATTCCGGACGATTGCCGGACAGGGTCAGTCCGATGCCACCGCGGCGCCATGCAGCTCGTGGGTGAACGCCCGCGAGGTCATCACGTCCGAGGACCAATACGAGCAGTCGGCGCCTCCGCGGAAGCGTGTCCGGGCTGCGCCAACCAACCGCGGTCTTTCGCCGCGGGCACTCTCACTCGCCGCCGCAACGTGGTCAGGTGATCAAATGATGTAGACGGGCACGCCGACGGTGACCTTGCTGTAGAGGTCGATCACGTCGGGGATCGTCATGCGGATACAGCCGTGCGAGGCGGTATGGCCGATCGTTCCGTATTCGCTCGGGTCGATGCCGTGGATACCGGCGCCGCCGTCGAAGGACATGAACCGGGCCTTCAGAGGGTCCGAGGGCCCGGGTGGGACGACTGTTCCCGCGAGCGAGCCGGCCCAGGAGTCGTGGGGCACGTACCACGGTGGGTTGACCTGCATCCATTGGATGTGCCACAGCCCCGCCGGGGTATCCAGGCCCTGCATGCCGACAGCGATCGGATAGGTGTTGCTGAGCTTGAGGTGCCGGTAGAGCCGCAGCGTGAAGGTGCCGCGGTCGACCACGACGTAGGATGGATAGCGAGCCGCGAGCTGGGAGCTGGTCACAGCCGGCGTCAGGATGTGCGTGGGCACGGCGAGTGGGCCCCGAGCATCCGGATGCGCGAGCGCGTGCTCTACCTTGACGCCGAGCCGCGCCGAGTTGACGCTGACCCCTTCGCGACTGGCGACCTGAACGAGCGTGCCGCTCGAGTCTGGCATCGCGGTTGCGTCACGGGCCGGCTGGTCGATCGCCGCCCGGATATGAGCTGTGAACGCTCGGACCGCCGCATGGTCGTAGCGGTAGACGATAGGGATCTCGACTTTGAGGTGGCCGCCGAGCAACCCGCGGAACGAGCGGGTGATGATCGAGCCGCTGCGGCTGCGGTTCAGCGCCCGCTGCACAAGCTCGTTGACGTCGATTGGACGGCGTGCCTGCCGACCACTGATCGAGAACTTCCGCGAGTGGTAGGTGACCGTCACCGGCATGGTGAGCGACGCAGCGAGCTGAGAACTCAGCCGCGCACGCGCCGCCGCCACCTTCAGCCCGCCCAGATCGACGCCACCGACCCGGACGCCGACAGCGATCACATCGCGTCGGCCCTGGTCATAGACATACATCGCCGCCCCGAGTGCGAGAACGAGCACGGCCAGCGCCGTGAGCGCCAGAATCGGCCCGCGTGCCGTAACCGGGCGCGCGGAGCCACTAGCGTCTCCGACAGATCCCTCTGCGGGTGAAACCGCCACCGGGATACCGTAGCGCCCACTCTGCGTGACCTGACAGGATGCAACCGCTCTCTCAGCTCATCGGTTGTCGGCGCGTAGTCGCCGCCGAGCAGGCTCAAGCGCCAGCTGAGCGCGCTAGTGAGCGCCACTGCCTCGAAGTGCGAGGTCCTCAGCGCCAGCTTCTCTCTCGGTTGCAGGTTGCTTTTCACAGCGCTTCCGTCTTCTCGTACGTTTCGGGGCTCGCGGGGAAGCATGCGGCGCATTCCAGGGAGCAGAAGTAGTAGGTGCGTTCGTCGTGGGCGAGCGTGCCGACGGCGCCGTCGGGATCGACGGCCGTCCGACAAAGGGGATCAGTCACCAGCTCGCTTTGCGCTCCTGTCGTCGGAAGAGCGGCGAAGACCTTGACCGGGTCAGTGACGTTGCGCAGGCGGTGGACGCCATGAGCCGCGAACCGCACACCGTGGATGTCCCCGGCGCCCTCGAGAGTCGCCTCGGTCAGTAGGGCTTCTCCGCCATGGGCTAGCCCGGAAACGCGCGCGGCGAGGTTGACGGTGGCGCCGAACCAGTCGCCGGGCCGAAGGTCAGCGGGCCCTTGGCCGGTCGCTGCGCAAGCCTGATCGCGACCAGCGACAAGCCGATCGCGGTCGCGTCGGTGAGCATGTGCGCGGCGTCGGAGAGCAGCGCCAGCGAGCTCGCCAGGATCCCGACCGTCACCTCAACAGCCATAAACCCGATGATGAGCCCGAGTGCGATCGCCAGCTTTTCACGATCGGCGTCTGCGGACACCCCGTGCGAGTGGCCCGGGTGCCCGTGATCGTGCTCGTGCCGCGCGCCATCAGCAGCAGTCGTCCTCGCAGCCGGCTGTTTCAAGACCTGGAACAGCGCCGCAAGCGCAGCCCTCACCCTTCCACGTCTCGCGGCCCTCTCGGACTGCGATGCCAGCAATCACCAGGGCTATCACCGGGTCGAGCCACCACCAGCCCACCGCTGCGTTGGCCGCCAGCCCGACGAGCACCCCGGCGGCCATGTAGGCGCACAGAAGGTTCTGCGCGCCCTCGCCCGCTGTGGCGCCTGACCCAAGGCGCTCGCCGACGCGCTGCTTGGCGCGACCGAGTAGGGGCATCGCGATGATCGATCCGATTGAGAGCCCGATCCCCACCCAGCTGGTCGACGCGTGATCGCCGGCGATCAGCGCACGGATCGCGTCCTGGGCGATGTAAGGAGCGAGCAGAAAGAACGAGATCGCCACAGCTTTCTGAGCGCGCAGCTCGGCTGCGTCGGAAAGCCGGCGGCCGCCGGTAAAGCGCCAGATCACGATCACCGACGCGAGGCCCTCGATCGCCGAATCGATCCCGAACCCCAGCAGCGCGACCGACCCCGCGGCAAGCGCGGCCGTGATCGCGACCGCACCTTCGATCGTCATCCAAACCAGGCTCAACCACGACAGCGCCTTCGCACGGCCGATCAACCGCTCGCGCTCGCGGGGATCAGGGGTGCTCGACGTCGCGATCGGCAGCGCAGGAAGCTCGACCATCGAGCTCATGCGGTGGCCTCAATCGCAGCGAGGTGGGTGTCGACAAGCGTTTGGCCGGTCTCTGTGAGGCGGTAGAAGACGATCTTCCCGTCCCGGCGAGACTCGGCCAGTCCGGCTTCGCGCAGCGCGCGCAGGTGATGGCCGACGAGGTTCTCAGCCCTCATCGTGATCCACGCCAGGTCACAGACGCACAGCTCCTGCCCCTCGCGCAAAGCCATCGCGATCGTCAGACGCGTGGGATCACCGAGGGCCTTAGCCCTCGCCGCAGCCACCGCAGCCACTGCGATATCCAAGCTACGGCGGATCTCCTCCGCTCGGGGCAAATCCAGGCACAGCAAGTCGCAGCGATCATCACCCATCACTTCATCCTAACGATCATTGGGCTGACTTAGCGGGTGCCTGGTGTTCACCGACCGGGCCTCCAAGCCTCAAGCCCATGGGCTGAGCAGGAACGCGAGGTCAGTGACGAACAGCAGGATCGTGATGTCGTTGAGCAACGCGGTGCCGGAGAAGCCGGGAGCGAGCTGGACGATTCCCCAAAGGATGAACGCGCTCACGAGGATCGAGCGGGTAACGAGCTCCCGGCGGTTTCGGTGATGCGCCAACGCATAGGCGAGATAGGCGCTCGCCGCGAGAAACAGCGTCACGCCCTCCAGGACTCCTAGATCCAAACCGACGCGCACCACTCGAGAGA
>DATCPD010000059.1:0-5100 GCA_036564325.1 Solirubrobacteraceae bacterium | reverse complement strand
GATGCCCCTCAGGCAACCACTCCCGCAAATCCGGCGGCATCAACAACACCTGCTCACGATCACACGACAAAAAGTTCTGTGGCATCCCGCAATCGTCATAAACCCGCCGGACGAAACCACCAGAACTTACGCAACAGCCTCATAGCGAAAGGAAGTCTGCGTCCGCGGGCGCGGGCCAGCGCGGGAAGGAAATCGCGCCTGGAGCCGTCCTCAATAACAGAACCTCGTCATACCGCGAACCCTTGTACGTCAGGAAGTCACCATGCGTTCTTTCCTCAAGCTCTCCCTTCCGGCGCTGGCCACAACCCTGCTGCTCGGCGCGTGCGGCGGCAGCTCCTATGGCGGCGGCGGTGGCGGCGCAAGCTCCTCGGGCTCGTCCGGTGGTGGTGCCGGCACTGGCGTCACCGTGAAGGCAGCGGCCAACTCGAGCCTCGGCGGCACCGTGCTGGTGGATCGGCAGGGCCTGACGCTCTATCGCCTCAGCGGCGAGCAGGCCGGCAAGTTCATCTGCACGGCCGCTTGTCTGAAGGTCTGGCATCCCCTGACCGTGGTGTCGGGGGGCAAGCCGAGCGGTGGCGTGAGCTCGCTCGGCGTGGTCAAGCGCCCCGATGGTGGCGAGCAGGTGACCTACAAGGGCATGCCGCTGTACACATTCATGCAGGATTCCTCGCCGGGCCAGGCCAAGGGTCAGGGGATCAAGGACGTCGGGACCTGGAACGCCGTTAGCACGGGTGCTGCGACGAGCGCGAAGCCTCCCGCCTCCAGCGCCCCCAAGCCCTACGGCAGCGGCGGTTCCGCCTACTGAAACAGGGTCGCCACCACGACTGCTGCTACGGTGAACTACAGCGGTCGGCGTCCGTCGGCCGCGGGGCAGCTTCTTGGTACCCGCTTGTTTGCGCGGTTTCGGGGTCAGCCGTCTCTCCCGAATCGCACGCGGCTGTGCCGCTGTCAAGGAGTCTTAATGTCATTGCAGTCCTTCGCCGATCTCGGCGTGTCCGACATCGTCGTCAGCACTCTTGCTGATGGCGGTATCACTGAACCATTCGCGGTGCAACGCCTGGTCATCGGCGACGTTCTCGCCGGCCGTGACGTGCTCACCAAGTCCCCCACAGGTTCCGGCAAGACGCTGGCCTTCGGGATCCCGCTCGTCGATCGAATCGCCAGCGACGGCCCCCGGCCCGCGGCGCTGGTGCTGTCTCCCACGCGGGAGCTAGCCCAGCAGATCGTCGAGGACCTGCGCCCGATCGCCCATTCCCGTGCGCTGCGGATCACCGCGGTCTACGGCGGCGCCGGCCTGGTCAAGCAGGCCCGCGAGGCCGGTCGCTCGCACATCCTCGTCGCCACTCCCGGTCGCCTCGAGGACCTGCTGCAGCGCGGCGCCTTCTCGCTCTCGCAGATCAAGCTGCTCGTCCTCGACGAAGCCGACCGGATGCTCGACATGGGTTTCCGCCCGGCCGTCGATCGGATCGTCAGGGCCTGCGCCGAGCCGCGTCAGACGCTGTTCTTCTCCGCGACGCTCGATGGTGCCGCCGGCGAGGTCGCGCACCACTACACCCGCAACGCGGTGCTGCGTGAGCACGAGCCAGAGCAGCGCCGCGATACCGCTCAGATCGAGCACCGCTTCATCCGGGTCACCCATGAGGGACGCCTTGACTCACTGGTCACCGAGCTGAGCCGTGAACGCCAGCTGACCCTTGTGTTCGTGCGCACCAAGCGCGGAGCTGATCGGCTGGTCAAGCGCCTGCAGTCGCATCAGATCGCGGCTGTGGCAATGCACGGCAACAAGAGTCAGAATCAGCGCGAGCGGGCATTGGCCAGCTTCGAGTCCGGCAAGGTCGACACGCTGGTGGCCACCGACGTGGCCGCCCGGGGAATCGACATCGCCAACATCTCCCACGTGATCAACTTCGATCCGCCGCCGGACCGCGATGCCTACGTGCACCGGATCGGCCGGACGGGGCGTGCAGGCCGGCCGGGCATCGGGATCACACTGGTCGACAGTGCCCAGCGCCACGAGGTCAGCCGCTTCGCGCGTCAGCTCGGCATTGATCACGGGCTGGG
This sequence comes from Solirubrobacteraceae bacterium, assembly GCA_036564325.1. Taxonomy (GTDB): domain Bacteria; phylum Actinomycetota; class Thermoleophilia; order Solirubrobacterales; family Solirubrobacteraceae; genus Palsa-465. Next base: position 3,039 of record DATCPD010000059.1, on the reverse strand, counting down.
CGGCGATGACGGCGTCCGCTCGGCGTCTCCGGTCCGCTCGGCGCCCCCGGTCCGCTCTGGAGCCCGCTCAGGACCCGGCGCCCGACAGGGAGCCGGCCGGCGGCGCGAGGGCAGGCACAACAACCGGCGCGGCCGCTAGTCGGCCTAATCCAGGAGCAGCAGCACGGCGCTCGACCGGTTAGCGTTGAGCCGTGGAACTGTCCGAGGTACCGCCGGTCGCCGGCGTAACCCACCGTTACGTCAACGCCGGTGGGGTGACGCTGCACGTCGCCGAGGCAGGGGAGGGGCCCCCGCTCCTCCTTCTGCACGGCTGGCCGCAGCACTGGTGGTGCTGGCGGCACCTGATCCCCCGTCTGGCCCCTCATTACCGGATCCTCGCCCCTGATCTGCGAGGTTGGGGCTTCTCCGACGCGCCGCCGGGCGACTACGCCAAGGCGACGTTCGCTGCGGACATCGTCGCCCTGCTCGACGCCGAAGGGCTCGAGCGGGTCCGGGTGATCAGTCACGACTGGGGTGCCTTCGTCTCGTTCCTGCTGGCGCTCGAGCATCCCGAACGAATCGAGCGCCTTGTCGCGCTCGACATCATCCCGCCGTGGCCGGCGGCGGCTCGGCCCCATCCGGGGCTGCTCAGGATACTGGCCTATCAGGTCCCGCTGGCGACGCCGGGGCTCGGCCCGCGCGTGATGACCTCGAGCACCCGCTTCGTGCGCACGCTGATCCGTGTCGGCAGCGGCAAAGGCGCACGGTGGACCGATGAGGAGCTCGACGTCTACGCGAACGTGCTGCGCGAGCCCGCCCGGGCGCGAGCAACCTCGGCCTGCTACCGGACCTTCCTGACCCGGGAGCTCCCGGGCAACCGGCGCCGGCAGAACCCGGTCAGCCTCGACGTCCCGACCCGGCTGGTGATGGGGGGAGCCAGCGTGCTCGGCTCGCTGCTCGCGCCGCAGACGGTGGCCAACCTGGAGGTGCACGAGATCGAAGGCGCGGGTCACTTCCTGGCTGAAGAGGCGCCGGAGCAGGTGCTGGACCTGGCGCTGCCGTTCCTGGCCGGCTGAGTTGCCGTTCCTGGCCCGGGAGATTCTCGCCTGAGGTCGACGTTTGTGTCCGTCCTGGGGTCGCGCTACATTCACGAACACATGTTCGACCCACCGGCGCTGCCGGGGGCAACGCGGAAGGAGTGGACGGATGGATCTCACCAAACGTCAGCAGGAGATTTTCGAATTCATCAAGCGGTACTCGGCCAAGTACGGCTATCCGCCGACGGTGCGTGACATCGGCAAGGCGGTGGGCCTGGCCTCCTCGTCGACGGTCCACGCGCATCTGGCCAACCTCGAGCGCATCGGCCTGCTCCGGCGCGATCCGACCAAGCCTCGGGCGATCGAGCTGCTCGACCGGGCCGCGGCGGGCGTGCGGAGCCTGGTCCGCCCCGGACTTCCGCTCATCGGGCAGGTGGCCGCGGGCCAGCCGGTGCTGGCCGAGGAGAACATCGAGGACTACATCCAGACCCCCGGGTTTGCCGGCGGCGAGGATGGCGAGTACCTGCTGCGGGTGCGCGGCGAGTCGATGAAGGACGTGGGGATTCTCGAAGACGATCTGGTTGTGGTCCGACCCCAGGATGTGGCCAATGACGGCGATATCGTGGTCGCGCTGGTGGGCGAGGAGGCGACGGTCAAACGCTTCTTCCAGGAGACGGACCACGTTCGGCTCCAGCCTGAGAACGAGGCCATGGAGCCGATCCGCAGCCGGGACGTGCGCGTGCTCGGGAAGGTTGTAGGCCTGATGCGGAGCATGTCGTGAAGGGGACGAGCGCATGACCACGATGGTGGCCTCGCGTCTGCCCTCGCTGTTCGACGAGGTGGGCGGTGAGCCGACGCTGGACGAGTTGGTCGCCGGCGTATGGGAGGAACTCGCCGCCCACCGAGTCGTCACCTGCCCGGTCTGCGAGGGAGAGATGGCGCCGCAGTACGGCGTCCACCCGCGGCCGATCGGAGGCCGGTGCAAGAGTTGTGGCTCGACGCTGTCCTGACGCTGGAGTGCCGGCCCTCGGCGCTATGCTGAGGGTTGCAGGCTGAGCAGCCGCGGAGGTGACAGACCTTCGAGGAAAGTCCGGACATCAAAGGGCAAGGTGGTCGGTAACGCCGACCCGGGGAAACCCGCGGGAAAGTGCCACAGAAAAGACACCGCCTAAGCCTGGGGCCGCTGCAGAGCTCCAGGCCGGTAAGGGTGAAATGGTGCGGTAAGAGCGCACCGGCGTCGCGGTGACGCGGCGGCCAGGTAAACCCCACCTGATGCTAGGCCAAGCAGGACCGTTTGCAGGTTGCCCGCCAAGGTCCGGGTAGGCCGCTTAGATGGATGGTTGCTCTCGACAAGATCCGGCTTATAGGCCTGCTACGGAGAAGCCCCGCCCCGGCGGGGTTTCTCTATGAAGGGGGCCTTCACGCGCTCTTCACGGCGCCGGGCCGCCGGCGAGGGCGACCACGGCGCCGATCGCTCCAGCGGCCAGGAGCGTTCCCACGATGCCGGCGCGCAGAACGAGAAGCGCTACTGCGGCCGCGCCCAGCAGCACGAACTGCCACGTCTCCCGCAGGGCGCCGGCGAGGGGAATCGCCGCTCCGATGATCGCCCCGATGGCGGCCGGGCCGGCGCCGAGCAGAAAGGCCTGCACGCCGGCATCGGACCGCAGCCGCTCGAAGTGCGGGGCACCCCCGAGCACGAGTGCGAACGAGGGTAGGAAGGCTACGGCCGCGGCCAGGGCGGCTCCCCCGACGCCGCCGGCCGCGAATCCGACTGCCGCGATCGTGGCCACGACCGGTCCGGGCGTGATCTGACCGACAGCCACCGCGCCCAGGAACTGGCTGGCGCTCATCCAGCCATAGGTATGCACGGCGTCGCTTTGCATCAGCGGCACGATCACGAATCCGCCGCCGTAGGACAACGCGCCCACCTTCAGTGCGACCCAGGCCAGCGCGCCGAGACCGCCGGGCGCCACCGCCGGGACCGGCATCAGCGCGAGCAGGCGAGCCCGAGGCGGCCGCGGTG
>DATCPD010000057.1:0-3385 GCA_036564325.1 Solirubrobacteraceae bacterium | reverse complement strand
GCGCCGGGAGGGCCGCCGGCCGTTCGACCTCGAGCGCGACGTGACCACGCGGGCGATGCTCATCCGGCTGGGCGAGGACGAGCACGCGCTGATGATCGTCAGCCATCACATCTGCTGCGACGGCTGGTCGCGGGACGTGCTTTTCCGGGGCTCCTGGCATGGGTGTGGTCAAGGTGAGCACCCGATTGCGCTCGTGAGCAGGGCTTTCCGGGGTTTGGGAATTCCTCGCAGGTTGCGCGCTGGTTGCTGACGCGCCGCCGCCCTCGCGGGCAGGCTGCTGGCTGTCAAAGGTCAAGCGGCTTGCAAGGAGGACGACGTGCGCGTCACGACGGTATTTTCCAGGCTTCTGTGCCTGGACGGCGTGTGGGTGAGGAAGGTCCGGTTCGAGCAATGCGTGGTGGTGGTGCGGGTCGCGCTGCGACGCCGGCGGCTGCGTTGCCCGTTGTGCGAGTTCTCGACCCGGGCGCGCAAGGACACGCGCCCGGTCGACTCGGTCTGGCGCCACCTGGATCTCGGGATCTGGCGGCTTGAGATTCACTGCCGCCGCCGGCGGCTGTGGTGCCCCGAGCACGGGGCGCGCGTCGAGGGCGTGCCGTTCGCCTGTGACGGCTCGGAGTTCACGCGCGACTTCGAGTGCCTGGTCGCTTGGCTGGCGACCCGGACCGACAAGACGACGGTCAAGCGGCTGTTGCGGATCGACTGGGCCACGGTCGGGCGGATCATCGCGCGCGTGTCCGCCGATGAGCTCGATCCCGACCGGCTCAACGATCTGTTCGACATCGGGATCGACGAGGTGAGCTGGCGCAAGCAGCACCGCTACCTCACGCTCGTCGCCGACCACGAGCGCCGCTGCGTGGTGTGGGGCACCGAAGGCGCCGGCGAGCAGGCCGCTGATCGGTTCTTCGCAGAGCTCGACCCGGAGATCGCCGCCGAGCCGCCGCCGGCGCCGGAATCCCCCGCGATCCAGGAACAACCTCCCTCGCCGGATCCCGAGCCCGCCACCGATGACGACCAGCCGCCGGCCGGCGAGCGCGCCTCCAAGCTGCGGGCGATCTCGCTGGACATGGGCCCCGGGTACGCTAAGTCAGCCCGCGCGCACGCGCCCCAGGCGACCATCTGCATCGACCCCTACCACGTCGTGCAGCTGGCGAACAAGGCGCTGGACGAGGTCCGCCGCTCCTACTGGAACGAGCTGCGCTCACTCGGCGATCAGGACGCCGCCAAGCGCTTCAAGGACGCCCGCTGGTCGCTGCTCAAAGCGCCCAAGAAGCTCACCGACAAGCAGGCCGCCACGCTCCGCCGCCTGAAGGCCGCCGGCGGCGAGGTATGGCGCGCGTACATCCTCAAGGAAGCCGTGCGCGGGATCTTCGAGCACGGCCTCACCCTCGAGGACGTCACCATGCTGATCGACCGGCTCCTCAGCCGCCTCGCCCGCAGCCGCCTGGAGCCATTCGTCCGCCTCGGCAAAACGATCCGCAAGCACCGCGACGGGATCCTCGCCGCGATCCGCCTCGGGATCAACCAAGGACGAACCGAAGCGCTTAACAACAAGGTGCGCCTCATCACCCGGCGCGCTTACGGCTTCCACTCCGCCAGCGCCGCCCTCGCACTCGTGATGCTCACCTGCGGACCCATCACCCTCCACCTCCCACACGAGCGTCACTCACCATGACGCTGACCACATCGATGCCGAGAGAGCCGTTTTTTGCGTTGTTGGCTGAGCACGGTGATCGGATCGTGCGTGATGAGGATTTCGCGGAGTGCTACTCGCCGCGGATGGGCAGGCCGGCGATCCCGCCGGCGTTGTTGGCCAAAGTGATGCTGTTGCAGCACCGCACCGGCGCGAGTGACGAGCAGGCGATGGAGTGCGTGGCGTGGGATCTGCGCTGGAAGGTCGCGCTCGGGTTGGCAGTCGATCATCAGGGGTGGCATCCGACGTCGTTGACGAAGTACCGCGCTCGGTTGTTGTTGCATAAAAAGGAGGGGCTGGCGCTGGAGAACACGCTGCGGCTCGCCGGGGAGCTGGGGATGCTCGACGGTGCTGCTGAGCAGATCATCGATTCCACGCCGATGCTCGGCGCGGCCGCGACGCAGGACACGGTCAGGCTGGTCCGTCACGGCGTGCGCAAGTTGATCGACGCGGTCACGGCGGCCGACGAGGACGCCGGGGAGCGGCTCGATGATGGGCTTGAGTTCGATTACTGCCATCCGGGCGAGAAGCCGGACTGTCGGTGGCGTGAGAAGGCCGAGCGCGAGCGGATGCTCACCCGCGTCGCACAGGACGCCGAGCGGGCGCTCGAGGCCGTGGAGAAGGCCGAGGGCCTGCTCGACGATGAGCCCGTGAAGGCGGCGCACGGGCTGTTGCGCGAGCTGATCGGCCAGGACTTCGACATCGACCAGGACGGCGTGCCGCGCCTGCACCGGGGAACCAGAAGCGACCGGATCATCTCGACCGTCGATCCGGAGATGCGTCACGGCCGCAAGAGCTCTCAGACCCGGTTTGACGGTTACAAGCTCTCGGCCTCCGCGACCAGCGGCAGCGAGCCGTTGATCACCGCGGTGCACGTCAGCCCAGCCGGTGAGACCGACGGGCCACAAGCCAAGCATCTGATCGACGCCCAGTCGACACAGCGCCGCCCAGCCCGGGTGCTCGGCGATACCGCCTATGGCAACGGCCCCGTCCGGGCGGAGCTGGCAGAACGCGACGTGCAGGTGCTCGCCCCGGTGCCCGAGGGCAAAGTCGCTGAGGATCGCCTGGGCAAGCGCGAGTTCCACATCGATCTGGACGCCGGCACCGTCACCTGCCCGGCCGGTCAGACCGTGCCGATCAGCATCTCCAAGACCGGGTTTCGCGGCGCGAACTTCTCCCGCTCGATCTGCGGAGAGTGCCCGCTGAAGCCGCAGTGCTGCCCGGGCCGATCCCGCCGGCAGATCAACCTGCGCGAACACGAAGACCTGCTGCTCGCCGCTCGCCAAGCCCTCGCCGACCCAGCCACCGCTGAGCACCTCCGACGCGGCCGACCCCGGATCGAGCGGCTGCTCGGGCTGCTCGCTCACCGCTACGGTGCCCGCAAATGCCGCTACATCGGCAGCGCCAAGGCACGATTGCAGGCAGCCTGGGCGGCTGCCCTGGTCAATCTCAACCCGATCAGACACCGGCTGACCAGCCAGACCGCATGAGATCAGACCCTCCAAAGAACACCAGCGATCCAGTTCGCAACCCCAACGCCACAACCATCGCAACAGTGCCGCTCGATCCCGGAATTTCAACCCCACTTCTTCAGGGGACTTCTAGTGTCGCGATTCGGAAATTCGTGAGCAGTCTCGGGAGTGGCTGGGCGTGGCTGGGGCCGCACGCACGGCAAGCAGGTACCGAGGTACCTGC
>DATCPD010000014.1:0-17527 GCA_036564325.1 Solirubrobacteraceae bacterium | reverse complement strand
CGTCCCGACCGGCCCCCCCGCCGGTTCCGCTGGGGTTCAGACCACCTCCGGAACCGGCTCGACCACGAGCGGGTCCACGTCCGGCTCGAGCGGCCCAACGACCGGCGGCCTGTCGACGTCTGGATCGGGAGCGGCGAGCCCGACAGGCGTGTCCGGATCCGGTTACCCAGCTACCGCTCCCTAGCAATAGCCAACCACCTCGAGCAGCTGGATCACGAGGAGGTGCTGCTCCGCCGCGGCGCTCGCGCGGGGCTGTACACGTGCGTGGCGGTCCACTCGACCGTCCGCGGCCCCGCGCTCGGAGGTTGCCGCATGTGGGAGTACGAGGACCCGCGAGCAGCGTTGCGCGACGCGCTGCGCCTGTCCCGTGCGATGACCTACAAGGCCGCGGTGGCCGACCTGCCGCTGGGCGGCGGGAAGGGTGTGATCATGCTGCCGCCTGCGCGCCGGATGCCGTTCGTCCGCCGCCACGGGGCGCTGCTGGACTTCGCTGACACCGTTCAGGCGCTCGGCGGGCGTTACATCACGGCCGAGGACGTCGGCACCTCGAGTCGCGATATGAGCGTGATCGCCGAGGGCACGCGCCACGTTGCGGGCCTCGCCCGGAGCCGCGGCGGGTCGGGCGACCCGAGCCCGTTCACGGCCCTCGGCGTGGAGGCGGCGATCCGCGCGTGCTGCGAGCGGATCTTCGGCACCGACTCGCTGCGCGGGCGGACGCTGTGCGTGATCGGGCTGGGCCACGTCGGCTCCCGCGTCGCGCGACGCTGCGCGCGAGCCGGAGCGAAGCTGCTGCTCGCCGATGTCGACAACCGGAAGCGGCAGCTGGCCGAGCGGCTCGGAGCGCGCTGGATGGACCCCGACCGCGCCCTGGAGGCCGCCGTCGACGTACTCGTGCCCTGCGCCCTGGGCGGCGTGCTCAACGACGAGACCGTACCCCGCCTGCAATGCCAGATCGTCGCCGGGGCGGCCAACAATCAGCTGGCCGAGGATCGGATAGCCGACCTGCTCGCCGCACGCGGGATCCTGTGGGCCCCTGACTTTGTCGTCAACGCGGGCGGCCTGATTAACATCGCCCAGGAGCTGAAGGAATACGACGTGGCGAGCGCCCGGGCCCGGGTGCGTGGAATCGGCGCCACTCTGCGAGAGATCTTTGACGATGCGGACGCGGCGCGCGCCACCCCACTGACCGCGGCGATGGAACTCGCTCGCCGGCGCCTCACCACCAGGGCTTAGGCAGCTCGACTCCCTCGGGCAGCCGGTCTTCGTCGGCGAGCTTGTCCAGGTGGGCCGCCAGCGTGACCGCGGCAGCCGGGCGCAGGACCGCCGGAGCGTCGTCCCACACGTCGTCGAGGAGATCCTGAACGGTTCGCTTTCCGGCTTGCAGAGCGGCCACGAGGCGGCGCTCGCGCTCCAAGCGATGCGAGACGTACTCGTCAAGTTTCGCCTGCACGTCATGGACCAGCGGGCCGTGACCGGGGGCCAGCAGGTTTAAATCGTGGCTGCGCAGGCGCTCGAGTCCTTGTAGATACCCGGCCAGCGCACCTGGATCGGGAAAGATGAACACGCTTCCCTCCCCGAGCACGGCGTCGCCGCTGAGTGCCACCTCGCCGCAGATGAACGCGACGTGGTCGGGCGCGTGCCCAGGGGTCGGCACCGCCACCAGCGGACCGAAGCGCGGGGTCTCGAACAGCTTCACGTCGACCTCCCCGCGGGCGCCGGCCAGCTCAGCAGCGGGAAACTGCGCCCGGATCGTGGGAACCGCCTCGGAATGGTCCTCGTGATCATGGGTGAGAGCGATTCCTCCAAGGCCCCCACGTCGCCCAATCTCCCCCGCCAACGCCGCCACGTGTTCGTCGAGCGCCGGGCCCGGATCGACCAGCCAGGCCGGATCCCGGCCCACCAACCACGAGTTCGTGCCGCTGAGCGTGAACGGACCTGGGTTCGACGCGCGGATCCCGACGATGTCGGCAGCCGGAAGCTCCAATCGCGTCATCCGCGCAGGATGACAGCCCGCGAGTCCGTGGCCCGCCTACGAGCGCCCGGCAGGGCTTGCTAGCCTCCTCGCTCGCCATGGCTGAGCCCACCCCTCCGGATGCAGTAATCCCCACCCGCTTGGAGATCAGCCCGACCAGCAAAGCGGATGCCACCGTCCTCGCCCTGTGCGGCGAGCTGGACATCGCTTCGGCCCCGGGACTGGAGCGGGCGCTGGACGAGTTCGGCGCCTCGATCCCGCGCCGGCTGGTGATCGATCTGACCGACGTCACGTTCATGGACAGCACCGGTCTGCGGGCATTGCTGCTCGCCCGCCAGCGCACCGAGGACGGCGACCACGAATTGTTGCTCCGCCCCGGCCCGCGCCAGGTCCAGCGGGTGTTCGAGCTGAGCGGCACCCTCGAGCGGTTCAACTTCCAGAACCCGCCAGCCGGCGCTTGAGTCCCAGCGCGGCCGTTTGCCGCCTGCGCGCCCTGGGCAGGCCGTCAGGTGCGTGGAGGTGATGCAGGCCCCAACCATCCATCTGAAGCTGGAGAGCCGGCCTGAAAGTGTCGCGATGGTGCGAGCTATGCTGGCCGGAGCGTCCGAGCTGCTCGAACTCGGGGCAGAACTCCTGGCCGATCTGAAAACCGCCGTCAGCGAGGCCTGCAACAACGTCGTCATGCACGCCTACGGCGAGGCCTCCGGTCCCATGATCGTCGATTTCGTGGCCGCGCCGGACGCGGTCGAGGTCACCGTGCGCGACTGCGGAGATGGAATCCGCGACTCAGCTCCGGCTGAGAACCACGTCGGCGTCGGCATCGCGGTGATCAATGCCCTCGCGGTCCGGGCGGAGTTCCTCACCTCGCCGGCCCAGGGCACCGAGGTGCGCATGGTGTTCGCGTACAACCGCAGCGATATCGCCGCGCTCCACCGGGACCCCCGGGAGACACAGGTCGAGCCGGCCGCCGTCGTCGATGGCCAGGTCGTGCTGAGCGTCGCGCCGGTACCTCTGCTGGCCGCGATTCTCGGCCGGCTCGCGGGTGCCGTCGCCGCGCAGGCCTATCTGTCGGTCGATCGTTACTCCGACCTGTACCTGATCGCCGACGGCATCGCTTCGCACGCCGCCGAGTTCGCCAGCAGCGACACCATCAGCGTCGGCTTGTCTGCAGGCGCGCGACGGCTTGATCTGCGCGTCGGCCCGTTCCCCCCCGGCACCGCATCCCAGCTCCAGAGCGTCGACCCCCCGGGGCCCGCATCCCTGCACACGTTGCTCGTCGACCAGGTCTCGGCTGAGGTGCGAGAGGGCGCCGAGACGGTGCTGTTCACGGTCGTCGATCCGCAGGCCCGCGACGCGGCCGAGCGCTGAAGCCACAGTTATTGCCGGAGTCATAGCATGTGCGGCATGCCAGGCTCGCCGCGTGGGTCTTGACGTTTGAGGTGAGAGCCGTGCAGGTCGACGCACGCGCGTTCTGGCTGCGCGCACCGGGCGTCGGGGAGATCCGGCCGGTCACGCTGCCCGAGCCGGGGCGGGACGACGTGATGGTCCGCACGTTGCGGTCCGGCATCAGCCGAGGCACGGAGACCTTGGTGTTCCGGGGCGGTGTGCCGCCGGGCCAGTACGCCGCCATGCGGGCACCATTTCAGGACGGGGACTTCCCGGGGCCAGTCAAATACGGCTACCTCAACGTCGGCGCCGTCGAGCAGGGGCCGGCGGAGTTGCGCGGACGCACTGTCTTCTGCCTGTACCCGCACCAGACCGCGTACGTGGTGCCGGCCGGCGCGGTGACGGTCGTGCCCGAGGACGTGCCACCCGCTCGCGCCGTCCTGGCGGGCACGGTCGAGACCGCCGTCAACGCGCTGTGGGACGCAGCACCACTACTCGGCGACCGCGTCGCGGTGGTCGGCGCCGGGATGCTCGGCTGCTGCGTCGCCCGCCTGCTGACTCGATTCCCAGGTGTGCAGGTCACGCTCGTCGACGTCGATGCCGGCCGGAGCGATGTCGCGGCCGCGCTGGACGTCGAGTTCGCGCTGCCGGCCGACGCGGCCGACGATCGCGACCTCGTCGTGCACGCCAGCGCGACATCGTCAGGGCTTCAGCGGTCGCTCGACCTGCTCGCGCCGGAGGGTACGGTGATCGACCTCAGCTGGTACGGCGACCTCGAGGTCCGGCTCTCCCTGGGCGGCGCATTCCATTCGGGCCGCCTTGGCATCCGCGCCAGTCAGGTCGGGGTCCTCTCCCCGGCCCGCAGTGGGCGCCGCACGACGGCCGAACGGCTGGCCCTCGCACTTGACCTGCTGCGCGACCCCGCCTTCGACGCGCTCTTGACCGGGGAGTCCCGCTTCTGCGAGCTGCCGGATGTGATGGCCAGGCTCGCCGCCGGGAGTCTTCCGGCGCTCTGTCACAGCATCACCTACGACGGGGGGTAGACCGTGTTCAGCGTGACCGTCCGCGATCACATGATGATCGCTCACAGCTTCCGCGGTGAGGCGTTCGGGGCCGCGCAGCGCCTGCACGGCGCGACATACGTTGTCGACGCCACGTTTCGGCGCGCGGCCCTCGACGCCGACAACCTCGTGGTTGACATCGGCCGAGCGGCCGAGGCTCTGCACGCCGTGCTGGCCGAGATCAGTTACCACAACCTCGACGACGAGCCCGCCTTCGCGGGCACGAACACGTCCACCGAGGCGCTCGCCCGGGTGGTTGCCGATCGGCTCGCAGACAGAGTGCGCGCCGGGGCTCTGGGCGAGAGCGCTCGCGAGCTCGACGGGCTCGTCGTCACGCTGCACGAATCGCACATCGCCTGGGCGAGCTACGAGCTGCAACTTTGACGACGGTGCATGTCGTCGTACCCGACGGCATCGACGACCCGACCCGGCCAAGCGGAGGCAATACGTATGACCGCCAGGTCTGCCGCGGGCTGCGCTCGCTCGGCTGGTCGGTCCACGAGCACCCGGTGCCAAGCGACTGGCCGCATCGCGACCCGTCGTCCCTCGCTGCCCTTGCCGACGCCCTGATGCGGATCCCCGACGACGCAGTCGTGCTGCTCGACGGGCTGGTCGCCTCGACCGCGCCCGAGGTGCTTGTCCCGCAGGCACGCCGGTTGCGCTGGGTCGTGCTCGTGCACATGCCACTCGGCCACCGCCCGGCAGATGACGAGGCCGAGGACATCCGGGCGCGGGAAGGGGCGGTCCTCTCAGCTGCTGCCGCCGTGGTCACGACCAGCTCGTGGGCGCGGCGCCGGCTGCGAGAGCTGTACTCGCTGCCGGCCGAACGGGTCCACGTCGCCGAGCCCGGTGTCGACGCCGCCGAGCTCACAACTGGGACCGTGGCGGGTGGTGCGCTGCTCTGCGTCGCGGCGGTGACCTTCGGCAAGGGCCACGATGTCCTGCTCGACGCCCTGGCCACGATCTCGGAGCTGTCCTGGCAGTGTGAGTGCGTGGGCAGCCTGGACCGCGACCCGGCGTTCGCTGAGGCTCTGCCTCGCCGCTTGCTGGACCGCGGGCTCGACGGCCGGGTGAACTTCCTGGGACCCCGGACCGGAGCCGATCTGGATCGCTGCTATGCGGCCGCCGACCTCGTGGTGCTGGCATCGCGCGCCGAGACGTACGGGATGGTCGTCATCGAGGCCCTGGCCCGTGGCCTGCCCGTTATCGCCGCCGACGTCGGCGGCGTGACGGAGGCTCTGGGTCACGGCGCCGACGGGAACCGGCCTGGGCTGCTGGTGCCCCCCGAGGACCCGGCGGTACTCGGCGCCGCGCTGCGCGCCTGGCTCGGCGACGCCGAGCTGAGGGGGCGGTTGCGCCGGGCCGCGCGCGAGCGGCGCGCGTCGCTTCCTGGATGGTCGACCACGACGTCCGCTCTCGCAAAAGCCCTGGTCGGGACGTCGCGATGACCCTCGAGGGCGTCCGGGTCAGCCGGAGGTGGCTCGCCCTCCGCGAGCCCGCCGACGCCGCGGCCCGTTCACCCGAGCTCGCCGATCATCTTAACCAGGTGCTCCCGCCAACCGGGCGCCAGGTGATCCACGACCTCGGCTGCGGTACGGGCGCGATGGGCCGGTGGCTGGCGCCGCGGCTGCCCGGGCCGCAGCGCTGGGTCCTGCACGACCGGGACGCGGACCTGCTGGAGCTCGCCGCCGCGGAACCTCCCGGCCCGGCCGCCGACGGGGCGACGGTGACCGTCGAGGCGAAGCGGTCCGACGTCACTCGCCTTCACCCGGGCGATGTCGGCGACGCAACCCTCATCACCGCCTCGGCGCTGCTCGACATGCTGACCGAGGGGGAGCTGGTTGGGCTGGTCGGCGTCTGCGCCGGCGCAGGGTGTCCGGTCCTGCTGACGCTGTCCGTCGTCGGTCGCGTCCGCCTCACCCCGGCGGAGCCACTGGACGGCCGTGTGGCCGCCGCATTCGATGCCCACCAACGCCGCGTGACCCAGCGAGGCCGCCTGCTCGGTCCGGACGCAGTCGCGCTCGCGGCCGGGGGGTTCCGCCGGCTGGGAGCGGAGGTCCTCGTCCGGCCCAGCCCATGGCGACTTGGCGCCTCGCAGGCCCACCTGGCGACGGAGTGGCTCGCCGGGTGGGTGGGTGCCGCGTGCGAGCAGCAGGTCGAGCTGGCCGCCGAGACCGACGCCTATACCCTCCGACGGCTGGCCCAGGCAAAAGCCGGCGAGCTCGCCGTCACCGTTGACCACGCCGACGTGCTGGTCCTCCCTGAGACGATTTCAGACTGACAGCGGGAGGTCGAGCGTGTGCGCGCCCCTTCCCGCCTTCGTCGCCAGATAGCGGGCATTCGTGGCGGACAGGTGCACGCCCGTCGGCACGAGAGCGGTCACGGTCACCCCGAACCGGCGGAGCTGCCGGGCCTTGTCCGGGTTGTTGCTGAGCAGGGCGACCCGCGAGACCCCCAGTGCCTGCAGCATCTGCGCGGCGACCAGGTAGCTGCGTTCGTCCTCGCGGTGCCCCAGCGCGAGGTTCGCCTCATACGTGTCCAGCCCCGCGTCCTGCAGCGCGTAGGCGTCGAGCTTGGCGTAGAGGCCGATGCCGCGTCCCTCCTGGCGCAGATACAGCAGGTAGCCACCGGTCCCGGCGATGCCCTCGACGGCTTCGCGCAGCTGCGGGCCGCAGTCGCAGCGCTGGCTGCCGAACACGTCCCCGGTGAGGCACTCGCTGTGCGGCCGCACCAGCGGCACCGGCCGGCGTCCGGCCGACGTCACCGGGGCGGCCCGATCCCCCAGACCGAAGGCGAGGTGCTCCTGGCCGTCGAGGAGTCCGTCGAAGCTGAAGACGCGGGCAACCGTGGCGTAGCCGTCGGTGAACCGCAGCGGGACCGAGATCTGCGTGCGGATCGTTGCGGTGGGCGGTGGCTGCGGCATCGATCTCCCGGGTCAGTCGGTGTGGAATCGTGATGAGAGCGCGTAGCGGAGCAGCACGACGTCGCCGATCTGGCGCACCCCGGCGAGCGTCGCGCGCCGGCCGGGGTTCCAGGGGAAGCGGCCATCGCTCACGAACCGAGGGGCCCGGGAGTCGCCGACGAAGAAGGGAGCAACGACCAGCTGCAGCTCGTCGGCGAGGTTGTCGGTCAAAAACTGCGTGTGGACCTTACCCCCGCCCTCGACCATCAGCCGCTCCACCCCGCGGGCCGCGAGGTCCTCACTGATCGTGCGCATCTCGACAGGCTGTCCGGCGTCGACCACGGTCGCCATCGGTCCGAGCCGCGAGCGCGCGTCGATCACCCGCCGGCTGGCGCAGTAGACGAGCTTCTCCGTATCGCCGGTGGTGAAGAAATCGGCACCCGCGTCCAGCTCCATCCTCTCGGTCACGGTGACCTTGATCGGTGAGGGTGGCAGGCCACGAGCCGTCCGGTCGTCGCGCCGCGTCTTGGAGCGCACCCCGAGCCGCGGGTTGTCGTTGCGCACCGTTGCCGCGCCGACCAGGATCGCGTCGCAGGAGGCGCGCACGGCGTCGACCCGGTCGAAGTCGGCGTCGTTGGAGAGCTCGAGGCGCCGCGGCATCACGCTGTCGAGATAGCCGTCGATCGACATGCTGCAGCTCAAGAGGGTGTACGGGCGGTCAGGCATGTGCAGTTCCTTCGCGGAGCGTCCGTTCGTGTCGCCTGGGCGGCCGGGTAGCCCGGAACCGCTCCACGAGGAGGACGGCGGCACCCGGGAGGCTGGAGAAGAGGACCATAATGCCGTAGACGACGGCGGTGGCAACCCCTCGTTGCGCGCCCAGCCCGGCCGCGGCGAGGATCCATGCCGTCGCGCCCTCGCGCGGGCCCCAGCCGCCGACGCTCGGCAGCACCATGGCCACCATCACCAGCAGCGCCAGCGGCAACATCCGGGACACCGGCGCGGTGGCGCCGGCGGTCCGCGCGGCGATCATGAAGGTGGCCGCGTGGCCGGCCACGACAACCGCAGATGCAAGCGCGATGCCCAACCACGACTTCCGGGCGAGCAGGCCCTCCCTGATGTCGCGAACCGCTGCGCTCCGGGTCCGCGCCCAGGCGGACCGGGCTTTACCCGGCCGCCTCCGAACTACAAGCCCAAACCCGATCGCGACCACCACAACCGCGAGCGCCACCAGCGGCATCGACGAGCGCACCGGTGAGGGCAGCGCGAGGAGAACGGCCAGCGTCAGGAGGACCTGGACGACCTGCCCCGCGGTGCGCTCCCACGCGACCGCCCGCAGCGCTCGGCCGACATCGCTCACGTCCCGGCCGTGGCTGACCGCCCGGTGCACGTCGCCCGCGACCCCGCCTGGCAGGGTGAGGTTGAGGAACAGCGAGCGGTAGTAGGCGGCGACGGCAGCCGGCAGCGAGAGGCCTACGCCGAGACCACCGGCCACGATCTTCCAGCGCCACGCGCAGCACAGCGTCGTCAGCACCGCGAGGCCCGTGGCCGCCGCCAGAGCGGAGCCGTCGATCGTGCGGATGCCGTGGAGGAACGGGCCCGTGCCCAGCCGCCAGACCAGGACGGCTAGCACTAGGGCGGAGCCCACAACGCGCCCCCACGACAACACGGTTCGGCTCATGCCGGCGCCCCATCGGCTCGAGGCTGCGGCTGCTGCGCAGCCACGGACAAGCTGCGATGCCGGAGGAAGGGAATCTCGAAGAATGACGCGAAAACCCGCGCGAACAGGATCGTCAGGGGCAGCGCCAGGGCGAGCGTCACCAGGAAGGCCGGAACGCCCTGGCCAACCCGCCCGGCCACGATCTTCTCGTAGACCACGACGACGATCGGTCCGTGCGTCAGATACAGGCTGTAGGACGACGAGCCGAGGCTGCGGATCGGGCGCGCGTCGAGCAGGCGCCGGACGCGGGCCGCATGGCCGGTGGCCAGAGCCGCCAGCAGGCAGGCGACGGCTGGGCCCAGCGCGAGGTCGACCCAGAACAGGTGGTCGAGCGTCCACACCGATCCCTGCCACCCGATCGTCGCGAGCACCGGCACCGCGGCGGCGAGGGCGAACCGACCCCAAGGCCACGACCTGCGAGCCCGGCTTGCGCCGACGATGCCGGCGCTCAGGATTCCGACCGCGAACAGCGCGGCGAGGTCGGGCGGAGACTGGACCACGAACGTGTCCAGCCGGGAGACGTGCGGGCCCACCACCCCCACCGTGGCCACCACGAGCGTGACGGTGGCGAGCATCGCGATCGCGCTCCACCGGCGCACCATCAGTAGCAACAGCGGGAACAGGAGGTACAGCTGAGCCTCGACGGCCAGCGACCAGAACGCCGCGTTGGGGCTGTGCGCGCCGACGAGGTTCTGCACCAGCAGGCCGTTCACGACGACCGATTTCACGTCGGGCACGCCTTGCCCGGGCTGAGGGACGATCAGCCAAGCCACCGCAAGGCTGAAGACGAGGGCGGCCCAGTAAGGAGGCAGAATGCGCCGAGCGCGCCGGTGCGCGAACCGGGAGATACCGTCGAGCCGCCAGCCGTGACGGGCTGGCGAAAGTGCCAGCGAGAACCCGGAGAGCACGATGAAAACGACGACCGCAAAGCGGCCGTAGATGAACCACGCGGCCCAGAACGGTGCGTGGTCCACCGGGTAGCCGGGGAATGCGCGCAGGAAGACGTGGTTCACCACCACGAATACCGCGGCCAGGCCCCGGAGGCCATCCAGGCCGCCCAACCGCTCGGGCGCACGATCGACGGCGACGGTGCTCAGCGGCACCTCAGCAGGATACGGACCGGGCACGCACGTCTGCTTTCAGGGCGAGCTACCGGCTCGCCGGGTGGGAATCGAATGCGGTAAGGAAGCGGTCGCGGAAGGAGCTCATCCGCCAGACCGGCGCTTGCGCGCTGGGCCGCAGGCCGTCCGACCAACCCCAACCGGCGATTCGGTTCAGCGTCGACGGATCTTGGGAGATGACCGAGATCGGCACGTCGTGGCTGGCGCCCTCCCCGCTCACAATCGGCAGCGGCTGCTCGTCACCCACGACGACGAGCACGAGATTCGTATTGCCGTAGTGCTGCACGAAGGAGATCAGGGCGTTCAGCGAGTACTCGATCGACCGAGCGTAGGCCGAGCGGACGCGCTTCGGCGTGATCCAGAACGGCCCGTCCAGGTTCTTGTCCATCGGAACGTGGTTGAAGATCGAGCCGTTGCCGACCTCGCGCCACGGGATCATCCGGGGGATGCGGTTCCAGGGCATGTGGCTCGAGACGGTGTCCACCTCCGCGAAGATGGGACGCCGGTGGGTCTTGGAGAGCTCGAGGCGCTGCAGGCCCAGGTAGAGATACTGGTCGGGCATCGAAGCGTAGGTGAAAGTCGGACCGCGGTAACCCACGTCACGCCGGTCGTAGATCTTGTCGTAGTGGTAGAACGTCGACCCCTGCGGCCACACGCGGTCATCCGCCGGCGAGTCGACGACGGTCCGCCAGCCGCCCCGCTTGAACGCCTGGCTGAGTGTGAAGCGGTCGGTGCTGACGAGCTGGTTGTAGCGCTGTTGGGTGTTGGCCCAGACGCCCGATTGCAGGGTGGAGTGCGCCAGCCAGCTGACGCCACCGAAGGTCGGAGAGGTGACGAATGCGGTTCGAGCGGAGAAGCCGGCGGCGTGTAGTCGCTTGGTCCCCGTGTCGAGAAGCGCATCGACGGCCGGCGAGAAGGAAGAGCCCTGGACCGAGAC
Organism: Solirubrobacteraceae bacterium; assembly: GCA_036564325.1. Taxonomy (GTDB): domain Bacteria; phylum Actinomycetota; class Thermoleophilia; order Solirubrobacterales; family Solirubrobacteraceae; genus Palsa-465. The sequence goes on along the minus strand of DATCPD010000014.1, from coordinate 6,431 downwards.
CTTGCCGTAGGACTCGACGAAGACGAGGAGGACGTCCTTGCCTCGCAGACTCCTCAGCAGCTGGTTACCGGGCGTGTATTGGAACCGGTCGTGCCGGATCTGGTTTGCGAAGACACCCTGGTCCCGGATGTCGGCCTGCACCGCGTGTACCTCGCCGACCACGAGGCCGGCGGCGCTCGTCGAGGCGATCGGGCTGTGGGAGACGAGCTGCACGCCGAACAGCCAGCAGATCAGCCAAACGACACCCAGCCCCGCGACGGCCCGCAGCGAGAACCGGCGGTGACCGGCGGCGACCCGGGTGACGCGCAACATCGACAGGGGGGTGAGGACGAGGAGGGCAGCGACGCCTGCCACCACGCCGACGACGATCACATTGGCCTGCGCCCGGCCCACCGCGGCGCGCAGCGTCTCGATCCCGATCCCCGCGGAGCCGGAGTCCCCGATCACGTCGAACGGCCGGTCGAAGGTCATGATGAAACCGATGTCGAGGACCTTCAGGATGACGACCAGACCGAGAGCCAGCCCGAGGATCCCGGCCAGGACGCGGCGAGGGGTTACAGGCAGGAATACGGCGATGGCGATCAGGACGAGTCCCTCGAGCGGGATCCTCAGGAAGGCCGTGGGCGTAAGACCACTTGGCCGGTCCGGAGCCACGAGGGCGGCCCACACGATCAGACCGGCCAGGACGGTGAGCGCTACGGCGATGCCGGTTCGCACCTGCCCGTGTCTGGCACTGGGGGGAGGGCTCGGAGCGAGACCGAGCGTGGGGCGTGTATCCAGATCCGCTGCCACTGGGCTCGCCGTGGCGGTGCGGGGAATCCACAGCCAGCGCACATCGCGGCCGAACGACTCGGCAAGCAGGACCAGGGCCGCGACGAGGACAACCCGGGTGAGGACCGGCGGCAGAACGTCTGCGGCCGCGACGGTCAGCACTGTCCCCTGCGCCGCAGCGACGACCTTGCGCCAGTAGCGCGGCGGCAGCGGCTCACGCAGCCGTGGCAGCAGCCATCCGGCTGCCAGGAACGCGTAGCGCGCGGCGCCGATCGCAAGCACCCACGCGCCGGCCGAACGAGCGACATACACGCTGAGGATCAGGATCAGGAAGGCGTCGACCTCGCCGTCGAAGTGCGCGCCCAAAGTCGCTGTCGTCCTCGTGCGTCGCGCGACCCATCCGTCGACCGCGTCCAGCGTGAGCGCGACCGCGGCAACTGACACCAGCACGGTGATCTGCGCGGGCCGACCGAACGAGTCCGCGACGAGCGCCGCGACGCCCACGGCGAGCGTGGCCCGGGTCAGCGTCACCCAATCGGCCAGGCCCAGGAGGCTGGTGCGGTAGCGAGCGATGCCGTGGGCCAGTGCCGCGTTCGTGATAACCGCGCAGCTGATTCCGACGACCCACCCGACGCGACTAAGCCCGACGGTCCCCGCGAGGCCCGCGAGCAGCAGCAGGGCTGCGATCAAGCCGGTCATCGGACCAGCGTGTGCGTTCCCGGCCGCCTCTGATCGTCGCCTTCGTCCCCGCCCGCGCGAGCGCGAAATCGCGCCGAGCGCCGGGCCCGGAGCGTCCACCGTGACGGCTGCTGAATGCGTGGGCTTCATTCCTACAATGACGCTGGCGCCCTACCAAGCCTTCCCGTATGCGGGCTGACATGCTGCGCGGTGTGAACGACGCGCTGCTGGAGTGCTACGCGGAGCACCGCCGCGACTGCGTGGACGGAGCACAGCCGTGAAGCAGGACGAGCGCGCTCCGTTCGTCCAGGCCCTCCAGCGAGCCCGTGTGTCGGCGTACCCCCCCGGCGAGTTCGTCGAGCAGGAGGGCTTCATGCGCGCCGGCGAGATTCGAGCCCTGGCGGATCAGGCCGGCATTGCGCCCGGAGTCTCCGTGCTGGACCTGTGCTGCGGCATCGCCGGCCCAGGACGGTTCATCACCCGGGAGCTGGGCTGCGCCTACCTGGGGGTTGACCTCAGTTCGAGCGCCCTCGGGATCGCACGTGAGAGGGCTGACGGCCTTCCCTGTCGCTTTAAGGTCTCGCGGATCCCCCCGACCCCTCCCGGCCCGTTCGATGTGGTGCTCCTGTTCGAGACGATGCTCGCGTTTCCCGACAAGCAGACGCTGCTGCAGGAGATATCCCGGGCGCTGACGCCCGGCGGGCGGTTCGCCTTCACGATGGAAGAAGGCCCGCCACTCACGGAGGCAGAGCGAGAGAGGATGCCTGACGCCGACACGGTCTGGCTCACCCCGCTGCAGGAGATGCTCGCCTACTTGGACCGGGTCGGGCTGGTTGTCCGCTGGCAGGATGACTGCAGTCGATCCCACCGCGCCGTGGCGGATTCGTTGATCGACGCTTTTGCCGCCGACGCTGCGGACATTGCCGCGCAGATCGGAGGCCGGGCACTTGAGGAGCTACTGATCGCCCACCGGCTCTGGAGCGACTGGCTGCGAGAGGGACGGGTCCGCAAGATCGCCCTCGTCACCGAGAAGACGCCGGTTCAATGAGCGCGGGGAGGAATCGAGGTTTGCCAGTGGTCGCGCTGCTCGCCGCCATGATGTTCGTGACAGGAGCGGTAGCGGCATGCGGCTCGAGCTCGCGGTCGAGGAGTGGGTCCGGCGTGACGGTCACGACGAGCGCAAGCGCGGGTTCCCCCTGCCCCTCCCAGCAGAACGTGCTCGTCGGCGTGTGGGACCCGCAGCGGCTGACGGTGCTGAATGGCTGCCAGCCAGTGGCCGGGACCGTCAAAGCGATGAGTGCAGAGCAGGACGGCGACGTCCACTTCGACATCGCGGTCGACCCGTCCTACCGCCGCCTCCTCAGCGCCGGCAACTTCGAAGCCCAGCATGGTTGGCTGGTGATCGAGCTGGTGCCGCGCGACGGGAGCCACCTGCCCGAGCCCGCCGTCGGCGATCGCGTTGCGCTGGTCGGCGCGTGGGTCAACGACACCAACCACTCCTGGCACGAGATCCACCCCGTCTTCTCCGAGGCGATCAACGGCGGGCCGGCGCACACCAGCGGACCGCAGTACGGTGGCAGCCCGCCGTCGGCTGGGTCGTCCGAGGCGGCCACCGATTGCCGAACGCCCAGCGGGGCGCGCTGCCCGGGATATGCAGGCTGACTGACATCGGGGCGCCCGGATTTGAAACCGGGGACCTGACCGACCCGAATAACGTGCAAACATCGGGCCCGATGCTGGAAATAGCTGCAAATCGCAATGTTCTTGAAAGCTGATCCCCGTCCCCAAGGCCGCGGATATACCGGCGGATTCCATTGGATTGGGCAACACAAATCGCGCGTATGACCAATCCGGCAGCGGGGACGACGGAACCGGCCGATGCCCTCGGTCCGTCGACCGAGCTCAGCCCACTGATCAACCGGACGGTACGACAGCATCTTCGCGACGCCGACCATCAGTCGCTTCTTCGGGATCGTGATCGCGATGTATTTCGACGACCACGGGCCGCCGCACTTCCACGCCCGCCACGCGGACGGCGCTGCCAAGATTCGGATCGACACGCTGGCGGCGATCGCAAGCACGCTCGGGCGCCGGCAGCTTCGATTCGTCCTCGCGTGGGCCGAGCTGCACCAGGGCGAGCCGCTCGAGAACTGGCGGCTCGCCCGCGACGGTGAGACACTGAAAGAAATCGAACCGCTCCGATGATCGGACTGACCCCAGATATCACCGCCGTGACCGTCGTCGAGCACGGCACCCTGCGGCTCACATTCGCCGACGGCCTGGCGGCCCAGCTGAACGTGCTCGATCGAATGCAAGGACCCGTGTTCGCACGGGCACGCACGCCGGAAGGGTTCGCGAAGGTCACGGTCGACGCCGAGACCGGCACCGTCGTGTGGCCCGGAGGCGCGGACCTCGCCCCAGACACGCTCTGGGAGTAAGGGAGCGCCGCAAACCCGGACGCTCGCGGGCGCAATTATCGGGTGGTAGCTCCTGGGGACACCGTGCACCTAAACACCAAAGCACCGCTCATTTCGCTCTGGTCCCGGCAATGCTGGAGTCCCAGCGGCGCCAGACACGGAGTATCGGCTCGAACGAAGTCGGACCCTGCACCTCACTCTCGACCGCGTCCGATAGCTGGATCTTCGCATCGCCGCCGCGGGAGAACAACGATAGGAACATCAGATTTGGCCCAGACTTCTGCAAAAGATGCGTGGTAAAGCCCTCCTGTCGGTCAGCGCGTTCGCCCGCGCGCAACTCGGCCTGCGGATCGTCCAGCGGGAGCTGAATAGCAAGCCACGTCTCTGCTGAGAACACGACCGCGTCGGCCCCGGCCCGGTCGATCTCAGCCGCGAGCTTCCGCATGATGACTACCTTGTCCTGCTGATCCTTTGGATCGACCCGGCTGGCCTTCTCGGCGCATGATGATGCGCCCTTCGTCGTAGTCGTCACTCATGGGCAGGGAGCGCCGCGCGAGCCTGACGATCAGGTTGTCCTCGACCGGAGGATCTTGGTCGCGGTGGCGAAACAGCTGGGACTGCTGTGGCGATCAGCGCAGCGCCGAAGAGCAGGAACATCACCGCGAACAGCTCCAGGAGCGCTGCGCCGACGGCGATGAACGCCGCCCGGAGAGCGAGCGCCAGGCCAATCCCGATCGACAAGGCTCTTGGCTGCTGCGCGGCTGGAACGGCGAACGAGCCGATGAAAGACGTGCGGTCGGCGTCCGAGCACGTACCAGTCGAGCACGAGGAGACCGGCGATGATCGCGAGCGTCGCGGCCCATCCCGTCGACGGCGACGTCAAACATCGGGATCTCTGGGCCCGTTCGGCGGCGGCCGGTCATGCCTTGCGTCGCTGCGGCGCCACAGATAGATGCCTGCTGCGCCGACGAGGATCACGCCCGCGGCGAGCACTGCCGCGTTGGCAACCCCGAGTGCGCGCGCCATCCCGGGTCCGATCCAGTAGCCGCCAAGAGCGGTGACGAGCGTCCAGGTGACGGCGGCGATAACGTTCCAAGGCAGGAACGTGCGCCAGGTCACGTGGTAGACACCGGCGATCCACGTCGGCGCGAACAGCACCGCTAGCGGGACGTGGCGCTTGACCAGCTTCGCGCCGCGGGCGAGCTCGTTCTGCCGCATGGCGCGCAGCGGCCCGCGGTCGGAACGAAGTTCGCTGCCGCTACGGAACCCGATCCAGTATCCGAGGGCGCCTCCCGCGATGGAGCCGAGCGTCGCCGACACGAGCACCCATTCAATCCTGAGGTCACCGTCACCCGCGAGCACTCCGGCGGCGAGCAGCGCGGCCTGGCCGGCGATCGGGAGGCCGGCCCATGCCAGCAGCATCACGACGAAGAGCGCGACGTACGCTCCGGCGAAGGCTTCGACGGGCGCACTCATCTCGTCGTGATCCGGGGTAGCACGGACGCAGCGATCCGCGGGTGCGTGATGCTCAACCCCCCGCGAGCTTGCCGAGGGTCGCGGTTACCGTCGTGCTCTGTCCATCTTGCCGTGTGATCGTCAGCTTGACCTTTCTCCCAGGCTCGAGTGTGGCCAGCAGCGCGGCAAAGTCATCGGAGCTGCGGACGGTCTTGCCGTCGATCGCATCGATCGAATCGCCTGGGACGATCCGGGCCTTGTCGGCTGGTCCGCCGCTCTGTACCGCGACGACCAGCGCGCCCGGTCGATACGAGCTGTCCGCGACGCTGACACCGATCGCGGCGCGGTGCGATTGGACGACCCGGCCGTAGCGGACAATTTGGCCGGCGATGTCGCGCACGAGGTTGCTCGGGATTGCGAATCCGATTCCCGCCGCCGCCCCGCCGCTCTGCGGGTTGCCGGCCGCGAGCGTGGGGATTCCGATCACCTGCGCCTGGAGGTCTACGAGCGCTCCTCCGCTGTTGCCGGGGTTGATCGGGGCGCTGGTCTGGATCGCGCCGGGGAGCACGACGCCCTGTCCCTCGCTGACGTTGCGACCGACGGCGCTGACGATCCCGTCGGTGATGCTGCTCTGCAGGCCTAGGGGATTGCCCGCGGCCAGCACGATCTCGCCGACCTCGAGCCTCGACGAATCACCGAACCGGGCCGGCTTGAGAGCGTGACCAGCGCCGACCGAGACCACGGCGAGGTCATCCGGTGCGTAGGCGCCTACGAGCCGCGCCGGGAACTGGCGACCGTCGGCGAGCGTCACTCGCATGCTGCTGGCGCCAGCGATCACATGCTCGTTGGTGACGATGTCGCCCCCGGCGTCGAAGACCACTCCCGAGCCGAGGCCCTGGTCGGTCTGGATCTGCGCCACCGAGGGCTGGGTCTGCCGGACGACGGACACGAATTGCTGCTCGAGCGATGTCGCAGACGGCGTGGAACTGCCCGCGGCGATGGTTGTCGTCCTGGTGCTGGGCGGCGCAGTGCTGCTGCCACCGCAGCCGGTGACGATCAAGGCCATGACCGACAGTGCAGAGACAATCGGCGGGATGCGAAACAAGCTGG
>DATCPD010000276.1:0-6647 GCA_036564325.1 Solirubrobacteraceae bacterium | reverse complement strand
CTCGCAGCTCGTCAAGCAGGCGGACGTGACCCTGCTCCAGTACCCATGGCTGTTCCCGATGTCGGCCAAGGTCGCGCAGAACGACATCAACTTCTACGTCCCGCGCACCGACCCGGGGGGGCCATCGATGAGCGACGCGGTCAACTCGATCGACAGCTCGACCCTGGGCTCGCCGGGCTGCGCGAGCTACGCATACACCCAGCGAAGCTACGAGCCGTTCATCAAGGATCCGTTCGACCAGTTCTCGGAGACCCGGACGGGTGGCGCGTTCACGTTCATGACCGGGATCGGCGGCTTCCTGCAGGAGTTCCTCTACGGCTACCCGGGACTCCGGTGGAGCTCGTCCGGACTGCAGCTCGACCCGAGTCTGACGGCCCAGATGGGCGGGCTCGTGATCCACGACCTGCGCTGGCGCGGACGCACGCTGACGATCGCGCTGGGTTCGCGGACCACCACGGTCACGCTGACCCGCGGCGCCGCGATGACGGTCCAGACCAAGTTCCGCAAGCTCCGGCTCACCCGCGGGCACAGGCTCACGCTGGCCACCCGCCGTCCGGATCGCCTCGTGGGCAGCGACGCCCTGCTGTGCGGGCATCCCTTCGCCACCAGCGCGCAGCCCGGCGCCCCGGCGCTGGCCGCCGTGGATGGCAGTCCGGCCACCGACTGGCAACCGGCGGCCCTCCCGGCGACGCTCACGGTCAGCGTCCCCGGAGGTGGCCGAGTGATCCGCTCGGCGACGCTGCTCTGGGGTCAGCAGTGGCCGCCCGCGCCGGCGCCGAACGTGCCGCCACCGCCCGGGCCGGTCAAGACCCTTCGCGCCAGCTCCTACACGCTGCAGGCGTCGACGAACGGACAGAACTGGCGCACGCTGGCCTCCGTCAGCGGCCGCACCGCCGGAACGCGCGATGTTCTGCACTTCTCCGCCGTCCGCGCCCGCTTCGTCCGTGTCGTGGTCACCGGGTCGAACGGAACTGATCAGCCGATGCTGGAGGAGTTGCGCGCGACGCGGTGACGCGCCGGACATACGCGGCCGCGTCCTCGAGCCGGTCGTCGCCCCAGAAGAGCTCACCGTCCACGGCCATCGTGGGAACGCCGAAGACGCCGCGATCGTGGGCGGCGCCCGTCACCTCGCGCAGGCCCAGCTTGACCTCGGGGTCCTGGGTGGCCCGCTCGACGTCACGCGGCTCGAGTCCGGCCTCCTCGGAGGCTCGTAGCACGTGCGCGCGGAGGCTGAGGTCGAGGCCTTCGCAGAACGCGGCCCGGAATGCCCGCTGCGTGAACTCGCGCCCGCGGCCGGCGGAGAAGGCGTAGCTGGCGGCCCGCATCGCGAACAGATAGTCGCTCGGCCACGGGTCCGGCCAGCGCATCGGCGGAAGGCCGTAGTCACGGGCGCGGCGTTCGATCTCCGCCATCCCCGTCTGCCGGCGCCGGTAGTCGCCGAGCGCCCACGAGCTCCGTCCCGTCAGCTTGAACAGCCCGCCGAGGAGCACCGGCTGCCATCGCACCGGTTCGGGGACCAGGGTGGGCAGGCGCTCGGCGGCCAGGTACGCGTACGGAGATCCGAGGTCGAAGTAGAACGTCACCTCTGCGGGCATCGGAAGGCTGTCCTTGTGTTCGCTAAACTGAACGATCCGTTCCCTATGTTAGACGAGAGCCCCAGTCGCCACATTCAGGACGCGCTCGCGCAGAATCTCCGCAGGCTCCGAATCGCCAGGCATCTGTCGCTCTCCGAACTCGCTCGCGCGACGCGCACGGGCAAGGCAACGCTGTCGAGCATCGAGAACGGCCGGGCCAACCCGACGGTGGACACCCTGGCCTCGCTCGCCGCGGCGCTGAGGATCTCACTGCCCGAGCTGCTGGAGGAGTTGCCGCTCGGCGAGGTGCGCGTGGTGCGCTCCGCGCACGCCGAGCCGCCGCCGGAGCGCCTGCTCGAGACGCTGGTGGCGGGCGGGGAGGTGGCCGTCGCGGAGCTGACGATCCCGGCGCGTGAGGCGCGCGAACTCGGCGCGGAGGCGGCCGGCTCCCGGGCTCACGTGTACGTGCTGGCCGGCAAGCTGCTCGCCGGCCCGGCGGAGCGGGTGACCGAGCTCGCGGTCGGCGACTACGCGTCGTTTCCGACCGATGTTCCCCACCTCTACGAGACGACGAGAGGTCCGGCCCGCGTCCTGATCCTGCGGGCGCAGCCGGCGTAGCTATCTCCACCAAAAGCGACTGCTGGCGGGAAATGGACGAGTCGGGGTACGGCTGTCCGCCGGAGCACGATGAGTACGCTCGCTGTCGGGGCTACCTGGCCATGATCCGGATCCGTTCACTCATCCTCCTCGCCGTGACCTTCAGCTCTGCTTCGCTCGTGCTCGCCGGCGGTGCGCAGGCCGGCACCGCCAACCGCGACGTGCGCGGGGCCTCGCGCAGCAACCCGCTGGCGGGACTGCCGTGGGGCGTGTACACGGGAACGACGCCCAACGGCGTCTACCGCCACTACCAGGTGGCCAGCGGAAGCGAGCGCCAGTTGCTGGGCCGGATTGCCCTGCGCCCGCAGGCGTTCTGGTTCGGGTCCTGGGTCACCGACGGGCGAGCTGGGAGCGACGCCCGGCAATACATCTCCAACGTGACTGGCGGCAACCCGAACGTCCTCGCCCAAATCGCCATCTTCCGCATGGACCCATGGGAAGGGCAGGCGTGCCCGTCCGGGCGCTGGAGCTCCGTGGACCAGGCCAGCTACCGCGCCTGGATAGCGGGGTTCGCCGCCGGAATCGGCTCCTCTCGTGTCGCACTCGTCCTTCAGCCCGACATGCCGTTCGCGGTGTGCTCGCACTCGCAGGTCCCGCTCACGCTCATCAACTACTCGGCGCGGGTGTTCGCCGCGCTGCCACACACGACCGTCTACATCGACGCCGGCGCACGCTACTGGCCGATGCCGTTCAGCGCCGCAGCGTCGATGCTCGAACGCGCCGGCATGCGCTACGCCCGCGGGTTCTCGCTGAACACCACCGAGTACGACTCCACCGGCGCCGAGCTGGAATATGGTGCCCACCTGGCCCGCGCACTCGCCGCCGCCGGCTACCGAAACAAGCATCTCGTCATCAGCACCTCCGAGAACGGTGCGCCGTTCCTCAACGGCGACTACCCGGGAAACGTCAACTGGCCGCGCGTCTGCCGCAACCGCCATGACCGAGTCTGCGTCACGCTCGGCATTCCGCCCACCTTCCAGACCTCCAGTCGCCGATGGGGGCTGTCCGCCGCTGACCGGGCACTCGCCGCTCGCTATGCCGACGCGTACCTGTGGGTTGGGAGCCCATGGATTGACCTCAGTGCGGGGTTTGACCTCAAGCGCGCGCTTGGGCTCGCCGCGAGCACGCCGTTCTAGAAGTACAAAAGCGACTGCTGATACAAGCGTCTCGTGTTTGGGCCGAGCAAACCAGGGGTATACTTGAGTGCTCAAGCAACTAGCCCCCTCCTCCCTGCCGCCCCACTGATACTTCCGGAGACCTGAACATGCCCAAGCTGATGATCGTGATTGGAAGTACCCGCCCCGGACGGGCCGGTATCTCGGTCGCGGAATGGTTCATCGACCACGCTCGCCGCCACGGTGAATTCGACGTCGAGGTGGCCGATCTGGCCGAGCTCGACCTGCCGATGCTCGACGAGCCCAATCACCCGCGGCTGCGCCAGTACACCCACCAGCACACGCGCGATTGGAGCGCGCAGGTGGACGCCGCGGAGGCGTTCGTGTTCATCACGCCGGAGTACAACCATGGTTACCCGGCGGCGCTGAAGAACGCGATCGACTACCTGCACTGGGAGTGGAGCGACAAGCCCGTCGGCTTCGTCTCCTATGGCGGCGTCGCCGCCGGGACCCGGGCCCTGCAGCAGCTCAAGCAGGTCGTCTCGGTGCTGAAGCTCCTTCCGGTCAGCGAAGCGGTCAACCTCCCGTTCTTCACCCAGTTCATCGACGAGGACGGGGTTCTGCAGCCCAACGAGGTCATGGAGCAGTCCGCGAGCGCGATGCTGGACGAGCTCCTGCGGGTGGAGGACGCGATCGCGCCGCTGCGCAGCAGCCGTGCTGCCGCTCGGGCATGATGTGAGCCGTGCTGGCGGTCTTTGCCACTGATTTCGATCGGGAGGATCCGCTCCGCGGGCTCGAGGTCGGCGAGCGCCCCGAGCCCGAGCCCCGTGACGGATGGACGACGATCGCCGTCAGGGCGGCCTCGCTGAACCATCACGATCTGTGGTCCCTGCGCGGGGTCGGCCTTCGCCGCGAGAAGCTGCCGATGATCCTGGGCTGCGACGCGGCCGGCCTCGATGAGGACGGCAACGAGGTCGTGGTCCATGCGGTGATCAGCAGCGATGACTGGCGCGGCGACGAGACGTTCGATCCCAAGCGCTCGCTGCTCTCCGAGCAGCACCAGGGCACGCTGGCGGAGCGGGTAGCGGTGCCACGACGCAACCTCCTCCCCAAGCCGCCGGAGCTGACCTTCGAGGAGGCCTCATGCCTGCCGACGGCGTGGCTCACCGCCTACCGGATGCTGTTCACCCGCGGCCGCGTCGTACCCGGGATGACCGTTCTCGTCCAGGGGGCGACCGGCGGTGTCGCCACGGCGCTGACCGTGCTCGGCAGCGCGGCCGGAGCCCGGGTCTGGGTCACGTCACGCTCGGAGCGCAAGCGCACCGAGGCGATCGAGCTCGGCGCCGATCAGGCGTTCGAGTCCGGCGCCCGCCTGCCGGAGCGCGTCGACCTGGTGATGGAGACCGTGGGCGAGGCGACGTGGTCACACTCGATCAAGTCGCTGAAGCCGGGCGGGACCCTCGTGGTCTCTGGTGCCACCAGCGGCGACGCCCCGCCCGCCGAGCTGACGCGAGTGTTCTTCCTGCAGCTGTCGGTGGTCGGCTCGACGATGGGCACGCGTGAAGAGCTCGAGCGCCTTCAGCGTTTCTGCGTCGAGAAGGGCGTGCGCCCCAGCATCGATCAGACCCTACCCCTGGCCGAGGCCAAGACCGGGTTCGAAGCGATGCTGGCCGGCGACATCGTCGGCAAGATCGTGTTCGCCGTCTGACCCCCGCGCCGGCTTACCCCTCGTCGCGCTCGTGGGCCTGGACCGACTCGAGCGCCTGCATCAGCCGCTCGATCGGCTCGACCAGATCCTCCCGGTCGGCCTTGTGCTCGAGTGCGATCCGGATCGCGGCGATCTCCCGCGCCAGATAGTCCGTATCCGCCACTGAGCGGGCGGCCGTCTCGCGGTCTCGCTCGGTCTCGGATCGGTCGCGGTCGGCCTGACGGTTCTGGGCGAGCAGGATCAGCGGCGCCGCGTAGGCGGCCTGGGTTGAGAAGGCGAGGTTGAGCAGGATGAACGGGTATGGGTCCCAGTGCTTGATGATCCCGAAACCGTTGATGACGATCCAGATGAACACGAGGATCGTCTGGAAGGCCAGGTACCGGCCCGTGCCCAGGTGCCGCGCCAGCCGCTCGGCGAAGCGCCCGAATGAATCCGGGTCGTAGACCGGGCCACCGGGAGTGCCCCGAGGCCGCTCGAGGTCGTCGCGCTTGGCCATCAGTTCCCCGCCAGCGTGACGCGCCAGTTCCCGGGCAGCACGCGGTCAAGCACGTCGTCGATCGTCACCGCGCCGATCAGCCGCCCGACCTCGTCGGTGACCGCCAGTGCGACCACGTCGTAGGCGGCGAGCCGCCCCGCGACCTCACGGTCACTGAGATTGGCGTCGACCGGTTCTGCTTCCTCGTCCAGGCAGCGGCCGAGCGGCTTGCTGGGCGCCTCGCGCAGCAGGCGCTGAATCCCCACCATCCCCTGATAGCGGCCGGTCGGGGTCTCCAGCGGCGGCTGCGCGACAAACACCTGAGCGGCCAGTGGGACGGGCAGATCCGGGTCGCGAACGCGGGCCAGCGCCTGCGCCACGGTCGCCTGCGGGGCGAGGATCACCGGTTCAGGGGTCATCAGGCCGCCGGCGGTATCGGGCTCGTAGGTCAGCAGCCGCCGGACCGGCTCGGCCTCCTCGGGATCCATCGCGCCGAGCAGTTCCGCGCGTTCGGCGGCGGAGAACTCCGCCAGCAGGTCGGCCGCGTCGTCGGCCTCCATCTCGTCGAGCACCCGCGCGAGCCGCGCGGGATCGAGCCCCTCGACGATTCGCACCTGCTCGTCCTCGGAGAGCTCCTCGAGCAGGTCGGCCAGCCGCTCGTCCTCGAGGGCGCCGGCGAGGACGCGCCGGCGGCTGAGCGGCAGGCGGCGGATCGCCGCCGCCATCTCCGCTGGGTGCAGTCCGCCCAGCGTCGCGGCCTGCCGGTCCAGCGGGCGCTCGTCAGCGAACAGCTCGCCGGCCTCGCTCCAGTCGATCACCTCGGGCGCGCGACGCCGACCGGGCACGCGCCGATGTCCGAGCGCCACCGTGGCCACCTCCCACGCGAACGGCTCCGGCGCCGGAGTGATCCCGAGGTCGACCACCTTCTGCCCGCGCACCTCGCGACCGATCAGCTCTCCGTCGAGTAGGCGCTCCCCCGGCCGCAGCTCGAACTGGCGCAGGTTGACCGACGCGCGGCGCAGCCGGACGCCGTCGCTCTCGATGTCCGCCACCCGGCCCATGCCGATGAACACCCGCCGCCGCTGCACAGCGACGACGAGCCCGTTGACCCGGGGCGG
>DATCPD010000270.1:0-11694 GCA_036564325.1 Solirubrobacteraceae bacterium | reverse complement strand
GGCTGGACCTGCCGGTGCAGTTCGTCGAGGGCCTCCGGGTCTCAGACGCGGCGACGGTCGAGGTGGCGAAGATGGTGCTGGTGGGGAAGGTCAACAAGGACATCGTGCTGCTGCTCGGTCGCCAGGGACAGCGCGCGGTCGGGCTGTGCGGCGACGACGGGCTGCTGTTCCGGGCGGCGCGACAGGCGGCGCCCAGTGGTCAGGACATCGGCTTCGTGGGCCGGATCGAGCACGTCGACGTGGACGTCCTCAACCACATCGCCCAGGACTACGTTCCCGTCGTGGCCAGCGTGGGGTCCGATCTGGAAGGAAACTCCTACAACATCAACGCCGACGAGGCGGCCGGGGCCGTCGCCCGCGCGCTCGGCGCCCACAAGGTGATGTTCCTGACCGACGTGCCCGGATGGTTGCGGGACCCGGCGGACCTGAGGAGCACCGTGTCGGAGGCCGATGCGGAGGAGGTCGCCAGGTCGCTGGCCGCGGTGGCGGGGGGGATGCGACCCAAGCTGGCCGCGTGTCTCGAGGCGATCGCCGGCGGCGTCACCGCGGCCCACATCGTCGACGGCAGAGTCCCGCACTCACTCCTGCTCGAGCTGTTCACCGACGCCGGCCAGGGCACGAAGATCACCTCGCACTGACATGTCGCTTTCCGAGCTTCAGGCCCTCGAGCGCGATTACGCGATCCCGACCTACGCGCGCAATCCGGTGGAGTTCGTCCGGGGCTCGGGCTGCCGTCTGTGGGACGCGGACGGCAACGAGTACCTGGATCTGCTCGCCGGCATCTCGGTGCTGAACGTCGGACATTGCCACCCTCGCGTCGTGCAGGCGGTCCAGCGGCAGACCGAGCGCCTGATGCACGTCACGAACCTCTACTACACGGCTCCTGCGCTGCAACTCTCGGCGCGTCTGGCCCAGAGCTCCCTGGGCGGGAAGGTGTTCCTCTGCAATTCCGGGGCGGAGGCCAACGAGGCGGCGATCAAGCTGGTTCGCCGCGCCCGGACCGGCGGCCGGATCGTGGTCTTCGAGGGCGGTTTCCATGGACGCACCTATGGAGCCCTCTCGGCCACGCCGCAGGAGTCCAAGCAGGCACCATTCGCGCCCCTCGTACCGGGCTTCGTGGTCGTGCCCAAGGACCCCGCCGCGCTGGCACGTGCGGTCGACGAGAGCACCGCGGCCGTGCTGCTCGAACCGATCCAGGGGGAGACGGGGATCCACCCGCTCTCCGACGAGCTGCTCGAGGCGGCGCGTGAGTCCTGCGACCGCGTCGGGGCGGCGCTGGTGTTCGACGAGATCCAGACGGGGATGGGGCGGACCGGAACGTTGTGGGCGTATGAGCAGACGCCGGTCGTGCCCGACGCGCTGACCAGCGCGAAAGCGCTCGGCGGCGGGCTGCCGGTCGGCGCCCTGGTGACCGGACCCAGGCTGGCGGACGTGTTCGAACCCGGAGACCACGGCTCGACCTTCGCCGGCGGCCCGGTGACCGCGTCGGCTGCCCTGGCCGCACTCGAGCTCTGCGGCGACCCGGAGCTGCTGGAGCGCGTGCGCTCGCTGGGCGCCCGGCTGCTCGGCGGCCTGCAGGCGCTTCCCTTCACGGTTGCGGCGCGGGGCCGAGGGCTGATGCTGGCGATCGACCTCGCACCGGGGATCTCGGCGCCTGAGCTCGCACGCCGGGCCCTCCTCGAGCAGCGCCTGGTGGTGAACGCCACCGGCCCGGGAACGATTCGCTTCGAGCCGCCGCTGATCATCTCCGCGCAGGAGATCGACGAGGCGCTGGCCCGGTTGGCCCGCCTGTCTCCATGAGCGGCTCGGAATTCCTGCCTCCGGACCAGATCAGCCTCGACGCGGCCGCCGAGCTCCTGTGCGCGCGCCTGCAGGTGCAGCCGGGTGAGGCCCACGCCACCGACCGGACCTTCTACGACACCTTCGACGGGCTCCTCCGGGACGGGGGGCGCTCGGTGGTCCACGAGGGCGGACGGGTGTCGGTGATCGAGCGCGCCACGGGCTTGGAGGAGGTGGGCGAGGCGATGGCCCAGCCGACGCGGCCGCTGCTGGTCGCCGACCTCGGGCCCGGGCGGCTGCGGGAAGCGCTCGCCCCCGTGATCAAGCTCAGGGCGCTGCTGGCGCTCGTCCACGTTCACAGCCGTGTCCGCGCGCTGAACGTCCTCGATGATGAACGCAAGACGGTTGTCCGGATGACCATCGAGGAGCCCGCGGTGATCGCCTCGAGCAGCCGCCACATCCCGCTCCGGCCCCGGCTGCGACTCGCCGCGGTCCGCGGGTACGCGGACGAACTCGATCGCGTGGCCCGGGAGCTGACCGAGACACTGGGCTTCCGGCCCGCCGATCAACCGCTCGCCGACGAGGCGGTGCGTGCGGCCGGCGGAGTTCCCGGCGGCATTTCGACCAAGGTCGAGCTGGCCCTCGCCCCGACGCAGCGGGCCGATGCGGCGGCCGCGGCGGTGCTGCGGGCGCTGCTCGAGGTGATCGCGGCGAACCTCGAGGGCACGATCGCCGGCATCGACTCGGAGTTCCTGCACGACTTTCGCGTCTCGGTCCGACGCTCGCGCTCGGTTCAGCGCGAGTTCAAGAAGGTATTTCCCTCCGCCCCGCTGTCCTACTTTCGCGGCGAGTTCAAGTGGCTGCAGCAGGCCACGGGTGATGCGCGGGACCTCGACGTCTACGTGCTCGAATTCGACGCGCTGGCCGGGCTGGTGCCTGAGGCAACGCAAGCCGACCTGGCGCCACTGCTCCGCGTGCTCGAGGACCGCCGCCGGGACGCCCGCCGGCAGATGGCTCGGGATCTGCGTTCCGACCGCGCCTCGAAGCTGTTCCAGGACTGGGCGGCTTTCCTCGAGGAGCTCGTCGAGCTGCCGCTCGAGGATCGCGAGACGGCCGGGCGGCCGGTCGCCGAGGTGGCGGGCGCTCGGATCGTCAAGGTCTATCGCCGGATGGTGAAGATGGGCAGCGCCATCACCCCCTCCAGCCCGGCCGAGGAGTTTCACGCCCTGCGCAAGCGGGGCAAGGAGCTGCGCTACCTGCTGGAGCTGTTCGGCGCGCCGCTGTTTTCCAGCGACGTCGTAAAACCAATGATCAAGTCGTTGAAAGGGCTCCAGGACCTGCTGGGGCGACATCAGGATCGTGAGGTGCAGATCTCGCTGCTGCGATCCCTGTCGGACGAGGTCGCGGCCCGCCCCGAGGGGCCCGCGGCGCTGAGGGCGACCGGCGTGCTGATCGAGCACCTGGGCGCGGATGAGCAGCAGGCCCGTGCGGAGTTCTCCGAACGGTTCGAGGCGTTCGCCTCCGGTGCCCAGCGAAAGCGCGTCAAGGCCGTGTTCTCATGAGCACCGTGCTCGCCACCTACAACATCAAAGGTGGCGTGGGCAAGACATCGGCAGCCGTGAACCTCGCCTACCTTGCCTCGCGGGCGGGGGCCCCAACGCTGCTTTGGGACCTTGATCCTCAGGGTGCCTCCACCTATCTGTTTCGCGTGCGGCCGAAGGTGCGAGGCGGCGGGCGCAACCTGGTCAGGCTCAAGTCGCCGGTGAGCGCGCTGATCAAGGGAACCGATGATCCGGGTCTCGACCTGCTCCCGGCCGACTTCTCCTACCGGCACATGGATCTCGCGCTGGACACGTTCAAACGGCCCACCCGCAGGCTGGCCAGGGTGCTGGACCCGCTGCGGGCCGAGTACGAGTTCATCTTCCTGGACTGCCCGCCGAGCATCTCCCTGGTGTCCGAGAGCGTGTTCGAGGCCGCCGATGCACTGCTGGTCCCGGTGATTCCCGCCACGCTGTCCTCGCGAACCTTCGAGCAGCTGGAGGAGCTCGTCGCCCACGGCCCGCAGGTGCTGGCGTTCTTCTCGATGGTCGAGGTCCGAAAGTCGCTGCATCGGGAGGTGATGGCGCGGTTGCGGGCCAGCCACCCCGGAGCGATGCTCGGCGCCGCGATTCCGGCCTGCGACGAGGTGGAACGGATGGGGGTGGACCGAACGGTGGTGGGTGAGTTGGCGCCGGGATCCCGGGGGGCGCTCGCCTATCAGGCGCTGTGGTTGGACGTTAGCCGGCGACTCCGGCGACGGTAGACCCGGCCGAAATCCCTGGACCACTACATTCCCGCACCCATGGACGAACCGACAGCCTCATACCAAGCCAATCCCTCCGACGTCCATCGCGTGCTGCTGCTCTACAGCGGCGGCCTGGACACGAGCGTGATGTTGAAGTGGATCCAGGACGAGTACGACGCCGAGGTCGTGGCGCTCACCGTCAACCTGGGTCAGCCCGGCGAGGACTACGACGTGGTCCGCGGCAAGGCCCTGCGGATCGGCGCCAGCGAATGCCACGTGATCGACGCTCGCGAGGAATTCGCCCGCGACTACGTGCTGCCCGCGATCAAGGCCAATGGCATCTACGGCCTCGGCTATCCGCTGTTCACGGCGCTCGGGCGCCCGCTGATCGCCAAGCTCGCGGTCGACTTCGCGCGCCGCACGGGCTGCGACACGATCGCCCACGGCTGCACCGGCAAGGGAAACGACCAGGTGCGCATCGAGGCCACGGTGTCCACGCTGGCACCGGAGCTGAAGGTGATAGCACCCGTCAGGACCTGGCGGATGGGACGCGACGAGGAGATCGCCTACGCCCGTGAGCACGGCATCCCGGTCAAGGGAGGCACCGAAGCGGCGCCCTATTCGATCGACGACAACCTGTGGGGCCGCTCGAGCGAAGGCCGCTGGATCGAGGATCTCGCTCATGCCCCCGAGGACGACGTGTTCCAGCTCGTCAGCCGGCCCGAGGCGGCGCCGGACGAGGCCGAGGTCGTGGAGGTCGAGTTCGAGCAGGGGGTGCCGGTGGCCTTGAACGGGGAGCGGCTCGGCCTGGTCGCGCTGCTCGAGCGGGCCGGCGAGCTGGGGGCTCGGCACGGAGTCGGCATCGTCGACCACATCGAGGACCGGATCGTAGGTCTGAAGGTGCGGGACATCTACGAGGTCCCGGCCGCGGCGATCGTGCTGCTGGCCCATCAGGAGCTCGAGCGGCTGGTGGGCACGATCCACCAGAACCAGTTCAAGGCGGGGCTCGACCAGAAGTGGGCCTACCTGGTCTACGCCGGGCTCTGGTGGGAGCCCCTGCGCACGGATCTCGACGCCTACATGGAGGCGGCCAACGCGCAGGTCACGGGCACGATCGGGATCCGGCTGTACAAGGGCTCGGCTCGCGCCGTGACTCGCTCGTCTCCCTATGCGGTCTACGACGCACAGCTGGCCAGCTTCGCGCAGTCCGGCGGCCTGTTCTCGCAGCAGGCCTCACCGGGATTCATCGAGCTGTGGTCACTGCAGTCGAGGATGGCCTGGCGCGTCAGACAGAGCGAGGATGGGTAGCATCGGCCCATGCCTTACAAGCTCCTTGGTTATGTCGTCTGGCAGGGCGGCAAGTGGTACGTCCGCCGTCGCTTCGGCGGCGCCCGCCGCAAGCTCGCCCTGGCCGCCGTGTCGACGGCCGTGGTCGCCGGCCTCGTGGCCGCGCAGCGCCTTCCCAACAGAGACTGAGCTTCGCGTCAGATGACGGAACCGCCGTCAGCGGATGAGCTGGCCGGCGAGGGCGCGATCCTCGCGCTGCGCTCCGAGCTGCGCGAGCGCGCCGCGGCGCAGGCCCGGGCTCAGGGTGAGCTCGCCGACGCCAGATCCCAGCTTCAGGCCACCGTTGCCAATCAGGAGCGCCTGAGCGCCATCCACGACGAGCTGCAGGCTGAGCTGGAAGCGCTCAGCGGGCTTGTCGGCCAGCGGGACCGCCAGCGGGCCGACGTCGAGTCCAGGGCGGTGGTCCTGGCGGCCAAGCTGGAGGACGCCCAGGCGGAGGTCGACGAACTCGTCACCGCGCGGACAGAGCTGATGGCCGAGCGCGATGTGCTGATGCACGAGGTGGCCACCCTGCGCGCCGCGGTGGCGGCCGGAATCGTCAGTACCGACGCCGCCACGGCGGAGGCGGAAGGGCTGCGAGGGGAGCTCGAGCGGCTCGGCCGCGGGCTCGCGGAGGCGCGGGAAGCGCTGGGGAGCAGGGAAGCCGGGCTCGCCGAGGCCGAGGCCCTGCTGGGCGAGGCCCGGGCGCTGAGCGCGAGCTTGCGCGAGCAGTAGTGCACTAAGGTCCGTCCGCCCGGCGGCCTACCGTCGGCGTCGTGAGCGAACCACCCGGAGTGCCGTCCGCGCTCGGTATCGAAGCGGTCGAATGGTTCGCTCGCGGGGACGAGGACCTCACCGTTCGCGTGACCGGGCGCTGGCGCCGTCGGCGCCCCGGACCCAGCGGGCAGCCGCTGCTGGTGATCGAGGCCGGCGGCCAACGCCACCGCTTTCCCGCCATGCCTGAGCCGCCGGGACTGACCGGCGCCGCGCCGGGAACCTGGCAGCTCAGCTTCACCGTGCCCGCCGCGCTGACCCCTCCGGCGCTCGAGCGCGCATGGCTCCAGATGGGAGCCGTGGTCGTGCCATTGCCGGTGGCCGTCGAAGCGGCGCGGGCGGGCGCAGAGGAGGAGAGCTCGGACGCGCGTGCCCACCACGACGAGGAGATCGCCGACCCGCACCTGCTGGCCGAGCGCCGCCTGCGCAGCTCGGAGCTGGCGCTGCAGGCCACCCGCATGCGGGCCACGCAGGCCGAGCAGAGCGTGGCCGAGCTCGCCGCCCGCGTCGAGGAGCTCGAGCGCGAGCTCGAGCGGCTCCGGGCCGAGCCCGCGCGGCTGCAGTCGCTCCTGACCGAGCGGGACGCCGGTCGCCGCGCCGCCGAGCAGCGGGCCCACGCCGAGCGAGCGCTGCGCGCCGAGCTCGAGGAGGAGCTCGCGCAGCGGGACGGGGAGGACGACGAGGCCGACGCCTCGCTCGCGGAGCTCCAGCTCGCCCACGCGTGTGCGGCTGAACTGGAGGTGCAGATCGTGCAGCTGCGCCGCCAGGCGGACGAGGCCGAGCAGATCGCGGCGGCCGCGCGCGTGGCGCGGGAGCGAGCGGAAGCAGCCCTGGCGCAGCGCGAGGCGCCGCGGCGGATGCCCGACCTCGCCGGGCGGATCGCCGGGGAAGCACGGCTAGTACGTCGGCTGGTGGCCGACACCATCGTTCCCGTCCCCTACGGCCCGCTCCGCTGGCTGCCGCTCAGGGCGTTGGCCGCCGAGCGGAGCATGATTGCGCTCCGCAGCCGGCTCGCCCGCCCGGCGGCCGCCACCGGCCCACCGCCCGGCCGAGCGCTGACCGCGACGCTGGCGGCGCTGCGCGCCGAGCTCGTCGAGGTGCGCTCTCTGACCGAGGCCGAACGCGAGCGCAGAGGGGCGGCGGAGACCCGCGCGCGTGAGCTCGAGCGCCGGCTCGAGAGCTACGGGGCCCGCTGCGCCGCCGCCTACGACGCGATCGAGCAGCTGCGGGGGGAGCTCGACCGTCTGCGTCCTGCCGATGATCCCCTGGCACCGTCAGTGCCTGAGACGGCTGCCCCGCAGCTGGATCCCGCCCGCCTGGACGCCGCCCTGTCCCGTCTGCGCGAGTCTGCGGCCGTGCAGGAGGCAGAGGTGCCCGGGCAGCCCGCCGAGGCGCTTCGCTCCGGGTCCGTGAGCCCGTGGCTGGCCCATGTCTTCGCTGCGCTGGCCGAGCGTGACCGCAGCACGGCGGGTCGGCTGCTGCTGGCGCTGCTCCCCGCCCAGGGCCTGGTCTCGCCCCGGCCGCTCGCCTATGACCTCGTGCTCGAGGGCCTCGGCTGCGTCCGGGTCAGCGTCGATCGTCCCGAGCACGCCGCCACGATCGAGCTCACGGACGCACCCCGCCCGACGAACGAGGTGCAGTTTGCGCTCTCGAGCGATCCCGCAAGCCTCGCCGCGTTGGTGGCCTCAGGGTCGTTGCGCCGGCGGTTCGGCCGCCGGCGGGTCCGGATCACCGGCGATCGGCGGGCTGCGTCGGCGCTCCTGGACCTGGTGCAGACACCCGTCACGCTGGGCGACCTCGTCGGTGCCGGCGTGCGGGTCGATCCCTGGCTGGCCCTGACGATGGTCTCGATGATGGTCGATCCCGCCTGGACCCGGGGGGAGCGCTTCTCGGTCGCGTTTCAGGCGCCGGAGAGCCTGTCCCCGGGGCCGCAGCTGCACGTCCGGGACGGGAGGCGACCGACCGTGAGCGAGACCCGGCTCAGCGTTGGGCCGCAGACGAGAATCGTCTGCGCCGACGAGCGGCTGCTGCAGGTGTTGGCCGGTGAGCACGGAGGAGCCGTGGAGGTCCGGGGCGAGACTCGCCCGCTGGCCCTGCTGCAGCGGTGGATAGAGCGCGCACAGAGCGGCTGAAACCGCCTCCCGGGGATTCCGAGCGGTCCAAAATGTCCGCGTCGCCACCTATGCTCGAACCGTCCGCATGAGCCCCACCTGTGCCCACCTTCACGTCCACTCCGAGTACTCACTGCTCGATGGGGCATGCAATATCGATGCTCTGGCGGCCCGGGCGGCATCGTTCGAACAGCCCGCCCTGGCCCTGACCGATCACGGCGTGATGAACGGGGCGGTTGAGCTCTTCACAGCGGCCCGGAAGCACGGGATCAAGCCGATCCTCGGCTGCGAGATCTACGTCGTCGACGATCACACCCGGCGGGCGCCCGGCAAGCTCGATCGGTTCCACCTGACGCTCGTGGCGGCTACGCCGACCGGCTACCGCAACCTGGTGAAGCTGTCCTCCGCGGGCTTCCTCGAGGGCTACCAGCGCGGGAGGCCGTCGGTCGACCTCGCGCAGATGGCGGCTCACGCCGAGGGCGTGATCGCGCTGACTGGGTGTCTCCAATCGCGGTTCTGCCAGCACCTGCTCGACGATCGTCCCGCCGATGCCCGCGCCCACGCCGAGGATCTGATCGGCATCTTCGGGGCGGAGGATGTCTACTTCGAGGTCCAGAAGAACGGGCTGGCGGCTCAGGACAAGGTCAACGAGGGCGTGGTCCGGATCGCGCGGGAGCTGGGACGTCCGCTGGTGGGCACCGGCGACGTCCACTACCTCCGGCGCGAGGACTACCACCACCATGCGGCGCTGCTCTGCGTGCAGACCAAGTCCACGCTCACCCAGCCGAAGATCAGCTTCGACACCAATGAGTTCTATCTTCGCTCGAGCGACGAGATGGCCCAGGCGTTCGACGAGTGGCCGGAGGCGATCGCCTCCACGCTGGAGATCGCCGAGCGCTGTGACGTCGAGCTTGAGCTCGGCCGCCAGCTGATTCCGAGCTATCCGGCTCCCGGGGACATGGATGAGGGGACCTACCTGCGCTCGCTGGTCGAGCAGGGCCTGCGCGAACGCTACGGTGAGCCGCCGCCCGCCGAGGCATTGCAGCGCGCGGATTACGAGCTCGGCGTGATCGATCGGATGGGCTTCAACGCCTACTTCCTGATTGTCTGGGACTTCGTCAAGTACGCCAAGGACTCGGGCATCGCGGTGGGCCCGGGCCGCGGCTCGGCCGCGGGCTCGATCGTCGCCTACTGCCTGCGGATCACGGACGTAGACCCGCTCCGCTACGACCTGCTGTTCGAGCGGTTCCTGAATCCTGAGCGGGTGTCGATGCCGGACATCGACATCGATTTCTCGGTCCGGGGCCGTGAGCGCGTGATCCGCTATGTGACCGGGAAGTACGGCAAGGAGTCGGTCGCGCAGATCGTCACCTTCGGCAAGATGTTCCCGCGCGCGGCGACGCGCGACGCGGCTCGAGTGCTGGGGCACGACTACGGAGCGGGCGATCGCCTCGCGAAGCTGATCCCGGATCCGATCATGGGCCGCTCACCGAGCTTTGAGGACTGCCTCAAGCAGGGCCAGCCGCTGCGCGCCGAGGTCGACCGGGACCCGATTGCGAAGCAGATCGTCGACGTCGCCGTCGGGCTCGAGGGGATCGTCCGCAACTCTTCGATCCACGCCGCCGCGGTGGTCATCGCCGACCGGCCGCTGACCGACATCGTCCCGCTGCAGATCGCCGACGCCGGGTCAGACGAGAACGGCGACAGGGTGTTCCGCACGGTCACCCAGTTCTCGATGAAGCCGGTCGAGCAGCTCGGGCTGCTGAAGATGGACTTCCTCGGGCTGCGCAACCTCGACGTGATCGAGGACGCACTGGACATCATCGAGCGCTCGAGCGGAGCGCGGCCGGACATGACGACCCTGCCGCTCGACGACGCCAAGACCTACGAGATGATGGCCCGCGGAGACTCGGTCGGCGTGTTCCAGTTCGAGTCCGAGGGGATGCGCGAGACGCTGAAGAAGGTCCGGCCGAGCGAGCTCGAGCACCTGATCGCCCTGAACGCCCTCTATCGCCCCGGACCGATGGAGCAGATCCCCACCTACACCCGGGGCAAGCACAATCCCGAGACGGTCTCCTACGCCGACGAGCGGTTGCGGGCGATCCTCGAGTCGACCCACGGCGTGGTCGTTTATCAGGAGCAGGCGATGCAGATCGCCAAGGAGATCGCGGGGTTCAGCGGCGCGAAGGCGGACGACCTGCGCAAGTCAATCGGCAAGAAGAACCGCGAGGCGATGGCGAAGCTGAAGCCCGAGTTCTTCGCCGGCTGCCGCGCGTCGGGCACCGCCGAGCCGGTGATCGAGCAGCTGTGGACGACGAACGAGCGCTCGGCCGACTACTCGTTCAACAAGTCGCACTCGGCCTGCTACGCGCTGATCGC
The DNA here is from genome assembly GCA_036564325.1 of Solirubrobacteraceae bacterium. Lineage (GTDB taxonomy): Bacteria > Actinomycetota > Thermoleophilia > Solirubrobacterales > Solirubrobacteraceae > Palsa-465. The sequence continues at coordinate 1,041 of DATCPD010000270.1, read as the reverse complement.
CTACCGCACCGCCTGGCTGAAGGCGAACTACCCGGCCGAGTACATGGCGGCGCTGATCTCCTCGGTGATGGACACCAAGGACAGGGTGCCGTTCTTCGTTGCGCAGGCCGAGCAGATGGGGATCTCGATCCTTGCGCCGGACGTCAACCTCTCCGACCACGAGTTCGTGGTCGTCGACTGCAACATCCGCTTCGGCCTCGATGCCGTCAAGGGCGTGGGCTACCAGGCGGTGGAGGCGATCAAGCGTGCCCGGGAAAACGGCGGTCCGTTCACCGATCTGTGGGACTTCTGCGCCCGTGTCGACGGCCGTGCCGTCAACAAGAAGGCGATCGAGGCGCTCATCAAGTGCGGGGCGTTCGGCTCGACCAACGCCTCGCGCAAGGGCATGCTGTCGGTGCTCGAGCAGGCCCAGGGCGCAGGTCAGAAGTCCCAGCAGGACGCGCAGATCGGCCAGGGCTCGATCTTCGACCTCGGCATGGACCTGGGTGGCGCCGGCGCGGCAGCGACCGCGTTTTCCACCCCCAGCCACGCGCCGATCCCCAGCGTGGAGTTCGAGCGCGCCGACCTGCTGGCGGCCGAGAAGGAGGCGATCGGCCTGTTCATCTCCGCCCACCCGCTGAAGGAGGTGGGCGCCGCTCTCCAGGCCAAGGTCGACTGCTCCCTCGCCGCGCTCTCCGATCGCCGGGACGGGGACTGGGTGACCGTCGGAGGGATGATCACCCAGTCGAAGCGAATCCGGACCAAGAAGGGCGACCCGATGATGTTCGCGACCCTCGACGACCTCGAGGGCTCCGTCGAGATCATCGTGTTCGGAAAGGCCCTGGCCTCCCACGAAGAGGCGCTCGGGACCGACTCGATCGTCCTCGTCCGCGGCCGCGTCGACCACAAGGACCGTGAGAAGACCTGCGTCATCGCCCAGCAGGTGGACCGCTTCGAGCCCACGCCCGACGAGGTCCAGCAGGCCGAGCTCCAAGCCGCCAAGGCGACGGTCGGGCCTAGTGCCCTGCGCCTGCATCTCGACGCCAGCGCGCTGCCGTCGAC
>DATCPD010000236.1:0-4868 GCA_036564325.1 Solirubrobacteraceae bacterium | reverse complement strand
GGCTGGAGCTGGCTGCTGCTCGGACTTGCGGTCGGTACCAAGCAATGGGCGCTGCTCGCCGCACCGTGCGTCCTGCTGGCCCTCCCGGGCCGCAGGGTCGCGACCGCCATCAAGGCCGGAGCGCTGGCGCTCGTTCTATCGGCGACGCTGCCGCTCGCCGATCCCGCGGCGTTCGCCCGTGCGGATTCGGCCGTCGGCGGGATCGGCTTCGCCGACCCGTTCAGCCTCTGGTGGCCGCTGGGCTCTCCGCTCTCGATCCCTGCGCACGCCGCCTTTGCGCCCACCGCACACCTGTTGCCGTTTGGGCTCACGCGCTCGGCGGCCGCGGCGTTCGGCCTCGTGATCGCGCTTGGTAGCGTATGGCTGTACTGGTCCAGAAGCGGTGATCGCCGCGCCCGCATCGACCCGCTGGCGCTCCTGGCGCTGTGCGGACTCGCGCGCTGCCTCACCGATCCCGATCCACTCCAGTACAACTTCGTCGCGCTGCTGATCCCGCTGGCCGCGTGGGAAGCGGTTGAGCTGGGCCGACTGCCGCTGGCGACGGCTCTGGCGCTGGGCGCCGGGGCGCTCCTGAACCGGGGATCGGTCGCGCTCAACGCGGGCGGCGGGGTCCATCTGACCCCGGCCGTTCTCAGTGCCCTCTCGATCTCCTGGACGGTGATTCTCGGGTGCTATCTCGCTCGGCGCGTCGTGCATGCCCGCGCGCACCATCAGATCGGCGAATTCAGCCCGATCGCTCCGGCCGCGACTGCGCAGGGGGCGTAGATGGTGGCCGCGCAGCTCGTGCTGGCGTTGGTCGGCGGGCTGATCGTCGGTTCGTTCCTGAATGTGGTCGTATACCGGCTTCCCCTGGGCGAGTCGCTGGTGCTCCCCGGCTCGTATTGCCCGAGCTGTGGCGTACCAATCAAGCCGTACGACAATGTCCCGGTGTTCGGGTGGTTACTGCTGAGGGGGCATTGCCGGTCATGCCGGACGCCGATCTCGGCTCGCTACCCGCTGGTCGAGGCGCTGACCGCCGCGTTTGCCGTCGCCACGGTGCTGATCAAACATTCCGCCAGTGACATCGCCCTGGGACTGGTCCTGGTGGCGGTGCTCGTGCCAGTTGCCCTGATCGATTTCGACCGTCGGATCATCCCCAACAAGATCACGCTGCCGGCGGCGATCGCCGCCGTCGCGATCGGGCTTGCTCTCGCCCCGGGCAAGGTCCCTGAGCAGCTGATCGCAGGCGCCGCCGCCGGCGGCTTTCTGCTCGTGTTTGCGCTCGCCTACCCGCAGGGCATGGGGATGGGGGACGTCAAGCTGGCGGCCGTGCTCGGCCTGTTCCTGGGAAGGTCGGTGGCCGTGGCGGTACTCGTGGGAGTCCTGACCGGGGCGCTGCTCGGGGCGGCGTTGATGGCCCGGCTCGGGGTCGCTCGAGGACGCAAGACGGCGATCCCGTTCGGCCCGTTTCTCGCGCTCGGGGGGATCGTCGCGCTGTTCGCGGGTCCCGCGCTCGTTCACCTGTACCTGCACTCGGTCGGCTGACCGCCCCTGGTATTCCGGGCCCGTCCACGAGGAACTGGACGGCCGCTCAACTTGTTTTGCAAAACCGCCGAAAAGGTCTTTAGTGCTCATGCGATTCAACGCAGCAAAAACCGTTGTTGGGGTGGACATCGAACCGGGATACGTGGCGGCCGTGGAAGCACGCGCCGGCCAGGTGTCCGTGGATCGTGCCGCCACCGCGCCGCTGCCGCCCGGGGTCGTGAAGGACGGCGAGGTCGCCGACGTCGAGGCACTCGCCGGCGCGCTGCGTCAGCTCTTCTCCGAGCACAAGCTCGGACGGCAGGTGCGCCTCGGGGTCGCCAACCAGAAGATCGTGATGCGAACGGTCGATCTGCCGCCGATGAAGGACGAGAAGCAGATCGCCTCCGCCGTGCGCTTCCAGGCTCAGGACCATATTCCGATGCCGCTGGACCAGGCCGTCCTGCAGCACCACGTCGTGGGGCCGGTCGAGACCGCAGAGGGATCCCGGACCCGTGTCGTTCTCGTCGCCGCTCGGCGGGACATGATCGAGTCGCTGCTGGAGGTGACCCGGCGGGCCGGTCTGCGGGCGCAGGGCATCGACCTGTCGGCCTTCGCGATGATCCGCGCCCTCCATCGTCCCGGGCGGACCGAGCCGACGTTGTACGTCAGCGTCGGCGGGATGACGAACCTCGCGGTTGCCAGCTCGACCAATTGCTTCTTCACCCGGGTCGTCCCCACCGGAACCGAGATGATGGCCACCGAGCTCGCCGAGCGGCGCGGGCTGACGCTTGAGCACGCCCGCTCCTGGTTGAAGCACGTGGGCCTCGAGACGCCGATCGACGATGTCGACGGAGAGCCCGAGATCGTCGTCGAGGCGCGAAGCGTGCTCAGCGACGGCGTCCGCCGGGTCGCCGACGAGATTCGCAACTCGCTTGACTTCCACCGGACCCAGGACGGTTCTGCGGACGTGGTCAGCGCGGTTCTCACGGGACCGGCGGTCTCGATCTCCGGCTTCTCGGAGCAGCTGGGCCAGGAGATAGGTCTCCCGCTGGAGGTTGGACTCCCGGCCGAGGGGCGGGCCGGAGGCTACGGGGTCGCCGATCCCGGTCACCTCGCCGTCGCCGCCGGACTGACCGTCAACGAGGTTCCGGCATGAGAGCCGTAAACCTGATCCCCGGCGACGCACGAAGCGCCGGAGGGATGCGGCTCAGCCTGGGCCTCGGTCCCGGAACCGCGGTGATCGGGGTTCTTGGCGCAGCCGTTCTGTTCGTGTCCGTCTACGTCCTGACCTCGAACACGATCTCCGACCGACAGGCCAAGCTCGCGACGCTGCAGGGCCAGGTCACCCAGGTGCAGGCGCAGGCCAGCCGCCTGGCGAACTACGCGGCGTTCGTCAAGCTCGCGCAGGCGAGGGTCGACACCGTTCGTCAGATCGCGTCGAGCCGCTTCGACTGGCACGCGGCGCTCGCCGACCTGTCGAAGGTCATTCCTGCCAACGCCTCCTTTCAGTCGCTGACCGGCACCGTCGCCCCCGGAGCAGGAGTCTCCGGCGCGGGCGGCACCGCCAGCTCGAGTTCGCTGCGCGGCGACATCGCAGCGCCCGCGTTCGAGCTGCAGGGCTGCACGCAGACCCAGGACGACGTGGCCCGCCTGATGTCGAGGCTGCGGCTGATCAACGGCGTCCAGCGCGTCACGCTGGCGAGCTCGGTGAAGCAGGACGGCGGCCAGACCGGCGCCGCCGTGGCGACATCGGGTTCCGCAGCGGCAGCCGGCTGCGGGCAGAACGCGCCGACGTTTGATCTCGTCGTCTTCTTCGCGCCCCTGCCGGGGAGCCCGGTGACCGCGGTCCCCGGCGCTGCCCCGTTGGCGAGCGCCGCGACGCAGACGACCCCCGCAACGCAGGCGACCCCATCGACCCCCGCGGCTACGCCGACTCCGAGCGCCACCCCGAGCGGGACGCAACCGGTCAGCACCGCCAGCCCCACCGGTGGCACGAAATGACCGCGCGTGATCGTAAGGTCCTCGTGATCGTCTGCATCCTGGCGGCAGTCGCCGGTTCCTGGCTGCTGGTGCTCGGCCCCAAGCGCAGCCAGGCCTCGAAGCTGGGTGCTCAGGTCACGGCCGCGCAGTCGCAGCTCGATGCCGCCCGCGCGCAGGTCGCCGCCGGTGAGGCCGCGCGAAGCACGTTTGCCAGCAGCTACACCACGCTGGCACGGTTGGGCGAGGCGGTGCCCTCGGACGACAACGTGCCCTCGCTGATCTACCAGGTGCAGAGCGCCGCGGACGCCGCGCGCGTTGACTTCCGGAACCTCACGCTCAACCCCGGCGGCGTGGCAGCGCCCGCGGTGGCATCCGCGTCCGCGGCCCAGGCGGCGACGGCCGCGCTGCCGCCCGGGGCGACCGTTGGGCCCGCGGGCTTCCCGGTTGAGCCGTTCACGTTCACCTTCCGCGGCAATTTCTTCCACCTCTCCGACTTCCTCGGGCGGCTCGAGCGATTCGTGGTCGCGAGTAACGCTCGCGTATCGGTGAGCGGCCGCCTGATGTCGCTGAACGCCATCAGCCTGGGCGCCGGTCCGAGCGGGTTCCCGCAGATCACCGCCTCAGTGTCCGCGACGACCTACCTCGTGCCGACGTCGCAGGGCGTGCTGAACGGCGCCACGGCGGCCGGACCCGCCGCGCCGGCGGCCTCCCAGCCGGTCTCCGGATCAAGTTCCCCTGTCCCTGCGGCCCCGGCGACCATCGCCATTCCGGTGAAATGAGCATCTTCGACTCAATCCTGCGCGACCTGCGCGAACGCAAGCTGTGGCCGGTCGCCCTGGCCATGGTCGTGGCGCTCGTCGCGGTGCCCGTACTGCTCTCGAAGTCCGGCCGCGCGGCGACGCCGGCGCCGGTTTCGCCTCCGCTCGCGGCGACGACGAACCCGGGCACAGCAGTCCCGGCGGTCAGCGTCAGGACCGTGCCGCTGCACTCGCGGCTCACCGGACACGCGCGGGATCCGTTCGCCCAGCCCAAGCAGAAGGCCGCGGCGAAGGTGGCGAGCACCCCCCAGGCGGCAACCAAGCCTGCCACGACGCCAACGACCGGGACCACGACCACGAGTACGAGTACGAGTACGACGACGGGCGGGACGAGCCCGAGCGGCACCGGTGGAAGCGGCTCCAGCAGCCCGGTGGGCGCAGGCTTGCGGGGCGCGGTCGGGAACGTGGGGGTCGTCGGGGTGGAACCGCTGAGCGCCACCCAGTCCTACCACGTCACGTTGGCAATCACGAACTCCGCCGGCGGGCTCGACACGAGCGACCCGCTCGAGCGACTGAGCATCATTCCGAACGCCCAGGAGCCGCTGCTCGTCGAGCTCGGCGTGCTGA
>DATCPD010000220.1:0-13450 GCA_036564325.1 Solirubrobacteraceae bacterium | reverse complement strand
GCGCGACACTGACGCTCGGCGGCCCGCCGCAGTTCCAGCAGGACCCTGCCGGACTGCCGGCGATCGAGCTGGCGTACGGATTCACCCCGGCGACGTTCAGCCCCCTCGGCGTCGGCACCCAGTACCAGGCGCTCGATCAGGGCGTCGTGCAGGCGGCCGAGGTGAACACGACCGACGGTCAGCTGACGAGCGGCAAGTACGTGCTGCTGCGCGATCCAGAACGGGTTTTCGGCTGGGGCAACATCGTACCCGTCGTCTCGGCCCGCGCGTTGCTGGCCGAGGGACCGGCGTTCACCGCGACGATCGATCGCGTCGACGCGACGCTGAGCACGACGGTGATGCGCCGGCTGAACGACGCCGTGGATGTGGCGCATCAGGACCCGGCCGCGGTGGCCAAGCAGTTCCTGCAGTCGCGGGGGTTGGTCGCGTCGGGTTAGGCTCCGCTCGAGCCGAATCCGCCGGCTCCGCGCTGTGAGACAACGAGCTCGCCCACCTCCTGCACACCCGGGGTCTCGACGCGCACGAGCACGAGCTGCGCGATCCGCTCCCCCCCCGCCAGCCTGAACGACGCCTGCCGGTCGGTGTTGAGCAGCAGCACCAGGACCTCGCCGCGGTAGCCGGCGTCGATCAGCCCCGGTGCGTTGACCAGCGCGATCCCATGGCGCACCGCCAGTCCCGAGCGTGGAAGGACGAGGCCGGCCTGGCCCGCGGGAATCGCGACGGCGATTCCAGTGCGCACGCTCGCACGCTCGCCCGGCCCCAGCTCCGCATCCTCGAGCGCGTGGAGGTCGAGGCCTGCGTCGTCGGGATACGCCCGGGTCGGGAGCTTGGCGCGCGGATCAAGCCGGCAGACCGGTAGGGGATCGCTCATGCCGGGCGGGAACCGAGCGCGAACGGCTGGTAGCGCGCGGCCACCGTGGCCGGCAGCCGGGCCAGCACCCGGACGCCGTCCGGGGTTTCGTGGCGCTCGAGGTCGCCGGCGATGTGATGCAGTTCGGCCAGCCGGCCACCGTCCTCATAGGGGATCAGCAGCTCGACGCTGTGCAGCGTGCGGGCGAACTCCTCTTCGATCCGCTCGGTCAGCGTGTCGAGACCCTCTCCGGTGACAGCGGAAACGAGGATCGCGTCGGGATGGCGATGGCCGAGCTCGGTCCGACGGTCGTCGTCGATCAGGTCAGCTTTGCCCAGGACCAGGATTCGCGGCGCCTCCTCGGCGTCGATGTCATGCAGCACCTCGTCCACCGCGCGCGTCATCTCGGTCAGCTCGTCCTCCGGTGCCGCCGCGTCGACGACGTGGAGGATCAGACCGGCCAGCCGAGTCTCCTCGAGGGTGGCGCCAAACGCCTCCACCAGCTGGTGGGGCAGCTTGCGGATGAAGCCGACCGTGTCGGTGAGCAGGTAGTCGCGCCCGCCGGCGCGCATCACGCGGGTCGTCGGGTCGAGGGTGTGAAACAGGCGATCGCGGACGCCGGCCTCGGCGCCGGTCAGGGCGTTCAGGAGCGTCGACTTGCCGGCGTTGGTGTAGCCGGCCAGGGCCACCGACGGAAGCTCTCCACGCTCGCGCTCGGCCCTCATCACCGAGCGGCTGGAGCGAACCTGCGCCAACTTTCGCTTCAACGCGGAGATCCGGTCGCGGGCCAGCCGTCGGTCGGTCTCGATCTGCGTCTCCCCCGGTCCGCGGGTACCGATGCCGCCGTCGATCCGGCCGGCGCCGAGACGTTCGAGGTGAGACCACAGGCCGCGCATCCGCGCCAGGTTGTACTCGAGCTGGGCCAGCTCGACCTGGAGCTTGCCCTCCGCGCTGTGAGCGTGCGCGGCGAAGATGTCCAGGATGATCGCCGTGCGGTCGATCACCGGCAAGCCGAGCGCAGCCTCGAGGTTCCGCTCCTGCCGGGGCGAGAGCTCGTCATCGCAGGCCACCAGGTTCGCGTCCACCCGAGCGAGATCGGCCTTCAGCTCCTGTAGCTTCCCCGCCCCGAGATAGGTGTTGGGATGCGGTTGCTCGCGTCGCTGCACGAGGGCGCCGACTCCGGCGACACCGGCGGTCCTCAGCAGCTCCCGGAGCTCCGCCAGCTGCTGCTCGTCGCCGTCGGGCAGGGCGGCGATCAGGTACGCACGCTGACGTGCGCGACCCTGTTGCGGTTCGCCGTTACGTGATCTCTCCACACTCCCATGGTAGCCCTGCGTACTCAGCGGATGTGCACGTCTCGGGAACCGTCGATCGAGACCTTGTTGCCGGCGAGCATGTGGATGGTGATAGTTCCGGTGTGCTGGATCCGGGTCTTCAGCTCGTGGACGACGACCTGGCAGCTGAAGCTGCCGCCGGGCTTTTGGGCAACGCCGCTGGGGCAGGTGGCGACGCTGAGGGCGATCTTGCCGCGCCCGAACTTCGAGACGTAGGTCTTGATCAGGTTCTCGCCGGAGGAGGCAGAGTCGAAGCTGCCGCAGGCGGCGAGCGCCACGGTGCATGCGGCACCGGCGATAAGCAGCAGGATGCGCCGGGAGCTCACAGCCCCCGGATTCGCTCAACCGCTTCGACCAGGCGGTCGTCCGGCGTGGTCAGGGAGATGCGGAAGAAGCCCTCCCCACTGCGTCCGTAGGCGCCGCCGGGGGAGATCACCACGCCGGTCCGCTCGAGTACGTGCTCGCAGTACGCGGCCGCGGAATCGAAGCCCTCGGGGATCGGCGCCCACACGTAGATCGTGCCCTTCGGCGGGGTGACTTGCACGCCGGCCTGCGCGAGCGCGGCACACACCAAATCCCGCCGCCGGGCGTAGACCGCGTTCATCTTCCGCACCTCGTCGTCGAGCTCCGGGGCCAGCGCCGCCGCCCCCGCCAGCTGTACGGCGTCGAACAGACCCGAATCGATGTTCGACTTGAGCCGCCAGTAGTGCGCGATCGCCTCGGCATTGCCGACGATCGCGGCGCACCGCCAGCCGGTCATGTTGTAGCCCTTCGACAGCGAGAACACCTCGACACCGACCTCCTTGGCTCCTGGCGTGGCCAGGAACGAAGGGGCGACGTACCCGTCATAGGTCGTCTCGCTGTAGGCGTTGTCGTGCACGGCGAGGATGTCGTGCGCGGCCGCCAGCGCGACGACGTCCTCGAACAAACCGTCGGGCGCCACCGCGCCGGTGGGGTTGTTGGGGTAATTGAAGAACAGCAGCCGAGCCCGCTCCAGATCCGCCGGCGCGATCGCCGACAGGTCGAACCCGAAGCCGAGGTCTGGCAGCAGCGGCATCAGCACAGGCTCGCCACCGGTCAGCAGCGGCCCGCCGGTGTAGACGGGGTAGCCGGGGTCGGCGGCCAGCGCCACGTCACCGGGATCCAGGAAGGCCAGATTCAGGTTGAAGATGCACTCCTTGGCGCCGATCGCCGGCATCACCTCGGTGTCCGGGTCCAGCGTGACGCCGAACCTGCGTGCGTAGAACGCGGCCACGGCCTCGCGGAACTCCGGGCGTCCGCGATTGGATGGATAGGTGTGCGTGCTGGGGTCGGCCACGGCTGACTGCGCGGCTGCCACGATCGGCGCGTAGGTCGGCGTATCCGGGTCGCCGATGCCGAGACTGATGACATCCACGCCCTCCGCTCGTTTGAGGGCGATCTTGCGCTCGAGCTCGGCGAACAGATACGGCGGAATCTTCTCCAGGCGCCTACTCGATCGCATGCAGCTCCTTTGTGAACTGGTCGCTGAGCGAGCCGCGAAAAACGGGGACGGCCCACCCGGTCAGGTTGATGTGAAGTTCGTCGCTCACCTGCACCTCGAGCGCGCCGCCGTCGAGGGCAACGTTGACGGGCGAGGTGCCGCCGGCCAGCACATGGGCTACGGCGGCGCCCGTGGCGCCGGTTCCGCTGGCCGATGTCTCCCCCACCCCGCGCTCGAAGATCCGTGCCCGGATCCCTCCCGGACCGAGCTCGGTGAACCAGGAGACATTGGTGCGGTTGGGGAAATTCTCGTGATGCTCGATCGACGGTCCGATCGCGGGCAGGTCAAGGGCCAGCAGCTCTGCCTCGGTGGCCACCGCGATCGCGCATTGCGGATTGCCGACCTGGACGTGCTGAAAGCTCCAGGTGTTCCCGGCGGCCTGCAGCTCTCCCCGCCCATCCTCGGCGCCTCCCGGGTATTCGTCGCTGCGCACGCGGGCCCGTCCCATCTCCACCGTGCAGGTGTCGGCTGAGGTGATCCGGGCATGGATCCTCCCGGCTGCGGTCTGCAGCGAGAACTCGTCCTCGTCGGTCCAGCCGCGAGCGCGCAGGTAGAGGATCGCCTCCCGCGCCCCGTTGCCCGACAGCTCAGCCTCCGAGCCGTCGGGGTTGAAGATGCGCAGCTGCGCCAGCGAGCGGCCGTCGTCCGGCGCGGACAGCAGCAGGATCCCGTCCGCGGACACGCCGGTGTGGGGCGCGCAGATCGCCTGGATCCGGGCGGGGGTCAGTGTGAACGGGAGCTCAGCGGTCTCCACGATCAGGTAGTCGTTGCCCAGGGCCTGCCACTTCTCGAAGTCCACGCGCCCGCAGTGTAGGTACCGTCGCGCCAGCATGGCCGAGCGCTTGCGCCGTACCTCTACGCCGATCAGGCTGTTGCTGGCGATCACCGTGCTGTCGCTGGGCGCCCGCCTGGCTTGGCTCGAACAGCCTTGCCGGGCCCCGTGCCGGACCGCGGCGGACCACGTGCTGGTGTTCGACGAGGCCTACTACGTCAACGCCGCGCGCGTGATCGCCGGCCTCGCTCCGCCCGCCGGGCAGCGGTACGCCCACGCGCCGCTCGGCGAGGACCCCAACTCCGAGCATCCGCAGCTGGCCAAGCTCGTGATCGCGGGCTCGATCGAGCTGCTGGGCGACGGGCCGCTGGCCTGGAGGCTGGGCAGCATCCTCGCCGGGACGCTCGCGCTCCTGGGGATGTTCGCGCTCGTCCGCGCCGCCGGCGGCGACGAGTGGGTTGCCCTGAGCGCCGCAGCGCTGATGAGTGCCGACAACCTGCTGCTCCTGCACGGACGGATCGCCACGCTCGACATATACGTACTGGCCGCGATGCTGTGGAGCGTCGTCCTGTATCTGCGGGGGCGGCCGGTGGCGGCCGGGGTCGTGCTGGGGATCGGAGCGTGCTTCAAGCTCGTGGCGCCATATGCCGTGGGTGTGCTGGCGGTGTACGAGGGGCTGCTCCTGCTGACGAGGACGCGCGGAGCCTGGCGGGGCACGCTCGCCCGCCTGACGGGCTGTGTCGCCGTCGCCGGGGCGGTCGGATTCGGCCTGCTGGCGCTGATGGACCGGATCGCGCCTCCGTACGACGCGAGTGCGGGAAAGCGCGTGGGCGGCGGCCCGCTCGGGCATCTCGGGCACATGCTGAGCTATGCCTCGCAGCAGACGAGCCCGCACGGCCCGACCGGCATCGCCTCCTATCCGTGGGGTTGGTTGATCGACCTGAAGCCGATCGTCTACCTGAACATCGATCCGTCGCGGCCGGCGCCCGGCCTTGGCGGGATCCACCCGCCCGTGCACTTCCTGGGCATGATCAGTCCGCCGATCCTGCTGCTGGCCCTGCCGGCGCTGGTGTGGGCCGCGGGGCACGTGCGCATTGACCGGGCCGCGGCGCTCGCAGTGGCGTGGTTTCTCGGAACGTTCGTTCCCTTCGTGCTCCTCAGCCTCCTGTTGGGCCGCACGAGCTACCTGTATTACATGGTCACGGTGATGCCAGGCCTATATCTGGCGGGGGCGCGTGTGTTGCCTGCGCTCGCCCGGCGGCAGCGCAGGCTGGTCGCGGTCTGGGGCGTGGCGGTGCTCGCCGCGGCGGTGGTGATGTACCCGTTCACGCCGCTGCCTTAGGTGCGCCGCCGAGCCACAGGGTGAGCGCCTCTTCGGCCACGGCCTCCGGCGAGCGGTCGGTGACGTCGATCGTGGTCGCTTGCGCCAGCTTGCGCATCCAGGTGAGCTGGCGGCGGGCATAGTTGCGCGTTCTCCGCTTCATCCCGTCGACGTCACCGGCCAGCAGCTCCTCGAAGCCGAGGGCCTTCCGTGCCGTGCCGGAGGCGCCGCCGGCGTTGGCCCGCTGCACCTCCTCGCGCGCGCCGGCGTCGATCATCGCGTCGACGCGCGCGTCAATCCTCGCGTACAGCCGCTCGCGCTCCATCACCAGACCGATCAGGAGCGTCGGCCGGCGGACGCTGCCGGTCCACAGCTCGGACTCCGCTCCGGGGGGCTCGAGCTCGCCTGCGTCGAACAGCTCCAGCGCCCGCACCACCCGCTGGCGGTCGCCGGGCTCGATCTCCGCCGCCGCCCAGGGGGCGCGGCGGGCCAGCACGGCGTGGAGTGCCGCTGGTCCGCGCTGCTCGAGCTCGGCCAGCCAGCGCTCGCGCACGCCCTCGGCCGGCGGCGGGCGCAGGCTCAGCTCGGTCAGCGCCGCGCGCAGGTACAGGCCGGTACCGCCGACCACGATCGGGCGCCCTCCCTCGGCCAGCAGGGTGTCGATCTCGGCGTGGGCGAGCTCGGCGTACTGGCCGGCGCTGAACCGGGCGTCGACGGGCAGAAACGAGATCAGCCGGTGCTCCAGCTGCGCTCGCTCGCCGGCACCCGCCGCCCCGGTGATGATCTCCAGGCCGGCGTAGACCTGGAGTGCGTCGGCAGAGACGGCCACCGGCCGCTCGCCCAGTTCGCGCAGCCGGCGCGCCAGCGCGAGCGCGACGGCGGTCTTTCCCACTCCGGTGGGGCCGAACAGGGCGATCACGTCCGGGCGGTCCATGGCCGCAGTATCGCGGCGCGCTCGCCGCTATAGACTGCCGCTGCCATGAATCTGACCAGCGGGCGAGTCCTCATCACGGGAGCGACGGGCGGGATCGGGCAGGCGATCGCGCGGGCGTTCGCGGCGCGTGGCGCGAGCGTGATGCTCAGCGGGCGCCGGGCGGATGTGCTCGAGCCGCTGGCCACCGAGCTCGGAGGCCGGGCGCTTGGATGCGATCTGGCTGAGCGAGACCAGGTCGAGCGCCTGGTGCAGGAGGCCGGGGACGTGGACGTGCTCGTGGCCAACGCGGCCCTACCCGCGAGTGGACTGCTGCTCGAGCTCGACCAGGAACAGATCGACCGGATGATCGAGGTCAACCTGCGGGCGCCGATCGCGCTGGCCCGGGCGTTCGCCCCGGGGATGGTGCAGCGGCGCGGCGGGCACATGGTGTTCATCTCCTCGCTGGCGGGCAAGGTCGCGTCGCCGGCGTCCTCGATCTACTCCGCGACGAAGTTCGGTGTGCGCGGGTTCGCGCTGGGATTGCGTCAGGATCTTCAGGCCGAGGGAGTCGGCGTGTCAGTCGTGCTGCCGGGCTTCATCCGCGAGGCGGGCATGTTCGCCGAGGCCAAGATCGACCTGCCACGCGGCGTCGGCACGCGCTCGCCGGAGGACGTGGCCTCCGCGGTGCTGCAGGCGGTCGAGCGCGACCGGGCCGAGATCGAGGTCGCTCCGGCCAGCCTCCGGGTGGGAGCCGCGTTCGGCGGACTCGCGCCGCAGATCGCCGCCACCGTGAGCCGCCGCCTGGGCGGCGAGAAGACCGCGACCGATCTGGCCGCCGGTCAGGCCGGCAAGCGGCACTAGAGCGCCAGCGCTAGTCGGAGTTGCTGCTGAGCGCGTGCTCGGTGGTCACCGAGGCCAGCGCCGCGATGATCTCGTCGGCCAGGTGGGCTCCGTCGATCGCGCGGTCGGGGGTGGCCTGAACCCGGACCACGACGTCATCGCCGTCGATCTCCTCGAGCAGCACAACGGCCGAGTTGCGCGTCGGCGTGGAGATCTGATCATCGAGGATCTGCTGGACGTGGCTGGGACGGATGCCGGAGCGCAACCGCACCCTCACGTCCACCGAATCGGGCTCGCGCAGCGGCACGACCGCAGCGCTGAGCACGACGTTGTTGGGAATCTGGATGCGGTCCTCGCCGCGGGCCAGCGTGGTGTAGAGCAGCCCCAGTGAGCTGACCACGCCCTCGATCGTGCCGCCGACCGCCCCGGCCTGCAGCCGCACCCGCTCACCGACGCGGAACGGCCGGGCGCTGAGCAGGACCATGCCGGCGATCAGGTTGCCGAGCGTCTGCTGGGCGGCGAGACCGAAGATCACGGCGGTGAAGGCACCTCCGACCGCGATCGTCTGGGGACCGATACCCGCCACGTTCAGCGCGATCAGCATCGTGATCCCGAGCGTCGTCAACCGGATCAGGAACCCCACGGTGCCGGCCGTTGCCGGATCCATGCGCCGGAAGAACGTCGGCGCGGCCGCGCGGCCTACATCGCGGGCCATCGCCCACCCGATGACGAGCAGCACCAGCACGGTGACGATCCGGATCGCCGTCAGCCAATGGTTGGCCGTGCGCCGGCCGAGCAGATTGTCACGCTCGTTGTAGAGCACGAGCACGGCGATCAGCAGCGGCAGCAGCACCGCCGCCTCGCGCTGGGCGCGGCGCAGGGCTCGCTGGCTGACGTTGACCGCCAGCCCGACCTTCTCCCAGGCCTCGCTGCGAGTCTCGAACATGCGCTCGAGGTGAAGATCCTTGCGTGTTTTCAGTCGATTTTTCATGTCTCTCAGTTACCTATCACCGACCTGCCGCCAGAGTTTCAGCAGCTTCGCCTCAAGATCTCCTCAAAACAGGCTGGTCTGGGCGGGCTCCTGCACCGGCGGCGGGGGCTCGGCGGGCCGCAGGAACGTGCCCCGCATGCGCTGTCCCGATTCCTGACCGGGGCTCCTTAGAAGACTAGCCAGTCGCTTGCGCTCGTCGATCGGGGCGTACGCTCCGCGGCCGTACAACCGCTTGTACCGCGCCACCAGATCGGGGCGGTTGTGCTTCAGCCAGTCGAAGAACAGGCCCCGGACGTCTCCGCGCAGGTGGAGCGCGATCCCGGTGATGTATGCCGCGCCGGCTTGCGAGGCCTGCTCGAGGATGGGCGCCACCTGCTCGGGCGCGTCGTTGATTCCCGGCATCAGCGGGGCCACGAGCACGCCGGTCCTGATGCCCGCGCGGGTCAATTCAGACACGGCCTCGAGCCGGGCACGCGGATTCGGCGTATGCGGCTCGGTGGCTCGCCAGGCCCGCTCGTCCAGCGTCGGGATGGACAGGGCCGCGCTGAACTCCGTCCGGGCCGCGATCTCCTTCATCAGGGGCAGATCCCGGAGCAGCAGCGGCGACTTGGTCAGGACCGAGCACGGATTGGCGGCGTCTCGGAGCGCCTCCCAGATGCCAGGCATCAGCCGGTAACGGCCCTCCACCCACTGGTACGGGTCGGTGTTGGTGCCCAGCGCGACGTGCTCCTTCTGCCAGGACGGGCGCGCGAGCTCTGCGCGGAGCCGCTCCGGCGCGTTCACCTTGACCACGATCTCGCGCTCGAAATCCCGCCCCGCGTCGAAATCCAGGTACTTGTGGGTCGGCCGGGCGAAGCAGTACACGCACGCGTGGCTGCACCCGCGGTAGGGATTGATCGTCCAGCGAAACGGCATCCGCGACGCCTCAGGGACCCTGTTCAGGATCGACTTCGCCTGCACCTCGTAGAAGCGCGTCTGCACCGCGTCCGGCGCCTCGAAGTGGCGCACGACGGCGCCGTCCCGGTACCCGGGCAGCCGGGCGCGCTCGTCGGCTTCGGTACTGAGGTTGCTCCAGCGCACGAACACATGTTCGCATAGGCGCCGGTCGCGTCGGCCGCAGTCTGCCGTAGCGTGCGTTTCATCAGCGTGGCAACCGACATCATCGAGACCAGGGGACTGACCAAGCGCTTCGGCGAGCGCGAGGCGGTGAGCGCGGTGGATCTGAACGTGCCCCGTGGCTGCGCCTACGGTTTCCTCGGCCATAACGGAGCCGGCAAAACGACTTTGATCAGGATGCTGCTGGGGTTGACCGCCCCCTCGGCGGGAACGATTCGCATCGGCGGAAGACCGCTTCCCCAGGAACGCGGGGAGGTGCTCTCTCGGGTGGGGGCGATCGTGGAGGAACCCCACTTTCACTCCCACCTCACCGGCCGCGAGAACCTGCGCGTGATCGCGGCGGTACGGGGTCCGCAGGCGGGACGCCGCATCGACGGAGCGCTCGCCCGGGTAGGTCTCAGCGACCGCGCCGGCGATCGTGTGCGCACGTACTCGCAGGGGATGCGCCAGCGCCTCGGGGTCGCGCGGTGCCTGCTGGCCGACCCCGAGCTGCTGATCCTCGACGAGCCGATGAACGGTCTCGATCCCGCGGGAATCCTCGAACTGCGGACGATGGTGGCGGAGCTGGTCGGCGAGGGTCGCACGGTGTTCCTGTCCTCCCACCTGCTCGACGAGGTCGAGAAGACCTGCGACGCGGCCGCGGTGATCGACCGCGGCCGGGTGATCGCGGCCGGACCGATCGGCGATCTGCTGCGCAGCGATGCGGTGGAGCTCGACATCGGCTGTGACGATCCGCGCCTCGCGCTCGAGCTGCTCGATGGTCACCCGGCGGTGGGCGGTGCCGTGCTCACCGACGACGGGATCCGGGTGACGCTGGTCGGCGCCGACGGGGCGGCCGCGATCAACGCGCGGCTCGTCGGGGCGGGCGTGAGCGTGTTCCGCCTCGCGCCGGTGCACGAGTCGCTCGAGGCTCGCTTCCTGCAGATCACCTCCCGGGTCGGAGACGCCGGATGAGGACCGTGGTGGCCCGTCAGATGATTGCCGCCGAGGTGCTCAAGCTCCGGCGAAACCGCGCGCTGATGACGCTGTCGCTGCTGCTGACCGTCGGCATCGTGATTCTCGTCTTCGGTTACAAGGCGATCCAGCACGCCTCGGACGCCAGTCGCTACGCGCCGGCGGGGGGCGCACACGGATTCGGACAGGCGGTGGCGGCGCTGGGCGTGTACTTCGGGGCGCTCAGCGCGATCCTGATCGGCTCCGAGGCCGGAACGGCCGACCTCTCGAGCGGCGTGTTTCGTGACCTCGTGGCGACGGGCCGCTCGCGCCTGGCGCTGTTCTGGGTCCGGGCGCCGGCGGCGATCGTCGTGACGCTCGCGTTCTCGGCCGTGGCGTTCGCCCTTTCAGCCGTCGCGGCGTTCGTGTTCGCCGGATCGCTGGATGTCCCGACCGTGGGGCTGATCCTTCGCTCGGCGGGCTGGATCGCGCTGGCCAACGCGGTCCTCGCGATGGTGGCGGTGGGAGTGGGCTCGCTGACCGGGTCGCGAGCGATGACGCTCACCGGGCTGATCGGCTGGCAGACCGTCGCCACCAATCTGCTGCTCAACGTCAGCTCGCTGGGCTCGGCCCGGGACGGGCTTCTGACCCCGGCGCTGGTTCAGCTCTCGCCGGTGTCCGCCGCGCGCGAATCGGTGACCATGGCGACCGGCGTCGCGGTGGCGGTGATCATCGCCTGGGCGGCGGTGGCGGGCCTGGTGGGCGCCTGGCGGACGGCCTTGCGCGACGCATAGCCGGAGAGTGTCTGGCTGGTCGCCGCGGTGACCTCGACCTCGACGAGCTCGCCCGCCGCGCCCGGGCCGCTGAAGTTGACCACCTTGTTGTGACGTGACCGGCCGCGGAGCCGGTTCGGATCGGTGCGCGAGGGACCCTCGACCAGGACCTCCAGCGTTCGGCCCACGAAGCGCTGGGCGCGCTCCTGGGCGCGGCGCTGGATCACCTCGACGAGACGCTCGAGCCGCTGCACCTTGAGTTCGTGCGGCACCTGATCGGGGAGCGTGGCGGCCTCGGTCCCCCGGCGCGGCGAGTAGATGAACGTGAACGCGCCGTCGTAGGCGACCTCCTCGGCCAGGGTCAGCGTCTGCTCGAAGTCGGCGTCGCTCTCGCCCGGGAAGCCCACGATGATGTCGGTGGTCAGCGCGCAGTCGGGAACGTGCTCGCGGATCATCGCGACCCGGTCGAGATACCGCTCCCGGGTGTAGGTGCGGCGCATGCGCTTGAGGACGGCGCTCGATCCCGATTGCAGCGGCAGGTGGATGTGCTCGCACAGCGCCGGCAGCTCGGCGTGGGCACGGATCACGTCCTCGCGCATGTCCTTGGGGTGCGGGCTCGTGTAGCGGATCCGCTCGATCCCATCGATCGCGTCGAGTCGCGTCAGCAGCTCGGCGAACGTGGCCTGCCCGTCGCGCGGCAGGTCTCGGCCGTAGGAGTTGACGTTCTGCCCCAGCAGCGTGACCTCGCGGATCCCATCGTCGGCGAGCCGCTCCACCTCGCCCACGAGCTCGCCCGGGTCGCGGCTGACCTCGCGCCCCCGGGTGGAGGGAACGATGCAATACGAGCAGACGCAGTTGCAACCGACGCTGATCTGCACCCAGCCCTGGAACTCCCGCGCTCGCTTGGCCGGCAGGTGCCCGGTGAACCCCTCGAACTCGAAGAAGCCCTGGGCGGTGATCGAGTCGCTGGTCAGGAACTCGGCCAGCTTGTGCACCTGCCCCGGTCCGAAGGCGACGTCGACGAACGGGAACCGGGCGAACACCTCTTCCTTGATCGATTGCGCCCAGCAGCCGCCGACGCCGACGATCCGCTCGGGGTGCTCACGCTTGATGCGCTTGGCGTGCCCGAGGTACGCGGTCAGGCGGTTGTCCGCGTTCTCGCGGATCGAGCAGGTGTTGAACAGGATCAGGTCTGCCTCGTCCTGAGACGGCGCCTCCGTGTAGCCGAGCGATTCGAGCATCCCCTTCATCCGCTCGGAGTCGTGCTCGTTCATCTGGCAGCCGAACGTGGTCACGTGGTATCGTTTATGCATATGAGCCTCCAAGAACCAAGTCCCCCGCATCATGCCAGTCCCCAGCGCCGCGCCATCGGCATCGTGCGCGTCAGTCAGACAAAGGGCCGAGAAGGCGAACGGTTCGTCTCCCCCGAGGAGCAGCGCGACCGCATCGAGGCCGTCTGCGCCCGTGACGGCTTGGCGCTTATCGCGGTTCACGAGGAGCTCGACATCAGCGGCGGTCGGTCGCTCGCCAATCGCCCAGGACTCAGCGCAGCCGTTGCATCCATAGAAGCTGGCGAAGCCGATGTGGTCGCAGCCGCCTACTTCGATCGTCTATTCCGCTCGCTCAGCACTCAGGCCGAAGTCATCGAGCGGGTAGAGCAAGCCGGCGGGCAGGTGCTCGCCGTGGACGTGGGACGGGTGACAAACGACAGCGCCGGCCAATGGCTCTCGGGCACAATGATGGGCGCTGTGAGCGAGTACTACAGACGTTCGATCAAAGAGCGAAGCGCAGAAGGTCAGGCTCGAGCCGTCGCCCGCGGTGCGACACCGTGGTCACGGGTTCCCCTGGGATACGTCCGCCGGGAGAACGGAACGCTTGAACCCGATCCCGAGACGATCCCCATCGTCCAGCTTGTATTTGATATGCGGGCCGCGGGCGAGTCCATGACGGGGATTCGGAAGATGCTCAAGTCGCATGGCATCGGTCGATCGCCTCGCGGCGTCCAAGTCATGCTCTCCAATCGGATCTATCTCGGTGAGATCCATTTCGGGAACCTCGTCAACCTCCACGCCCACAAGCCGATCA
>DATCPD010000146.1:0-2919 GCA_036564325.1 Solirubrobacteraceae bacterium | reverse complement strand
CCACCACTCACGTCTAGTTCTTCGATGATTTCTGCTATGGCGAGGTCGTGCTGCTCACAGTCGCGTTGAATGTGTTCGCGTTGTATGTCGGGACTGTGGAAACGTTCGCCTTCACGTCCTGCGGTTTCGCTGACGCGGACGATCCCGATAGCGCGACGGGCGGCGGTCGTGAGGGTTCTAGTAGCGGTGGGCTCCTGTGTGGTGGTCTTGTTCATGTTGCTAAGACTACCACTCCTGAACACGCTGTATCTCCAGGATGTCCGTGGCCTCTCACCGCTGCACGCGGGGCTCTACATGCTCCCGATGGCCGGGATGACGCTGGTGTTCGGCCCGCTCTCCGGCCACCTCGTCGGCCGCCGCGGCGCACGACCGTCGCTGCTCGTGGCGGGCACGGCGCTGACCGCGAGCGCACTGATGCTCACGCAGCTGACCCCCACCACCTCATACGCCTATCTGCTCACCGCCTACGTCGTGTTCGGGCTCGGGTTCGGCCTCGTCAATCCTCCGATCACCAACACCGCGGTGTCGGGCATGCCCCCCTCCCAGGCCGGCGTCGCCGCCGCGGTGGCCTCGACCAGCCGCCAGGTCGGCCAGACCCTGGGGGTGGCGATCGTCGGAGCGGTCGCGGGGGGCGCCGTCAGCGGCGCTCTCGGCCCCGGATTCGCCGCGGCCACGCACCCGGGCTGGTGGATCCTCGTCGGACTCGGGCTCGTCGTGCTGGTGCTGGGACTGCTCACCACCACGCGCTGGGCCTACACCACCGCCCGCACCACCGCGGACCGGCTGAGCGAGCCGATCCCTGCCCGCCGCCTACACCCCTCAGCAGGCGGCGGGCGGATGAGCCGACCGGCGCCCGATCTCTGAGATATTGCCGGGGATGCCAGCGCCGAAGCTCACCGATCTCGTCGGACCGCCGCCGGACGCGCGTGAGTTCACCATGACCATGCGCCCCGGACTGGCCGATTGCGCCCCCTCGGGTCGGATCCGGCTCGACGCGCTGGCGAGATGGCTCCAGGACGTCGCCTACGCGGACGTCGAGGATGCGGGCGTGGCCGGCAGCGCCGTGTGGGTGGTGCGACGGACGCGGATCCAGGTTCTCCGGTTTCCGCGGTTCGCCGAGCATTTCGAGGTGCGGACGTTCTGCAGCGGGATCGGCCGGATGTGGGCCGAGCGCCGGACCACGATCAGGCCCGAGGAAGGCAGCGGCGAACCCTGCGTGGAGGCCGTGGCCCTCTGGGTTCACCTCGACCCGGAGACCTGGCGTCCGATGCCGTTTGCCGACGAGGAGATCGCCCTCTACGGCGATGCGGCGATGGGACGCCGGATCACGGCGCGGCTACGGCATCCCCCGGCTCCGGCGGATGCCGCGAGCTCTCAATGGACTTTCCGGGCGACCGAGTGCGACCTCGCCGGCCACGTCAACAACTCCAACTACTGGCAGCCCCTGGAGGAGGAATTTCTGCTGCAGGGCCACGAGCCTTCGGCGCTCGACGCCGAGATGGAGTTCCGCACCCCCTCGCAGCCGGGGCGCAAGCTGATGCTCCGAGATGGCGTGCTGCGCTGGATCGTCGACCCGGAGGGCGCGACTCACGCGTCAGCGGTGGTGGTGATGAGCTGAGCGATCAGGCGGCCGGGAGCAGCCCCTCGAGCTCGCGGCTCTCCGCCAGCTCGGACAGGGCCTTTCGCTCCAGCCTGCGTACCGCGTCCTGGGAGATGCCCAGCCGCCGCCCGGTCTCGACGAGCGGCGTCGGATTATTGCCGCCGACGCCGTAGCGAAGCCTTACTACTTCCCTTTCGCGCTCGGGTAGTCGGTCGAGGGCTCGGCTGAGGGCGTCGCCGCGCAGCGAGATCTCGACCTCTTCCTCGGGCCCGCGGGCATCGCTGGCCAGCAGCGACCCGAGCGAAGTCTCGTCCTGCTCGCCCACCGGCCGGTCGAGGCTGGTCACCACCCGTGCCGCCTCGTGCGTCTCCCGTACCTCCTCGGGCGTCAGCTCGGCCGCCTCGGCCACCTCCTCCTCGGTGGGCTCGCGGCCCAGCTGCGTGGCCAGCTCTCGCTCCGCCCGCCGGATCTTCCGCTCGCGCTGGCCGAGGTGGACCGGGATCCGGATCGTGCGGGCGCGGTTGTCCAGCGCCCGCTGGATCGCCTGCCTGATCCAGAACGTTGCGTAGGTCGAGAACTTGAACCCCTTGCGGTGGTCGAACTTCTCCGCCGCGCGGATCAGCCCGAGAATCCCCTCCTGGATCAGGTCCAGCAGCGGCAGGTCGTGGCCCTGGTACTTGCGCGCGTTGGAGATCACGAGCCGGAGGTTCGAGTTGACCAGGCGCGCCTTCGCCTCGAGGTCGCCCCGTTCGATCCGTTGCGCCAGTTCCGCTTCCTCTTCCCGGCTCAGCAGCGGGTAGCGCCTGACCTCCTGCAGGAACAGCGCCATCGCATCGGTCGTCCGCCCGGCGAGATCATCGTTGAAGTAGGTCGTCTGCTCGACGTGATCGCGGCCGCAATCGTCGCGGACATCTAGTCCGCGCTCCTCCAGTATGTCCTGGACGGCTTGCACATCATCATCGTCGAGCTGTGACTCGTGGACGACCTCGCTGAGCTCCGAGAGGTCCACGCAACGTCGCCCGTCGGCTTCGCCTCGGGCGATCAGTTCCTCGACCACTTCGGAGAGGGCAGGCCCAGTTCGGGCAGAATCCGGTTCACCAGCCATGATTCGTCTTTACCCGGTCCGGACAGCATCGGCACACTCATTGCGAAAGCACCTGGAAATCACGTGACTTCCTTTCCCTCTCTCTATAGCCACGGGTTCGTGCGCGTAGCCGCGGCGGTCCCGACGGTCAAGGTCGCCGAGCCGGCTTTCAACGTGGAGCGGACGATCGCGCTGGCGCAACGGGCATCGGAGGCTGGAGCGGGTCTGCTCGCCT
>DATCPD010000194.1:0-18380 GCA_036564325.1 Solirubrobacteraceae bacterium | reverse complement strand
GCCGACCCGGTCCTTGAGCTGATCCGAGGTCCCCTCCGCGATCAGCCGCCCGTGATCGATCACCGCGATCCGGTCGGCCAGACGGTCGGCCTCGTCGAGGTACTGCGTGGTCAGCAGCACGGTCGTGCCCTCGGCGACGAGATCCTCGATCACCTCCCACAGGCTCAGCCGGCTGCGGGGATCAAGCCCTGTCGTCGGCTCGTCGAGGAACAGCACGGGCGGCTTGGCCACGAGCGCCGCGCCGAGGTCGAGCCGCCGGCGCATCCCGCCCGAGTAGGTCTTCACCGTGCGCCCCGCCGCCTCGACCAGGTCAAAGCGCTGCAGCAGCTCCTGGCCGCGCGCCTTGGCCGCCGCCCGGGGCATGCCGTAGAGCCGCCCGACCATGGTCAGGTTCTCAAGGCCGGTGAGGTTCTCGTCGACCGCGGCATACTGGCCGGCCAGCCCGATCTTCGAGCGCAGCTCCACCTGGTCGCGCACGACGTCCAGCCCGACGACGCGGGCCTCGCCGCTGTCGGCCTTCAGCAGCGTCGTCAGCACCCGCACGATCGTCGTCTTGCCTGCGCCGTTGGGCCCCAGCAGGCCGAGCACGGTTGCGCTCGCCACCTCCAAGGAGACGGAGTCAAGGGCGAGCACGTCGCCGAACGACTTGCTCAGATCGCTGACGCTGATCGCGGGCATACCGGCGTCGACCGAAACCACGGCCGTCACAGTACGGATCACGCGCGGGCGACGACGTGAGGTTCATTCACCGCTTTCAGGGGCGACCAGTGGGTCGCGCCGGAACGTCGCGCCCCACTACGATCACGCTGGCTGTGAGCAGACCCTCGCCGGAGACAACCGTCGCGGACCTCGTGGGCGAGGCGCTCGGCGCCCGCACCGACGCCGAGCACGCGTTCGGGGTCCTGGGCAGCGGCAACCTCGTGGTGACCAACGCGCTGTGCCGCAGCGGTCTCCGCTTTCACCACGCGCGCCACGAGGGCGGCGCCGTCGCCATGGCCGACGGGTACGCGCGGACGACGGGCCGGACCGGCATCTGCAGCGTGCATCAGGGTCCGGGGCTGACCAACACGCTGACCGGGCTGGCCGAGGCGGCCAAGAGCCGGACGCCGCTGCTCGTCCTGGCGGGCGAGTCGCCGGCCGCCGCGCTGACCTCCAACTTCCGGATCGATCAGCACGGCCTCGTCGAATCGGTCGGCGCGGCGGCCGAGCGGATACACGGCCCCGTCACCGCGGCGCACGACGCGCTGCGGGCGCTTCACCGTGCGCACACCGAGCGCCGTCCGGTCGTGCTGATGCTCCCGATCGACATCCAGGCCCAGCCCGCACCGACCGCATCCGGGCCACGGTCGCCGGATCACAAAGCGCCGCTCGCCCCCCAGCCCCAGCCCGAGGCGATCGCCGCCGCCGCAGACCTCATCACCGGGTGCACGCGTCCCGTGATCATCGCGGGCCGCGGCGCCGTCCTGGCCGGCGCAGGCGCCGGCGCCGAGCTCGAGCAGCTCGGTGAGCAGATCGGCGCCCTGCTCGCCACCTCCGCCCCCGCCCACGGCCTGTTCGCCGGTCTCCCCTACGCCCTCGGGATCGCCGGCGGCTTCGCCAGCCCGCTGGCCATCGAGCTGCTCGGGCAGGCGGACCTGATCATCTCCTTCGGCGCGTCGCTGAACCAGTGGACGACCAAGCACGGTGCCCTGTTCGCGGCCGATGCCGCGCTGATCCAGGTCGACATAGAACCGACTGCGATCGGCCGCAACCGTGCCGCCGATCTCGCCCTGCTCGGCGACGCGCGCGCCACTGCCCAGGCGCTGACCGACGAACTCAGACGCCGCTGGAATCCCGCCAACCCGCGCTCTCGCACCCCACAGGTCCAGACCGAGATCGGCACTCGGCGGTGGGCGGACGAGCCGTTCGAGGACGCCGGTACCGATCGCCACATCGACCCGCGTGCGCTGTCGATCGCGCTGAACGAGCTGCTCCCGGCGGACCGGATCGTCGCCGTCGACAGCGGCCACTTCACCGGCTACCCGAGCATGTACCTCGACGTCCCCGACGCCCGCTCGTGGATCTTCGCCAACGGCTTTCAGGCCGTCGGTCTCGGCCTCGGCAACGCTGTCGGCGCCGCGATCGCCCACCCCGCCCGGACGACCGTCGCGGCGCTCGGCGACGGCGGAGCGTTCATGGCGCTCGCCGAGCTCGAGACCGCGGCCCGCCTGGGGCTGGGCAACCTGCTCGTGGTGATCTACGACGACTCGGCCTACGGCGCCGAGGTCCACCACTTCGCGCCGATGGGCCACGACGTCGCACGCGTGCAATTTCCCGACGCCGACCTCGCGGCGCTGGCCACCGCAGCCGGCTGCACCGGACACACCGTCCGCGCGGTCAGGGACCTGGAGGCCATCAACGACTGGCTGCAACAGGACCCACGCCAAAAAACCCCGCTCGTCCTCGACGCCAAGGTAAACCCCGACATCTGCGCGGAGTGGCTCGAAGAGGCCTTCCGCACCGGCTGATCCCCGCCAGCAGCCGACACCCCGCGACCCGACCAAGGAGCCCCGCCCATGCCAGTCCCCGCCCTGATCGACGCCCTCGCCTCCGGGGAGGTGGAGCTCGTCGACCTGACGCAGCCGCTGAGCGAGTCGACGCCCGTGATCAAGCTGCCGCCGCCGTTCGCCAACACCCCCGGCCTGTCACGCAGCCAGATCAGCCGCTACGACGAGCGCGGGCCGGCGTGGGCATGGGACACCCTGACCCTCGGGGAGCACGTCGGCACCCACGTCGACGCGCCGATTCACTGGATCACCGGCCAGGACGGCGCCGACATCGGTTCGATCCCGCCGCGCTCGCTCGTCGGGCCGGCCTGCGTGATCGACAAGACCGCAGAGACCGAGGCCGACCCCGGCTACCTGCTGAGTGTCGCGGACATCGAGGCCTGGGAGTCCGAGCACGGCCGGATTCCCGAGCATGCCTGGGTGCTGCTGCGCACCGGTTGGGGATCCCGCGCGCAGGACGAGACCGCGTTCCTCAACGTCCAGGACGGCTCCCCGCGCACGCCCGGGCCAGACGTGGAGGCGGCAAGCTGGCTAGCCAGCCAGCGCCCGATCTCCGGCTTCGGCGTCGAGACCGTGGGCATCGACGCCGGCGCGGCCGGCGGATTCGAGCCGCCGTTTCCGCTGCACAACTTCCTGCTCGGCAGCGGCCGGCTCGGGCTGACCCAGCTGGCCAACCTCGACCGGCTGCCGATCACCGGGGCGCTGATCGTGGTCTCCCCGCTGCGTCTGGTCGGTGGGACGGGCAGCCCAAGCCGAGTATTCGCGTTCGTGCCCAACGGGTAGCTGCGCGGAGCGGGACGCGGCCCTTCGCCTGGGGCAGCGTCCCGCGTTTAGCCCCGCGTCAGTTGGGGTTACCATCCTCTGCCCCGTGTCGAGCCGCTTCAGCAGAGGCGCCCGCGCCACGTCGTTCGTTGTCGGGGTCGCGCTGGCCGCCGCCGCGGTCGCCGTCGCGCTCGGGTCCGGTAGCAGCGACCCATCCCCGCCCGGGGGGTCGACGCCCCCCGCTCGCATCACCGTCTCCGGGCGCCCCATCAGTCGTCCGGTGGCCCCCGGGTTCGTCGGGCTGTCGCTCGAGTTGACAACGGTCGAGGCCTTTGCCGGGACCGATCCGCGGGCCATCAACCCGGTGCTGGTCACGCTGCTGCGCAATCTGGCCCCGCACCAGCGACCGGTGCTGAGAATCGGCGGGGACAGCACCGACTGGGCCTGGGTGCGGGCACCCGGACTGAAGCAGCCCGCCGGCATCCGCTTCACCCTCGACCAGCGCTGGGTACGGGTGACCAGGGCGCTGGCCAGGGCGACCGACGCCCGACTGATCATCGGGCTGAACCTCGAGGCGAACAGCCTGCGGCTGATGGCGGTCGAGGCACGGGCGTTCAGCGGAGTGGGACGCCGCGCCCTGGCCGCCTTCGAGATCGGCAACGAGCCGGAGCTGTTCGGATCGATCCAGTGGTACCAGACGTCGCGTCGTCACCGGGGGTACGGCCGCCACCACGGCTACAGGCTTCGGAATTACATCCGCGAGTTCACTCGCTTCAGCAAGGTGCTGCCGGCGTCGGCGCCGCTCGCGGGGCCCGCCACGGGCGGGCCGAGGTGGATCCCAGCGATCCCGCGCCTTCTCGCCGCCGAGCCGCGCGCCCGGATCGCCACCCTGCACCTGTACCCGCTGCACCGCTGCTACGTGAACCAGCTCGGGCCGGTCGGTCCGTCGATCCGCAACCTGCTCTCGCCGGCGGCAACCGCTCGGATCGCCGCCGTCGTCGCCCCCCTGGTCACCGCCGTGCATGCGCGCGGCGCGAGTCTGCGCGTGGGGGAAACGAACAGCGTCTCGTGCGGGGGCGCGGCCGGCGTCAGCGACACCTTCGCCTCGGCCCTGTGGTCGCTGGACTACCTCTTTCACCTCGCCCAGGTGGGCGTCGATGGCGCCAACTTCCACACCTTCGTCAAGGCCTACTACCGGCCGTTCTACTTCACCCACGCGCACGGGCGCTGGCGCGCGAACGTGGCGCCGCTGTACTACGGGCTGCTCGCCTTCACGCAGGCAGCGCCGGCCGGGGCACGGCTGCTGAACGTGAGTGCTCCCTCCGACCCGACCCTGCGCGTGTGGGCCACGCGCGCCCCTGACCATCGCGTCCGGGTCGTGCTGATCAACACCTCGGCGGAGCGCTCACGCCAGGTCGTGCTCACGCTCCCGGCCGGGGGCGGCCGGCCTGCCACGGTCCGGCTCCTCACCGCTCCGGGCCTCGCGGCCAAGACCGGCGTCACGCTCGGCGGCCGCGCGTTTGCGCCGAACTCGAGCACCGGTCGCCTGACCGGCGACGCTGACACCGTGCGGGCGACCAGATCACCGGGCGGCGGATATCTCGTCCGCGTTCCCGCCGGCAGCGCCGCGATCCTGACCCGCTAGCGCGTGACCCGCTAGCGCGTTACCCGCTAGAGCGCGGGGGCGCCGAGCACGGCGTCGACCAGGCCCGGGAAGCGGGCGTCGAGGTCCTCACGCCGCAGCGAGTTCAGTCGCGTCGTGCCCTCGAGCCGCTGCCGGATCACTCCGGCCTCGCGGAGCACGCGGAAGTGATGGGTGCAGGTCGACTTGACGACCGGGAGATCGAAGCTCTTGCACGAGCGCTCCTCGCCCGAGGCGAGGTCGGCCAGGATCCGCAGCCGCACCGGGTCGCTCAGCGCGTGGAGAACCGCCGGCAACTCGAGCTCGTCGCGCTCTGGGTGCAGTAGCGGCGGTGCCGCCACTTCAGGACTCAGCATGCCCATCTCCCTAATTGTACGACGGTCATCGAACGTTTTGCTACGGTGTTCGACGACCATCGTACCCCCAACCTCTGGAGGAACGTGGGAGACGCATCCCGCTCCGAGCAGCGCTCTCATCTCCGCGCGACGCTGCTACTGGCCTGTCTGGCCCAGTTCATGGTGATCCTTGACGTCTCGGTCGTGAACGTCGCCCTGCCCGCGATCCGCGGCGGGCTGCACTTCTCCGAGCAGGACCTGCAGTGGGTCGTCAACGCCTACACGGTCACCTTTGCCGGTTTCCTGCTCCTGGGCGGCCGCGCGGCCGACCTGCTCGGTCGCCGGCGCGTGTTCGTCGCCGGACTGGCGCTGTTCAGCATGGCCTCGCTCGCGGGCGGCCTGGCCGACAGCCAGGGCGTGCTGATCGCCGCCCGCGCAGTCCAGGGCCTCGGCGGCGCCGTCATCGCCCCGGCGTCGCTGTCGATCCTCACCACCACCTTCACCGAGCCAGCGGCGCGCAACCGCGCCGTCGGCATCTGGGGAGCGATGGGTGGCGCCGGGGGCGCCGCGGGCGTCCTCCTCGGTGGAGTGCTGACCGACCTGCTCGGCTGGCGCTGGATCCTCTTCATCAACGTCCCGATCGGGTTGATCGCGGCGCTCCTGACGCAGCGCTTCATCGCCGAGGGACGGAACCCCGCCCGGACTCGCAACTTCGATCTGCCCGGCGCGCTGGCCGCGACGGTCGGCCTCTCGATCCTGGTTCTCGGGATCGTGCGCACGGACGTGACCGGCTGGGGCGCCGCGTCGACACTCGCGTTGATCGGCGGAGGCGTGCTGTTGCTGCTCGTGTTCCTGGTCATCGAGGGCCGCTTTGCCTCCTCGCCGCTGATGCCGCTGCGGATCTACTCCTCGCGGACGCTGAGCGCGGCCAATGTCGTTGTGCTGCTGGTCGGCGGCGCGACGTTCGGGATGTGGTTCTTCGTGTCTCTGTATCTCCAGCAGGTGCTCGGCTACTCGCCGATCAAGGCGGGACTGGCGTTCCTGCCGATGACGCTGCTGATCGTCATCGGCTCGACCGTCGCCTCCAGAGCGGTGATCCGGATCGGCGCCAAGTCGCTGCTGGTTGCCGGCATGACCACGATGACGCTCGGGCTGCTGCTGTTCACCGGGATCTCGGTCACCGGCGGCTACATCAGCGACATGATCGCGCCGTCGCTGCTGGTCGCGATCGGGATCGGGCTGTCGTTCGTGCCGGCCACGATCTGCGCCGTGGCCGGCGTGGCCCCGGAGGAGGCCGGCCTCGCCTCGGGGCTCGTCAACACCTCGCGGCTGGTCGGCGGCGCGCTCGGGCTGGCGATCCTGGCCGCGCTGGCCACGGCGCGGACCAACTCCGACCTCCATCACGGTTCGGTGGGGATCCACGGAGCGCACGTCGCGCTAACCGACGGCTTCCAACTCGCGTTCGCGGTGGCGGCGGCCTTCGCGCTCATCGGCGGGCTGGTGGCGGCCTTCGGGCTGCCAAAGGTTCCGAACCGCCGGCGCCCCGGGCCGGCTGTTGCTGAAGGCCCCGAGGCCGTCGCGTTCGAAGGCTGACGGGGCCGACTCGGCCCGAGTCCTGTCCTCGGGCCGAGTCGTTCGTTCGACTAGAGCTGTCCGCGGATAGCTCCGGCTGGATATTTGGCCGTGTGGACGTTCACGTAATAGCGGCCGGGGTGCGCTTGGATCGCCAGAATCAGCGACTTCTTGGCGGTCACGCAGCCTCTGTGCTTGACCGGTGTCGCCGGGGAGAGCGGAATGACCACCGGCCCTGACTTGCCTTTCGCGCCCTTGTGAATGTGGGATGCGAGCGCTGTGCCGATCTTTGACCATGTGAGGCTGTAGCAGACCTTCTTCTTGCTCGGGATGAGTTGGTACTTGAAGACGCCCGTCCCGGTAGGGCTGCCCTTTGGAACCTCCAGGCTGCCCTTCATGTGGACAGTCACCGTCTTCGGAGTGCTGCTCGCGGCAACTGCTGATCCGCCGGCGAGCAGACCTCCGGCGACCAAAACCAGTGGCACCATCATGATCTTCCGCATCGTCCCTCCTCGGTGGGGTCCTACGCTGCTGGACTTTGCCTGTGAAGATCGCCGCAGGGCCTAAATCCTTCCCGTGCGCCAGTTAAATTCCTAGGGTGCACCCGACGATGAGTCCGCTCGCCGTCGCTTAGATCCGTCGCTCAGGGCATACTCGCGGCGTGATCCGGCGCGTCCGTGCAGAGGCCAGGCGGCTGGTTGCCCACCCGCGCGCGCCGGTGATCGCGCTCGTGCTGATCCTCGCCTACTCGCTGGGCGCCCGCGTGTTCTACCTCGGGGAGCCGTGCTCCTCGCCGTGCAAGACCGGCCGCAGCCATGCGCTGATCTTCGACGAGGCCTACTACGTCAACGCGGCCCGGGTGATCGCGGGGATCCACCCGCCGGCCGGCGTCCCCTACGCCCAGGCTCCGCTGCACAAGGATCCGAACGCCGAGCATCCGCAGCTGGCGAAGCTGATCATCGCCGGGGGGATCGAGCTGTTCGGCGACAACCCGTGGGGGTGGCGCCTGGGCAGCGTGCTGTTCGGGCTGATCGCGATCGTGGCCATGTACGCGCTGGTCCGCGCCGCCCGCGGCAGCCCATGGCTGGCCGTGGGCGCC
Source organism: Solirubrobacteraceae bacterium (assembly GCA_036564325.1). Lineage (GTDB taxonomy): Bacteria > Actinomycetota > Thermoleophilia > Solirubrobacterales > Solirubrobacteraceae > Palsa-465. The sequence continues at coordinate 10,424 of DATCPD010000194.1, read as the reverse complement.
GCCGCGGTGATGGCGCTCGACAACCTGATGCTGATCCACGGCCGGATCGCGACGCTCGACATCTACACGATCGCGATGGTCCTGGTCGCCGCCGCCCTCTACGTCCGCGGCTGGGCGCTGGCCGCCGGCCTGGCGCTGGGGATCGCGGCGTGCATGAAGCTCGTCGGGCTCGGCGTGATCCCGGCCTTCGTGCTGCTCGAGGCGCTCCGGGTGGCCTGGGCCCGCGGCGGGCAGCCGGGGGTCTGGCGAACGCTGCGGGCCCGCGCGCGGCCGTTGCTGATGATGCTCGCGGCGACGGTCGCCACGCTGCTGCTCGGCGTATGGCTGCTGGACCTGGCGATGCCGGCCTATGACCCGGGCGCGCACGTCACCTACGCCGGCAGCCCGTTCACCCACATCGGCCACATGCTCTCCTACGCCGCCAACCTGAAGGCCGTCCCGAACGCCACCGGGATCAGCTCGACGCCGTGGCAATGGCTGCTGGACCAGAAGCCGATCGACTATTCCCGGGTGGCGGTCAACTCGCTCTCCGGTGGCCACATCGTCGCCAGCCGAGCGGTGTTCGCCGCCCGGGGGGAGATCAACCCGTTCATCATCATGCTCGCGATGCCGGCGCTGTTCGCGGCGATCGCCGCCGCCTGGTACGAGCGTGACGAGATCGCCGCGCTCGGAGCCGCCTGGTGCCTCGGCACGTTCGCGGTGTTCGTCATCCAGGCCGACCTGTTCGACCGGATCTCATACCTCTACTACATGCTGCTCGTGCTACCGGGGATCTACCTGGTGACCGCGCGGCTGTTCTCGCCGGGGCGGGTGCCGCGGGCCGCCACGCTGGGCTGGGCGGTGGCGCTCGTCTACAGCTTCGTCGACCTGTACCCCGTCAGGAGCCTCAGCGGGCACTGACGCCTTAGAACGGGATCGGATTGATCGTCGTGGTCGTCGTCACGGTGGTCGTGACTGTTGTGGTGACGGTCGACGTCTCGGTCGTGGTGGTGGTTGTAGTCGTCGTGGTGGCGGGACCGGTCACGGTGCTCGTCACCGTCACGGGCGCGCCGGTCACCGTGGTCAGCGGCCCGGTCGTGGTCCGCGTCGTCGAGGCGGTGACGGTCGCCGTCCGCGTCTCGTTCAGGGGGATCGTGCGCGTATGCGTGTGCGTCACCTTGATCACCCGCGTCACGTCGCAGCGGTGGATGAACTCGGGCCCGATGCGCGGTTCGTTGACCATCTCGCGCTGACAGCGCGCCGGGATGCCCAGCGAGGGGCCTCCGCTCGCCGACAGCGCGACCGCGACCGGCACCAGCAGCGCCAGGACGCCGGCCAGGAAGCCAAGGGAGCGGAAGATGCGGCGGAGCATCAGAACGGAATGATCGAGGTGGTTGTTGTCGTGACGGTGCTCGTCACCGTGCTCGTCGCGGTCTCGGTGGAGCTGCTCGTCGAGGTGACCGTCGTGGTGCTGGTGCCGCCCGGCACGCTGGTCGTCGCGGTTGTCGTCGTGCCCGGCACCGTCGTCGTGCCCCCGGCGACGGTGACGTCAGCCGAACTGGTCACCGTCGCGGTCACGGTGGTGATGTGGAGCGGATGCACCGTCTTCGTGCGATTGACGACCACGTGCCGGGTGTGCCGGCAGAGCCCGCGGTAGTCGTGATCGACGTCGGGCGAGCAGCCACCCACCCCCGGACCGCCGCCGGCGGAGAACGCCAGCGCGGCGGGCAGGATCAGCAGCGCGCACAGCACCGCGACGACCAGTCTTCCCCTCACCATCGACAAGCTATTGCATCGGCGGCGTTCGCCAAGGTCCCGCACCTCGATAGTTTCCCCGGATGGCCCGCGTGTTCGTCACCCGCGAGTTGCCCGGTCCGGCGCTTGACCGCCTCCGGGCCGCGCACGAGGTCGAGGTGTGGCCGGAGCGCCTGCCTCCGTCGCCCGAGCAGCTGCGCTCGCACGCGGCGCAGGCGGACGCGCTCCTGACGCTCCTGACCGATCGGATCGACGCGGAGCTGATCGAAGCCGCGCCGCGCCTGCGGGCGATCGCCAACTATGCCGTGGGCTACGACAACATCGACCTCGCGGCGGCAAACGCCCGCGGGATCCGGGTCGGGAACACGCCCGACGTGCTGACGGACGCCACGGCGGATCTGACCTTCGCGCTGCTGCTCGCGGCGGCGCGCAGGCTTCCGGAGGCCGCCGACGCGGTCCGCCACGGCGACTGGCTGACGTGGGAGCCCGGCCGCTACCTCGGCGCCGACGTGCACGGGGCGACGCTGGGGATCATCGGGATGGGCCGGATCGGCGGTGCGGTCGCGCGCCGCGCGGAGGGCTTCGCGATGACCGTGATTCACACCGGCCGGGTCGGCGGGGTCCCGCTGGCGCAGCTGCTGGAGCAAGCCGACTTCGTCTCGGTGCACGCCCCGCTGACCCCGCAGACCCACCACCTGATGGACGCCGATGCGCTGGCGCGCATGCGTCCGAGCGCGATCCTGATCAACACCTCCCGCGGCCCGATCGTCGACCAGGCCGCGCTGCGCCAGGCCCTGATCGATGGCACCATCGCCGGGGCCGGGCTCGACGTGACCGATCCCGAGCCGCTGCCCGAGGACGATCCCCTGCTCGACGCCCCCAACCTGATCGTCGTACCGCACGTCGGCTCCGCCACCCGGACCGCCCGGGAGCGGATGGCCGAGATCGCGGTGGAGAACCTGCTGGCCGCGCTGGCCGGGCAACCGATGCCCCACCCGGTGGGCAACGGTATCTAGTGCGCGTCGCGGTCGTCGACATCGGCACCAACTCGACGCGCCTGCTGGTGGCCGAAGTCGAGGACGGCCGGGTCACCGAGGAGCTCGAGCGCCATTCTCAGGTCACCCGCCTGGGCGCCGGCGTCGACTCCGCCGGACGCCTCCAGGACGAGGCGATGGAGCGGGTCTACGCGACGCTCGAGCGCTATCGGGAGGCGATCGAGCGCCACGGGGTGCAGCGCGCGGTCGCGGTGCTGACCAGCGCTGTGCGCGACGCCGCCAACGGCGAGGAGTTCGCGGCGACCGTGAGGAGCCGGTTCGGCCTCGAGCCGCACGTGCTCAAGGGCGAGGAGGAGGCACGGCTGACCTTCCTCGGCGCGACGAGCGAGCGTGACCCCGATGACCAGACGCCGACGCTGGTCATCGACATCGGAGGCGGTTCGACCGAGCTGGTGATCGGCTCGGGCCAGCACGCCGAGTTCCACGTCTCCACCCAGGCCGGTGTGGTGCGCCAGTCCGAGCGGCACATCCGCAACGATCCGCCCACCGCGGACGAGCTGGACGAGCTGATCCGCGACGTCCGCGGCATCCTCGAGGAAAGCGTGCCGGAGGAGCACCGGGCGGCCGTGCAGCAGGCCATCGCCGTCGCCGGGACGGCTACGTCACTGGCCGCGATCGCCCAGCGGCTCGACCCCTACGACCCCACGCGGGTGCACGGCTACCGGCTCGACGCGGCCGAGCGCGACCGGATCCGGGACGAGCTCACGAAGCTGACGCTCGAGCAGCGGCGAGCGGTCCCGGGCCTCCACCCCGACCGCGCGCCGACGATCATCCCGGGCGTCCTGATCCTCGAGCAGGTGATGGACCTGTTCGGCCTCGGGGAGGTCGAGATCTCCGAGCACGACATCCTCCGGGGTGCCGCGCTCGGGCTTTAAAGGCCGCTCTAGACGAATGTCCGATTGTCATAGCACTGGCCAGGCCTCATTATTGCTCGCGGGGTAGGGTTCATCCGATGAGCCCGAGCCCAACATAGGCTCGGGCGATAGCCGCAGACATCGGCGCCTCCCTCCGCCTGAGCCACTCTAAAACGGCCCTCTCTGGCACGTATCCCTGCCCGTCCCGATTGGGCCAAAGCTGGATCGGAAACCGCCCACAGCAATGCGGGCGGTTTTCGCTCCGGACTTCTCTGTCTCCCGGTCCCCCGCCCTGCGGAACCTGCCCCTAGGCCAGATTCGCCCGTCGCGGATAGGCCACCGACGGATCCGTGAGCACATTGACCAGCGCCGGCTGACCCGACGCGAGCGCACGCTCGAGCGCGGGGCGCAGCTCGCCGGGCTCGCGGACCAGCTCGCCGTGGCAGCCGAGCGCCTCGGCCACCTTGTCGTAGCGCGTGCCCGGGCGCAGATCGGCCACCACCGAATAGCCGTAGAGGAACTCCATCGGGTGCTTCTCAAGCGCCCAGATCCCGTTGTTGCCGATGACTCCGACGACAGCGACGCCGTGGCGGGCGAGCGTGTCGAACTCCATCCCCGAGAAGCCGAAGGCGCCATCGCCGAGCAGCAGCACGACCTGGCGGTCCGGGTGCGCGAGCTTGGCCGCCAGCGCGTAGCCGGGCCCGCTGCCCAGACAGCCGAACGGTCCCGGGTCGAGCCAGCACCCGGGCGCGTAGGAATCGACGACGCGGCCGGCGTAGGAGACGAAGTCGCCCCCATCACCGATGACGATCGCGTCGCGGTCGAGCAGCTGGGCGAGCTCGCCGTAGATCCGCATCGGATGAAGCGGCGCCCGCGGATCCGCCAGCTCGCCGGCCTCGCCGGCCCGCTTCTCGTCCTCGATCGTCCGCAGGGACGCCACCCACGCCTGACGCTCGCTGCCCGGGCCGCCCGCATCCACCGGTCCGGCGCTGCTGCTCAGCGCCCCGAGCGTCGCCGGGAGCGCTCCGTAGAGCTCGGCGCTGACCGGCCGCGGATGGTCACGCTGGGACTCGGCGACGTCGATGATCACCACGTCCGCATCGGGCGCGAACGCCGCGCCGAAACCGAGGCGAAAGTCGAGTGGGACCCCGATGACCAGGGCCACGTCGGCCTCCGCGAGCGCCTGGCCACGCGCCCGGGCGAAGAACAGCTCGTGGTCGGCGGGCACGCAGCCGCGGCCGAGGCCGTTGAGGAACACGGGAATCCTGAGCGCCTCGGCGAGGGCCAGCAGCTGCGACTCGCCCCGGCCCCAGTACAACCCGGTGCCCGCCATGATCACGGGCCGCTCGGCCTCGCGCAGGAGCGCGGCCACGCGATCCACCGCCTTGGCGTCGGCGCCATCGCCCCGCCAGGGCTCGGGCAGCGCCGGGAAGGCCTCGGTGTCCGGCGCCTCCATGAACACGTGATCGAGCGGGAAGTCGACGAAGGTGGGGCCCGAATGCGGGGTCAGCGCCACGCGCATCGCCTCATCGACCAGGGCGGCGATCTCCGGCGTGCTCTCCGGCGTGGCGGCGAACTTGACCAGCGGCCGCACGAACGGGACGTGGTCGATTTCCTGCAGCGACCCCTGTCCCCAGCGGAACTGCGGGGCGCGCCCGGCGAGGACGAGCATCGGCGAGTTGTTCTGCGCCGCCGAGGCGATCGCGCTCATGCCGTTGGTGACGCCCGGGCCCGCCGTCAGGGCGCAGACGCCCGGGGTCCGCGTGACCTTCGCCCAGCCCTCGGCGGCGAAGCCCGCGGTCTGTTCGTGGCGGACGTCGACGAGGTCGATTCCCTCGGCCCGGCAACCGTCGTAGATCGAGAACAGGTGACCGCCGGACAGCGTGAACAGCTTCGACACGCCGTGGGCCTTGAGGCACCGAGCGATCAGCCGTCCGCCGTGCAGCCTGGTGCTGGTATCGGTCGCCACGGGCGGGACGCTAACACGGGCTTAAGCCCGAGGCGTAGGATCGGTGTCAGTCGATAGAGGAGAGACGACATGACCGCAGCCCGACCGCCAATGGCCGAGCACGTTCAATTCGACGCTCTGTGTGAGGGGCTCGAGGAGTACGACGCACTTCCGTCAGTGCGCCCGGAGCCACCCGAGCCGGTCCAGGAGCACGACGAGGAAGGCCGCAGCGAACGACTGGATGACCAGATCCTGGGCGGACTGGTCTCGCCGTAGCGTCTCGTCGGCCGTCAGCCGACAGGCGCGAGCGGGCGACCCTCAGCCGCTCGCGCGCGAAGCAGCGCAGCCGCCTCGCCGAGCGCGCGCTCGCCCTGCACGAACCGCCGGTCGACCCGGAACGCCGGCAACTCGGTGATCAAGCGCGAGGCGAGGCCGTGGCCGGTCGCCTGCAGCGCGTCGTCCCAGCTGGCGTCGTAGGCAGCGGCGAGGCAATCCTCGAGCGGGATCCCCACCGCGGCGGCGGCCTCGGCGAGGACCTCAGGTTCCTCGAGGTCGAACCCGCCACAGAACGCCAGCCGGCTCGCAGCCAGGGCGAACGGCGCACCGGCACCGACCTCGGAGGCGTAGGCCGTGGCCCGGAGCGCCGACGGGGTGCCCTCGGGACGGTAGTCGGGCCAGACGATCGGGAGTCGCAGCTCGGCGGCGCGGAGCTCGGCCCGCTGGATCAGCTGCGGCGTCCGCGCCGAGCCGCTTCCGGAAGGCAGGGACGCGGCGGACACCGGCATCCACTCGACCTCTCCGATGAACCGCTCGATTCGCTCCGCCGCCAGATACGAGAACGGGCAGGCGAGGTCGAAGAAGAACGCAGGACGGCAGGAGGCCGGCCGGGAACGGGTGGCGATGCGGTCGGCGAGGACGATTAGGTCTCCCATTACAAGCGTTAACGACACGTGACGGCAAAACTTGCGCAAACTCGTTTGCCATCGGCGCTGAACCGGGTTTGCGCCGACCACCCCGTCCGTTAGACTCAAAGTTGGTAAGTAGGAGCCGATCTACGAGAGGCAGTCATCCCTCAGGTACCACCGCCCAAACGGCATCCGTATGACCAATGGTCCCCGGATGCACGCGCACTAGACCTCATCGGCGACAAATGGACGCTGTTGATAGTGCGCGACCTGGCGTCCGGCCCGCGCCGATTCGTCGAGCTGCAACGGGTGCTGCCGGGGATCTCGACCGAGCAGCTCCGCTCCCGGCTGAACCGGATGGTGGCCGACGGCATGCTCACCCGCAAGCGCTACCGCGAGGTCCCGCCGCGGGTCGACTACGAGCTGACCGACCGCGCACGCGAGCTGATGCCGATCCTCGGCGAGCTCGCCCGCTGGGGCTTCGAGTGGGCATGGGGTCCCCCTCGCACCTCTGAGGCGATCGACATCGGAGCCATCTTCCGGCTCGCCCCGGGCCTGCTGACCCCGGCCGCCGGGACGCAGGGCACGGTTGAGTTCACGCTGCACGCCAACCACGAAGGCGGCGCAGCCGCCTCATATTCCCTGACGGCTTCACCGCACCAGGTGACGATCGAGGAACGGGAGGCCGACAAGCCCGACGCTCGCGTCAGCGGCGATCAGGCGGCGTGGGTGTCGGCGTTCTCGCCTCAGCACGACCGCAGTGGACTCACGCTGACCGGCGACCGGGCGCTGGGGGAGCGCATGCTCGACGGTCTCGCAGTTACGGTCGCGGCGGGCGCCGCCGCTCGCACTTTCGCGGCCTGACGCGCGTCCACCTGCACAACGCGGCAACGGAGCCGGAAACGCGGCGGCCTGACGCGTTGTCCACGCCATAGCTGAACAGCTCGACAGACCGGGCCGCGCACGCCGTGATTGTCGTGCTGTGCAGGTCGCGGGGCGAGCAACCCGCGCCGGCGCGCCACCGGCGCCGGCGCCGGGGACCCCGGCCGCGCCCCTACTTACTCGAGTACCGCGCCGCCTTGATGTGCGGAATCTGGCCGGGCGCGGCGCCCGGTAGCGGCGGGGCGACCCAGCAGGCGGGGCGACCGAGCACGGGCACGTTGATCGCCGACACGGGTCCCGAGCCGGTGTTCTTGCAGTCCCACGACGGGAAGTTGCCCTGCCGGAGCACGTTCGGGTCGGCCAGCCACAGCGGCGGCGGGTAGGTGTTGCCGCGGTTGTTCGCGTCACGGGTCGGCGAGAACGAGAGCGTCTCCGGCCCGATCGGGGAGAACTGGCGCAGGTAGTGCCCGACGCCGCCGCCGCCAACCGAGACGGTCTTCGCGGCCAGGCCGGCGGCGCCGTTGGAGATGAAGTCAGAGACCAGCTGCTGGTGCAGCGAGAGCCAGGTGAGAATCGGGTTCAGCTGCTCGAGGAACGGTCCCAGCGAACCGAGCAGCGGCTTCGCGCCCAGCAGCACGTCACGGATTCCGGGCAGGCCGGTCTTCGACACCGTGATCAGCGGACCGAGGTTGACGAACAGCCGGCGCAGGTCGGGCGAGAGGACCTGGACCGAATGCAGCGTCGGCCCGAGGTCGGAGGCCACCGGCAGGAGCTGCTTGGCCAGCGGATCGGTGTCGAGCGCGAACGCCTTCAGGCGCGTCATCGTCGCCTTCGTCTCGTTGAGGAAGGTCGGGAACACGTGGAAGGTGTCGGCCAGCTGATGGTTGTTGGCGGCCGTGGTCTTGAACGTGGTGGCGGCGCTGGTGACCAGGTTTCGCAGCGCCGACTGATCCTGGGTCAGGGCCGAGAACACGGTCCCGCCGTTCTGCACGAGCCGCACGACCGCGCTGTGCTCGACGTCGAGCACGCGCAGGATGTCGGTGGCGTCGGCGGCGAACTGCGGCAGGTTGCCGAGCACGCTGTTGAGGTTCTGATCGTTCCCCTTGACCGACAGCGCCAGCTGCTGCTGCCAGACCTGGAACGCCTTGCGGGTGCTCGGATCCAGGGCGTTGAAGACCTCGTCGAGCTGGACGGCGGGCTGGACCTGGCCACGGCTGAGCAGGCCGCCGTCGGGAACCGGCTTGGCGCTCGGGGAGCCGGGCGACAGCTCGACGTAGGTCTCGCCGAGGATCGTCTTCTCCCGCAGGATCGCGCGGGCGTCGCTGCGGATCGGGGCGTAGTTGTTCTGGATCTGAAGCGTGACGAAGGTGCGATTGCCCTGAGGATCGAGCGACTTGTCGATCACCTTGCCGACCGTCACTCCGGCGATCCGCACGTCGGCCTGGGTGGCGAGCTGGCTCGCGCTCTGGAACGAGACCCGGATCCGGTAGCCCTGCGGGTTGAACGGGACCGTGCCGCCGAAGGACAGCCACAGGAACAGCAGCAGGCCGGCGCACGAGAGCGCGAACAGCACCATCGTGACGATCTTGGATAGTGAGGGAGTTCCGGTTTCCATTACTTGGTGGGGAGCTTGGGGAGGAACAGTCCGCTCGTGCTGCTGGAAGCGGTGCTGCCGGAGCCGCCGGCGCTGCGGGGGCCGGCCGCCGAGCTGCTCGTGCTCTTGCCCTGCTGGTAGGCGCGATACGCCCGGATGTCGGCGGCGGCCTGCGTCGGGCAGAGGTTGAGGTTGGTGAGGATCGGGGTCAGGTTGAGGATCGTCTCCGAGCCGGCGACCGAGTTGACGATCTGGGCCAGCGTCGCGCAGCTGGCCTGGAGGAACAGCGGCCGGAACACGCCGTTCCCATCCTGGACCGAGAACAGCGTGCGGGCGCTGTGGTTGAGCCATGCCAGCCACCACAGATACCCGTGCTGGGCGCCGCCCGGGTTGTAGCCGACCATGTTGACGAAGTGGTTGAGCACGTTGAACACCTTGGACAGGCTGGGGGTCGCCTTGGCCAGGTTCACCGACGCGGGCTTCAGCTGGCGGACCACCGGGCGCGCCGCCACCACGAACGGCCGAATCTGGTTCTTGATGATCGGCGTGCTCGGAACGGCCAGCGCGCTCAGCGCCTGGTTGGCCGCGGGCAGCGCGCGGGCCGCCGGGAGCAGGTTGGTCGCGGCCGGGCCGAGCTGGTTGGCGAAGGTCTGCACCTTGGTCAGGGTTGCCGTCGTCTGCGCGAGCGTGCCCGGCAGGTCGCTGATCGCCCGGCTGATGCTCTGATCCTGGGAGGCGAACGCGCGGAACACGGTCGAGCTCGAGTCGACCAGCCGCACGATCTGGGTCTGCTTGGCGGCGAGCGCGGTGTTCAGCCGCTGCAGCGAGTTGACCAGACGGGTGAGGTTCGTGCCCCGCGCGGCCACGGCCCGGTTGAGCCGGGCCAGGTCACGGTGCGTGGGCTCGAAGCGCTGGAGCACCTGGGCCAGTTGGCTGCCGTGGCCCTTCAGCCCCTGCCCGGCGCCGTTGACCAGCAGGTCCAGATACGCGCGCGTGTCCGCATCGAGCGAGGAGAGGATCTCGTCGACGTTGATGTCGGGCAGCGTGTTCGAGACCGGGATGGTGAAACCCGGCCCGGCCAGCGGTGCGTTGCGCGTGCCGGGAGTGAGCTCGATGAACATGTCCTTGAGGCCGGTGCGCGGGCGCAGCAGCGCGGTCGCGTCCTGGTGGATCATGTGCTTGTACTTGTCGTTGATGTCCATCTCGACGGTGGCGATGCCGTTCTTCAGCGTGACCTGGCCGATCTGGCCGATCTCGACTCCGGACACGCGCACCGTCTGCCCCTGACCCGGGGTCACGGCCTGGGCGGTAGAGAACTCGGCCTTCATGACTGTCGGCGAGGACTGGATGAGGGGGAAGCGCAGCCGCTCGTGGCTGAGGATGTAGCCGGCCATGGCGACCGACAGCACCAGCAGCACGAGGATCGCCGCAAAGTCGAACAAGTGGGTCTTG
>DATCPD010000193.1:0-17557 GCA_036564325.1 Solirubrobacteraceae bacterium | reverse complement strand
CCTGCCCCGGCCGCAGGTCATCCGCCGCACCGCCAGCGGGAACGGATCCGCAGCCCCGACGTACGACCTCGACTACGACCGCCCCAAGTCGATCGGGCGTCTGCGCGGGTTTCAGGGCAACTACGGCGTGTTCGTGCGCTCATACGCCTACATCCGCTCGCTCGGGGCCACCGGGCTGCGGGAGGCCTCCGAGGTTGCCGTGCTGAACGCGAACTACCTCCTCGCGCGGCTGCGCCGGGAGGGGGTGCTTCAGTACCTGCCGGCCGCCTACGAGCGAATCTGCATGCACGAGTTCGTGCTGTCGGGCGCCCCGATGAAACGGGAGCTGAAGATCAAGACCCTGGATCTGGCGAAGCGATTGCTCGATCACGGCGTGCATCCGCCGACCGTGTACTTCCCGCTGATCGTCGACGAGGCGCTGCTGATCGAACCGACGGAGACGGAAACCAAGGAAACGCTCGACCGCTTCGCCGAGATCGTCGCCGAGATCCTCCGGGAGGCTCGCGAGGACCCGGAGACGGCCCGCAACGCGCCGTACACGACTCCGGTCCGCCGTCTGGATGAGGCCGGAGCGGTCCGGCGGCCGGTCCTACGTCAGGCGTTCGAGAACTAAGACGGCTCTGGCGCCGAAACCCCCGGCAAGCTGGGGGCTAACGCTGGCGCTCCTGCGCGCCGATAAATTCGGCAATGTTGCGCAGCTTGGGGGCGACTGCGTCGCCCAGAGGACATTTCGAGCGGCTGGTATCGCGGATCGCGGTCGAGTCCGAGGAGCGAGCGCTGGCGGGCGTGGTCAGCGGGCTGCTGTGGGTGATCGGCGGCGCCACGCTGTCCGTGTTCACCGTGCTCCCGGGCGTGACCCACGCGCATCCGGGCCGATTGCTGATCGATGCCGGGGTGGCCTGCGCCTGGGGGGCGATATCGCTGCTGCTGATCCCCTGGCAGAAGGCCCCGCGGTGGCTGATCCACGTTTCGATAACCGCGGGATTCGCCGCCATCGCGGTGGCGATCGCCTCCTCGGGCGGCGCCGACTCGCCGGCCTGGCTCTACCTGTACTTCATCGCGGTGTTCGCGGCCTGCTTCTACACCCCCTCGGTTGTGGCGGTGTACATCGCCGGCTGCGCCGCCACCCACGCCCTTCCGTTGCTCTACGACCAGCGCGCGCTGCACAACTCATTCAGCGTCCAACTCCTCGTCGGAGCGGCGTCCTATGTGGTGCTGGGAGGCGCGATCGCCGCCGGCAGGTCGTTGACGCTCGGACTGCGGACCCGGGCCGAGAAGCTGGCCGCGGAGCAGGGATCGCTGCGCCGCGTGGCCACCGCCGTCGTCGGCGGGGAGCCGGCGGAGCGCATCTATGAGCTCGTCGCGGTCGAATCTGCGGGGCTGCTCGGCGCCGGAGCGGCCGGCATCCTGCGCCTCGACACCCCCGACCGGGCCACGGTGATGGGCTCGTGGGCCGATCACGGAGGCGGGCGTTACGAGCCTGGGACGTCGGTTCCGGTGCGACCGGGCACCGACGTGTCGCGAGCCCTGGAGACGAACCTGGCGGTCCGGGTCGAGGATCACGAGCTCGATTCCCCCGTGGGGCGGCTGGGATACAACTCGAGCATCGTCGCCCCGATCCGCGTCGACGGGCGCAACTGGGGGGCGCTGGCGGTCACCGTGGCCAGACCCGCGCGGTTCACGCGGGACGACGAGGATCGGCTCAAGGAATTCGGCGATCTGCTGGCAACCGCGATCACCAGCATCGAGGACCGGGCGAAGCTGGCCGCGCAGGCCTCGACCGACCCGCTCACCGGTCTCGCCAACCACCGGACGCTGCACCAGCGCCTGGCCGTCGAACTGGCGCGCGCCAAGCGCTACGACACGCGACTGTCGGTTGCGGTGCTCGATATCGACCACTTCAAGCAGCTCAACGACGTCGGCGGCCACGAGACCGGCGACGAGCTGCTCGTGCGTGTCGCCGGATGCCTGTCCCGCGTGGCCCGTACCGCGGACATGCTCGGGCGGGTTGGCGGCGACGAGTTCGCCTGGATCTTCCCCGAGACATCGCGTGAAGGCGCGATGGTGGCGGTCGAGCGAGCGCGCAGGGTGATTGAGGCGACGGTGCGCGAACCCTACCGGGTGACGCTGTCAGCGGGAATCTGTGACACCCAGGTAACCGAGGATCCCGCGGAGCTGATCCGGCTGGCCGACGGAGCGCTCTACTGGAGCAAGGCGCATGGTCGCAACCAGTGTTGGATCTACGACCCTGCGGTGGTGGCCGAGCTCTCCGCCCAGGAGCGCGCCGAGCGACTGGAGCGCTCGCAAGCGCTGCTGGGGCTCCGCGCGCTGGCGCGGGCGATCGACGCCAAGGATCCGGCCACGCGTGAACATTCCGACCGCGTGGCCGCGCTGGTGGGACGGCTGGCGCGGACCGCGGGCTGGTCTGACCACGCCGCGCAACTGCTGAGCGAGGCGGCGCTGGTGCATGACGTCGGCAAGATCGGCATCCCCGATGCGACGCTGCGCAAGACCGAGCCGCTGACCGAGGAGGAATGCGGAGCAGATCAGGGGCCACGCGGAGCTCGCCGCGCGGATCGTGGAGGGGGTTCTGGCGCCCGAGCAGGTCGAGTGGATCCGCACCCATCACGAACGGCCGGACGGCGCCGGCTATCCGCGGGCCCTGCGGGGAGGCCAGATTCCTCAGGGGGGAGCGCTGCTGGCGATGGCCGACGCCTGGGACGTGATGACCGTCAGCCGTCCCTACAGCTCCCCCAAGATCAGCGAAGAGGCGCTCGCGGAGTGCATCGGCCTGATCGACCTCCAGTTCACCCGGACGGCGGTAGACGCCCTCGCCGTGCTGCATGCCAGAGGCGAGCTCGTGGCCGTGCGCCCGCAGCCGGATGTCCTGGTTGCGCGGGCGGCGAGCTGAGCCGCCGGCCCCGGCGCTTGGGACATACTGAGGCCCGTGGAGCCTCAGATCGCTGCTGATGCCACCGAGATCGCCGCGCACGCCGAGCGCGAGCTCGAGGCGCTGGTGGCCATCTCATCGCCCTCAGGAGACCTCGACGGCGCCGAGGAGGCGGTCGCGCTGTGTGCCGCGCTGCTGCCGCCTCAGGCCGAGACCGAACGGGTGCCGTGCTCGACCCCCGGCAACGCTCCTGACCTGATCGCTCGGATCCGCGGCAGCGGAGCGGGGCGGATGCTGCTGGTCGGCCATCTGGACACCGTCATCGCCCACCATGCCCATCACCCGCTGCGCCGGGACGGTGATCGCCTGTACGGCCCCGGAACGGTCGACATGAAGGGGGGCGTGGTGCTGGCCCTGGGCGTCGCGCGCGCCCTCAGCGCGCGGCCGGAGTCCTTCGAGGAGCTCTCGCTCCTGCTCGTGACCGACGAGGAGTGGCGGACGACCGAGTTCGCCCACGGGCCGCGGTTCGCGGGCTACCACGCCTGCCTGTGCTTCGAGGCCGGCGAGCGCACGCCCGCGGGCGAGGAGGGGGTGGTGGTGCGGCGCAAGGCCGCCGGCACCCTGCGGGTGAGCGCCACGGGCCGCGCGTCGCATTCCGGCAGCGCGCCCGACCATGGACGAAACGCCCTGCTGGCGCTCGCGCAGGCGGCCCTGCAGATCGCTGCTCACCACGATCCGAACGGTCCGGACCGGATGAGCGTGGTGCCGACCGTGGTGCGCTCCGGCGAGGCGTTCAACGTCGTCCCGGCCGCCGGCGAGCTGCTCTGCGACATGCGGGCGGACGGACTCGACGCGTTCGAGACGGTGCTGGCGGCGGTGCCACGGGAGATCGCCGGGGTCAGCCTTCAGGCGGCGCTGGAGCGCCGCTGGCCGGGCATGGACGCCGTGGCGGCCACCTCGGAGCTGCTGGCGGCGGCAAGTTCGAGGCTCGGACGGCCGATCACCGGGGCGAGCCGCGGCGGGGCGAGCGACGCGAGTCATTTCGCGGGAGGCATCGAGTGGACCGTGGACGGACTCGGGCCGCGCGGCGGGGGCGCGCACAGTCCCGGGGAGTTCGTCCTCACCGCGTCACTTCAGCAGCGGGCACACGTGGCGCTGGCGGTGGCCACCGAGGTGCTCGCCCGCATTGGCTGAGCACGCTCGGGCGGCGTGCCATGCTTGGGGAATGAGCGCCACCCTCCCCCAACGCAGAGGCAGGGCCCCGCGCGAGGGGATCCAGCTGCTCGCCGCGATCGTCGCCCTGATGTGGATCGTCGAGGTGATCAACTCGCTGGACTCAAACGGACTCGACACCGAGGGCATCCACCCGCACGACTTCGCGCGGCTTTGGGGGATCTTCACCGCCCCGTTCCTTCACGTCAGCTTCGCCCACCTGATCTCGAACACAATTCCGCTCGTGTTCATGGGCGTGATCATCGCGCTGCGGGGTGCCGCCCGCGTGGCGATCGTGACCCTGGTGGTGATCCTCGTCGGCGGCCTCGGAACGTGGCTGATCGCGCCCTCCGGCACGACGACTGTGGGCGCCAGCGGAGTCGTGTTCGGCTACGCGGCCTACCTGCTGACGCGCGGGGTGTTCAACCGAAGTCTCCTGGAGCTCCTCACCGGCGCGGTCGTCGGCGTGGTGTGGGGCGGCGCGCTGATCTCGAGTCTCGTGCCGCGCTACGGCATCTCCTGGCAGGGCCACCTGTGCGGGGCGATCGGCGGTGTGGTGGCGGCCTGGCTGCTCGCCGTCCGCGGCGCCCCCGGCGACCGCCCCCGGCCTCCGGCCGGCACGGCCGCCGCGCGCCTGGCCAAGTAGCCTGCGCGCGGACATGCGGATCTTCTCCGGCATCCAGCCGACCGGTCGCAAGCACCTCGGCAACTACATCGGCGCGATCACCCAGTACGTGGCCGGCCAGGACCGGGGAGAGGCGATCTACTGCGTCGTGGACCTCCATGCGATCACGGTGGCCTACGAGCCTGGCGCGCTGCGGGAGTCCGTCTACGACACCGCGGCGACGCTGCTCGCGGCGGGGCTCGATCCCGGCCGATGCATCTTCTTTCGCCAGAGCGACGTCCCGGAGCACACCGAGCTGTGCTGGCTGCTCTCCAGCGTCACCGCCTTCGGCGACCTCAACCGGATGCACCAGTTCAAGGAGAAGTCGGGCGCGCAGCGGGATCTGGTCTCGGCCGGGCTCTTCACCTACCCGGTGCTGATGGCGGCCGACGTGCTCGCCTACAGTGCCCACGACGTGCCGGTAGGTGAGGACCAGCGCCAGCACGTCGAGTTGATGCGGGATGTCGCCGAGCGCTTCAACGCCCGCTTCGGCGAGACGCTGGTCGTGCCCGAGGCGCGGATCCCACAGGTCGGCGCGCGGATCATGGACCTGCAGGCTCCAGAGCGCAAGATGTCCACCACCGGCGGGAGTGCGCAGGGCACCGTCTACGTGCTCGACGAGCCCGCGGCGATCGTGAAGAAGTTCCGCTCGGCGGTCACCGACTCGGGCTCGGAGATCGCGCGCGGTCCGGACAAGGCCGGGATCGGCAACCTGATCGATATCCTCGCCTCGGTGCGCGGCGTCGGACCCGAGCAGGTCGAGCGCGAGTTCCGAGCATCCGGGTACGGTGCGTTTAAGCAGGCCGTGGCCGACGCGGTGGTCGACTACCTCGCTCCCGTGCGTGAGCGCCACAACGCGATCAGGGCCGACGAGGCGGGATTGGAGCGGACCCTGGCCGACGGGGCGGACAAGGCCCGCGCGATCGCCTCGGACACGCTCCTCGACGTCCGCCAGGCCATGGGCGTTGGGCCAGTCCGACCACGGCGCTAAGTTCTCGTCCGTGCGTCTGATCGACCTCGAGCTCGACCTCGACGTGTTCGCCGGGCCTTTCGACCTGTTGCTGACGCTGATTCTGCGCGAGGAGGTCGACCTGCTGGAGGTCGACCTGGCCGAGATCGTAATCTCCTATATCGATCACCTCGACCGGCGCGGGGAGCTGGATCTGGAGTCGGCCACCGAGTTCCTGGTCCTGATCGCGGCTCTGCTCGAGCTCAAGTCTCGCCTGATGCTGCCCGGCGAGGAGCCCGAGCAGCTCGACCTCGATCCGGGCGAGGCCGCCGAGGAGCTGCTGGCGCGGCTGCTCGATGCCCATCGTTACCGCGGCGCGGCGAACCATCTCCAGGCTCGGCTCGCGGCGCAGGCGGGCTTCCGCTTCCGCGCGGCCCTGCTCCCCCCGTCGCTGCGCCGAGCGTCCCTGGAGGACGCCACCGCGGTGTATGACCCGAGCCGCCTCGGCGCCGCAATCGGCGAGCTGCTGGTTCCCCCGCCGCCCGTGGACATCCGCCACATGACGATTCCCAAGATCACCGTGGCCGAGCGGCTGGCTCATCTGCGCGCGATGCTGCGGCGCGGAAGCTTCAAGTTCGACGACGCGGTGGCCTCCGCGGATCGAGTCACGGTGGCCGTCACCCTGTTCGCGCTGCTCGAGCTCTACAAGCAGGGCGAGGCGACCTGGAGCCAGCCAGAGCCGTTCGGCGAGATCACGGTCACCCAGCCGGCCCTCGCGCGCGGCGCCGCGGAGCTGTTGGCATGAGTCTCGGGCTCCAATCGACGCTCGAGGCGCTGCTGTTCCTGTCCGCGGATCCCGCGGATCCGGCTGAGCTGGCCGACGCCACCGGGGCTGAGCTCCACGAGGTCGTCACCGCCCTCGAGCAGCTGCGCGAGCAGCTCGACTTCGAGCGGCGCGGGCTGATGCTCCGCCAACTCGCCGGTGGTTGGGTGCTCTCGACCCATCCTGACGCCGAGCCGGCCGCGCGGCGCCTGCTCGCCCGCCCGCGGACGCCGCCGCTGACCCCCGCGCAGGCTGAGACCCTGGCGATCATCGCCTACCTGCAACCCGTCTCGCGCCCGGAGATCGCGCGGATCCGCGGGGTCAACGCGGAATCGGCCGCCGCCACCCTGCTCGAGCGGGGGGTGATCGAGGAAAGCGGACGCTCCCAGTTCGGCGCCGTCCTCTACCGCACCACCGACCTGTTCCTCCGGCTGTTCGGGCTGTCCTCGCTCGGAGAGCTGCCGGAGCTCAGCGACTTCGACCCGAGCCCCGAGCTCGAACAGGAGCTGCGCGAGCGGCTGCTGCAGGCGGGGGAGGCCCGCGCCGGAACCACCTGAGCGGCGTGCGTCTCAGCGCCGCAGGCCGGCGAGCGCCGTGGCCCCGAGCACGACGCCGCCGAGCGCGGTCGCCGACACGAGCACGCGGCCGGTGAGGGGGAGCGAGTCTCCGGCGGCGACGGTTGCCGCGAGATCGGCGCCGTCGGCGACGACAGCGGCCGCGAGCCACAGTGACAGCGCCGCGTCGTCGCACGCCAGCGCCCCGGCACCGAGCACCAGATCCCGGGCCCCGACCGCCTGGGCCAGAACCTTCGGCCCGGCTCGCGTCGCGTCGCGCCCGATCCACGGGGCGGTGAGCAGCTCCGGACGCGCGAGCAGCACAAGACCGAACAGCACGCGGGCGGCAGCCGTCGAGCGCGCCAGCAGCCGAGGATTCATGCGCGAGATCATATGGCGCGGGCGGCCAATTGGCCGCACGCGGCGTCGATGTCGCGTCCCCTCGTCAGGCGCACCGTGGCGGCGATGCCACGACGCTCGAGCTCGGCCAGGAACGCGTCGATCGCCTTCCGGGTGGAGCCCTCGTAGGGGGAGTCCGTCGGGTTGTAGGGGATCAGGTTGACCTTGAACACCCGCGGGTCGAGCACGTCGGCCAGCTGCGCGGCCTGGGCATGGGAGTCGTTTACCCCGGCCAGCATCACGTACTCCACGAACACCATTCGGTGCTTGCGCTCGTAATGCGCCTCGCAGGCGCGCAACACGTCGCTGAGCGGGTAGCGATCGTTGACGGGCATCAGCTCCGAACGCAGCGCCTCGTCGGCCGCGTGCAGGGACAGCGCCAGCCGGATCGGCATCGGATCCTCGGTCAGCCGCTCGATGCCCGGAATCCAGCCGACCGTCGAGATCGCGGTCCGGCGATGGGTGATTCCCAGCTCGGGAAGGCGCCGGCACGCCTCGAGCACGCTGTCGAGGTTCATCATCGGCTCGCCCATCCCCATGAACACCGCGTGGTCGACCGGTCCGATCCGGCGGAAGTGAAGCGCCTGATCAAGGATCTCCGATGCCGTCAGGTTGCGTCCGAAGCGCATCTGGCCGGTGGCGCAGAAGCTGCAGGTCAGCGGGCATCCCGACTGCGAGGACAGGCATAGGGAGCGCCGGCCGTCGCGGTAGCTCATCAGCACGGCCTCGACCGGACGTCCGTCCCCGGTGCGGAACAGTGCCTTTACCGTCCCGTCCCGGGCGTGCGCCTGATCCTCGACTTTAAGGGTCGAGTACGGAAGCGACCCCTCCAGCTCGGTCCGCAGGCGCAGCGGCAGATCGGTCATGGCCTCGAAGCCCGATGCGCCCTGCGCCGTCCATCTCCAGACCTGCCGAGCCCGGTAGGGGGGTTCGCCCAGTTCGACCAGCTTGTCCGTGAGCAGCTTCAGATCCACGGTGACTATGGTGGCAGGGTCGTGCGCCTGGCCAAGCACCTAGCCCAAGCCGGGATCGCCTCGCGGCGAGCCGCCGAGGAGATCGTCCGTGCCGGACGGGTCACGGTCGCGGGCGAACCGGTCCTCGATCCCGCCCGGGACGTGGGTCCCGGGGCCGCGGTCGCGGTCGACGGGAAACCGGTCGAGATCGCCTCCGAGCGCGTGGTCTACGCGGTCAACAAGCCGCCCGGCGTGGTCTCGACCGCGCGGGACCCGCAGCGCCGGCCGACGATCGTCTCGCTGGTGCCGGTGCAGTTGCGGCTGTATCCGGTCGGCCGCCTCGACATCGACAGCAGCGGGTTGATCCTGATGACGAACGACGGCGAGCTCGCCTATCGCCTGACGCATCCGAAGTTCGAGGTCGAGAAGACCTACCGGGCCGTGCTGGCCCGGCCACCGGTCCGGGACAGGGCGCTGCGGTCGTTGCGCGCCGGGGTGCAGCTTAAGGACGGTCTCACCGCCCCGGCCCGCGTGCGCCGCCTGGCCGCGGACACAATCGAGATGACCATCCACGAAGGCCGCAACCGTCAGATCAAGCGGATGTGCGAGCACGTGGGGCACCGGGTCAGGCGGCTCGAGCGAGTCCAGTTCGGCCCGCTGGCGCTGGGCGAGCTGAAGCCGGGCGCGTACCGCCGACTCGCGGAGGCGGAGCTGCAGGCGCTCCAGGAGGCCGGCGCCGGCCCGGCGGCCGGGCGTTCTTAACCAAATTCCAACCCGGGCCCGCACGAGGACCAACCCTCGGCGGGCAGTATCTGTGAGGTGATGCGACAGGACTCGACACAGTCCGACGGGTCCGTCGCGCTCACGTCGGGCGCCGTCGGCGCTGCACCTGGTGTTCCCGTCGAAGGCCGCGCGGTGCTTCCGCGCCTGCCGTGGGTCGGCGGCCTGCTCAGCGTGCCGCGGCTCCAGGTCGCTTTCGGGCGCCGCTCCGGCCAGGCGGCGCTGGGCTTCCTGTTGCTCGCCGCATTCGCCGTGGTCGTGTTCTCGACCGCCCATCCGACTTCACTCGTGCCCCGGAGCAACACGGGCTTCCCGGCCTGGGAGGCGGGCCCCCTGCACAACCTGTTCGGTCATGTCACCGGCAGCTACGGGGCCCTGCAGTTCGGGTTCAGCGCTGTGCTGGTGGCGATGGCCGCGGCCTACGCAGTCGCGCTGCTGTCGGTCCGGACCCTGTCGATGCGGACGATCGTGATCTGCATCGTCGCGCTTCACGTGATTCTGCTGATGAGCGCACCGCTGCAGCTGACCGACATCTTCAATTACCTCGGCTACGCGCGGCTGGGAGCCGTCCACCACCTCAACCCCTACGTCCACGGGATCGCCGCCGAAACCAACGACCCGGTCTACCTGCTCACCACCTGGCATCACCTGCGCAGCCCGTATGGCTACCTGTTCAGCGCGCTGAGCTATCCGATTGCGCTGCTGCCGATCCCCGTGGCCTACTGGGTCCTGAAGGTCCTCGCGGTGACCATGAGCCTGGCCTTCATCGCGCTGGTCTGGAAGTGCGCCAAGCTGCTCGGACGGGACCCGCGCTTCGCCGTGCTGTTCGTGGCCGCCAATCCGATCTACCTGATGTATGCGGTGGCCGGGTTCCACAACGACTTCTTCATGCTGGTGCCCTCGACGGCGGCCATCGCGCTGCTGCTCTCGCACCGGGACCGCTCCGCGGGGGCCGCGCTGATGGTCGCGGTCGCGGTCAAGTTCACCGCTGTGCTGCTGCTCCCGTTTCTGCTGCTCGCTGCCGTGCCGCCGAAGCGGCGGCGGAGCGTGCTGGCCGGCGCGGCGCTGGCCACGGTTCCGCTGGCGGCGATGAGCGTGGCCCTGTTCGGCTGGCACCTGCCCAACCTGCAGGATCAGAGCACGCTGCTCACCGACTTCAGCATTCCGAATCTGGTCGGCTGGGTGATCGGCATCGGGGGCGGCGCGCCCGCGCTCCTACGGGTGGCCAACGTCGCGGTCGTGTTGACGGTGGCGCTGTTGCTACGGCGCCGGCGGGACTGGCTGTCCGGGGCCGGTTGGTCGACGCTGGCGCTGATCGCCAGCCTGGCGTGGCTGGTGCCGTGGTACCTCATCTGGCTGCTGCCGCTGGCTGCGCTGGCCTCGAGCGTCCGGCTGCGTCGCGCGACGCTGGCCATGACGGTGTTCCTCGTGATCGCCTTCATGCCCGCCACCGGGATCTTCCTGCGCTCGCAGGGGATCGACCTGATGAGCAGCTCCGTGGGTCAGGCTTCGACGTCACTTCAGCATAAGCTCGCGCAGTAGCCATGGCACCAGGGAGTCCGGGCGACTGTTAGCGTCAGGTTCGATGCGCGTCGAACTTGCCTCATACGAGCCACCCGAGGTCGCCGCCGGCACTCCACGCCGCCGGATCCGGCGCCTCGATCGGTTTGACCTGGCGCTGCTGACCGTATTCGGCCTCGTGTCCCTCTGGGTGCTCGCGCTCGACGCGTGGCAGGTCGTCGGCCACGGACGCGTCTGGACGGGAACCGACGGCGTCTACATCGTCGACCAGCTCCAGTACCTGGCCTGGATTCGCGACGCGTCGCGGCACCTGTTCGCGTCGAACCTGTTCGTCCTGCGTCCCACCCCGGCCGATTATTTCCAGCCGGCCGTCGCCGTGTCCGGCGGGTTGTCTGCGCTCGGCGTCGTGCCCTGGCTGTCGCTGCTGCTGTGGAAGCCGGTCGCGGTCGGCGGATGCTTCTTCGCCGTGCGTGCTTACGTTCGGCGCAGCATGGCCGGCCTGTGGTCACGCCGGGCCGGACTGATCCTCGCGCTGTTCTTCGCCTCGTTCACCGTCGCCTATGGGAAGTTCACGGTGCTGGGCGATCTGTTTCCGGCCTTCCTCTCCTGGGGTTACACGTTTGCGCTACTGGCGATCGCGGCCATCGTCGCCGCGATCGTGGCCTACGGCAAGGCCCGCGATCGACAGCGACTGAGCTACGCCCCGGCCCTCCTCGGAGCGCTTGCCAGCCTGCTTCACCCGTGGCATGGAGAGCTGCTGATCGTGATCCTGCTCGGCGCCGAGCTGGCGCTGTGGCGCGGCCGGGGATGGCCGCGGCTGGCTCTCCCCGTGGTGACGCTGATCGGGACCGGGCTGCCGCTGCTCTACTACGTGGTGCTGGGGCACCTCGATCTCTCCTGGCAGCTGGCGCGCCAAGCCAGCAAGCACTCGTTCTCGATCTGGCCGATCCTGATCTATATCGCGCCGCTGCTGCTCCCGGCGCTGTTCGCCTACCGGCGCCCGATCCAGGGCTTCGTCGACGCCGCCACGCGCTCGTGGCCGATCGCCTCGTTCGTGGTCTTCGTGCTCTCGGCGACGGCAGCCGGCGCGACCCCGCTGCACGCGTTCGAAGGCATCACGATCCCGCTCGCCGTGCTGGCCGTGCAGGGCGTTCAGACCGAGAGCTTCGCCCATGTCGTTCGCCGCCTACGCACCTGGCGCTTGCCCGGGCGCACGCGCCGGCGGACGATCGTCTGGGCGATCGTGGCGCTGGCGATCGTCCCGGGGGCCATCTTCCAGCTGAATCTCGCGCGTCAGCTGGCGCTGCCGACCCGCGACAACGCCAACTTCATCGACCGGGACGAACGCAGCGCGCTCGACTACCTGGCCGACCGGCGGGAGCCGGGAGGGGTGCTGACCCGGAGCTACCTGGGGGCGCTCGTGCCCTCGCGGACCGGGCGCCACACGCTCGTCGGCGACTGCCTGTGGTCCGAGCCGCAGTGCCTGAAGCGGGGGGACGTGGCCAAGCGGCTGTTTGCCGGAACCCTCGGTCCCCGCAACGCCAAGCTGTTCGTGCGCCGCTCCGGAGCGCGGTTCCTGCTCGCGGACTGCCAGACCCAGGCAGATCTCCGCCACGTGCTGGGATCGCTGGTGGTCGGCGTCAAGCGATTCGGCTGCGCCAGCGTGATCGAGGTCGATGCGCCGGGCCCGCCGTCCGGTCCTCTGGCAGACTTACGCGCCGATGCGGTTGTTCGCGCTCCGAGGGGCCAATAGCGTCGAGCGCAACGAGGCCGACGCGATCCTGGCCGGCACCGACACGATGATGCGGGCGCTGATGGAACGCAACCAGCTCGCCGCCGGCGCGATGGTCAGCTGCATCTTCACCTGTACCGATGATCTCAACGCGGAGTTCCCGGCCGTTGCCGCACGCCGGCTTGGGCTGGACCGCGTCCCGCTCCTGTGCGCGCGGGAGGTGCCGGTGCCCGGTTCGATGCCGCGGGTGATCCGCGTGCTCGTGCACTACTACGCCAAGGAGGATCACGAGCCGCGTCACGTGTACCTGGGCGAGACGCGGGCGCTGCGCTCGGATCTCGAGTCGGCACAATAGGGTCCTCATGCCGATCGAGTTCGCCCAGCGGATCAACCGGATCCCGGTCTACCCGGTGGCCGCTGGCTACGACCTCGGGGCGGAGGTGGCGATGCTGGCCTCCAACGAGTCGTGTTTCGGCCCTCTGCCCGCGGTCGTCGATGCGGCAACCCGGGTGCTAGCCGGGACCCACCGCTACCCAGACCCGGGCTACGCGCCGCTGCGCCGGGCGCTGTCCGAGCGCTACGGGGTGCCCCCGGAGCGGATCGCGCTGGGCAACGGATCGTGCGACATCCTGCTGGGCGCCGGCGAGGCGCTGCTCGAGCCGGGGGCCGAGGTCGTCTACGCGTGGCCCGCGTTCAGCGTGTATCCGCACCTCGCCGCCGCGTCGGGCGCGCGTGCGATAGAGGTGCCGCTCGACGGCGACGAGCGCCACGACCTCGATGCGATCGCGCGGGAGATAACCGTCGCGACCCGGCTGGTTCTGATCTGCAACCCCAACAACCCCACGTCGACCGCCTGGGGGCTCGACGCCATCGAGGCGTTCCTGAAACGGGTGCCCAGTCACGTCTGCGTGATCCTCGACGAGGCCTACTGCGAGTTCGCGCTCAGCCTCGGCGACACGTACGCCTCGATCGACCTGCTGCGGCGTCATCCCAACCTGGTGCTGCTGCGCACCTTCTCCAAGGTCTACGGATTGGCCGGGCTGCGGGTCGGCTACGCGCTGTGCGGCTCGCCGGACTTCCGCGTCGCTGTCGACCAGGTCCGGCAGCCGTTCTACCTGAACGCCGCCGCACAGGCCGCCGCAGTCGAGGCGCTCCGACACCAGGACGAGGTGGAGCGTCGCGTCACGTTCACGATCGCCGCACGCCTCGAGCTCGAGCGCGGGGTTCGTGACCTCGGCCTGTGGGCCGCGGAGTCGGACGCGAACTTCATCTGGCTGCGGCTGGGAGAGGAGATCGACGAGGCGGCCGTGGTCGCCGGTCTGCGCGAGCGCGGGGTGCTCGTCCGCGCCGGGGGCGCGCTCGGCCGGCCGGGAGCCCTGCGCGTGACGGTGGGGACGGACCCGGAGAACGCCCGGTTCCTTGCGGGGCTCCAGGCGCTGTGCCACAATCCGGCCAGCGCATGAGCCACGCCAGCGACATCCACGGACGTTCCCTCGCCGGCTGCTCCTGCACGCCTTCCTATCTCTGGCGATTTATCTAGGCGCTCGGCCTCCGCTGGCCCGACGGGTCCAGCGGACACGACCGAAGCCCGCGCAGGCAGCGGGCACGCGTTGGGCCTGAGCGCCGGAACTGCTGGGTCGCTGCGCGGCCCGATCCCTCGCGGCGGCGAGGGGGCTGACCCCTCGCTCGGCGAGGGCCTTCCGTAGAGTCTTCAGGAGTTGAAAGGAACAGTGGGATGACGATCGTGAGCAGACCGACAGCGCAGGTGCTGGAGATCGCGGGCCGGAAGCTCGGCGGTGAGCACTTCGCGTTGATCGCGGGGCCGTGCACCATCGAGACGCGCGCGCAGACGCTGGACACCGCCCGAGCGGTGTGGGACGCGGGAGCGACGATGTTCCGCGGGGGCGCCTACAAGCCTCGCACGTCGCCCTATGCCTTCCAGGGCCTGGGGCAGGAGGGGCTGCGGCTGCTGGCGGAGGCAAAGGCCCAGACGGGACTGCCGATCGTCACGGAGTGCATGGACCTGCGTGATCTGGACGACGTGCTGGAGGTGGCCGACGTGGTCCAGATCGGCGCCCGCAACATGCAGAACTACGGCTTGCTGACCGAGGTCGGCCGGGCCGGGAGGCCGGTGCTGATCAAGCGCGGGCTCTCCAGCACGATCGAGGAGCTGCTGCAGGCGGCCGAGTACGTGCTCAAGGAGGGCAACGAGGCGGTGATCCTGTGCGAGCGGGGAATTCGCACGTTCGAGACGGCGTACCGCTTCACGCTCGACCTCGCGGCCGTTCCCGTGCTCAAGGCGCGGACGCATCTGCCGGTGATCGTCGATCCGAGCCACGCCGCCGGTCGCCGTGAGCTCGTCGGGCCGCTGTCGCTCGCCGCCGCCGCAGTCGGTGCGGACGGGATCATCGTCGAGGTCCACCCGCAGCCGGACGAGGCGATCTGCGACGGGCCGCAATCGCTTCCGACCGCCGGTTTCAGCGACTACGTGGAGCGGGTCAGCGCTGCCGCTGCGCTGGGCGGCAAGGTCCTCTCAGGGTCTGAGCTGATTCCGGTGGCGGGCGGCTGAACATGTCCACCGCTCCGCCCAGGCGCCAGGAGGCGGTCCGCGACCAGCGGATCGAACGACTGGAGCCGTTGATCGCTCCGCAGGACCTGCTGAGCGAGCTGCGGCTGACCGATGAGCGGGTCGAGGTGGTGTTGCGCGGACGCGAGCAGATCCACGCCATCCTCGACGGCGAAGACGATCGGCTGCTCGTCGTCGTCGGCCCGTGCAGCGTCCACGACGTGCAGGCCACGCTCGATTACGCGCGCCGCCTGTCCGAGCAGGCGCAGCGCCTGCAGGACGACCTGTGCGTCGCGATGCGCGTGTACTTCGAGAAGCCGCGGACGACAACGGGCTGGAAGGGCCTGATCAACGATCCCCACCTGGACGGGTCAGGCGATGTCAACACCGGTCTGCGGATGGCTCGCAGCCTGTTGCTCGACGTGCTCGGCCTCGGCCTTCCGGTCGGCTGTGAGTTCCTGGATCCGATCACCCCCCAGTACATCTCCGACGCCGTCAGCTGGGGCGCGATCGGGGCCCGCACGACCGAGAGCCAGATCCATCGCCAGCTCGGCTCCGGGCTGTCGATGCCGGTGGGGTTCAAGAACCGCACCGACGGCAACGTCCAGGTCGCCGTCGACGCCGTCCGGGCCGCGGCGGTACCCCATGCCTTCGCCGGCATCGGGATGGACGGACACTCGGCGATCATGCACACCCGCGGCAACCGTGACTGCCACGTGATCCTTCGCGGCGGGAAAGCCGCGCCCAACTACAGCTCGCAGGACGTGGCCGCGGCGCTCGCCCTGCTGCGCACCTCAGCCCTGCCCGAGCGGGCGATGATCGACCTCTCGCACGACAACAGCGGCAAGCAGCCGGAGCGCCAGCCGGCCGTGGCGGAGGACCTGAGCCGTCAGATCGCCGCCGGGAACCGGGCAATCGTCGGCACGATGATCGAGTCATTCCTCGTCGCCGGAAGACAGGATCTCGTCTCCGGGACGCCGCTCACCTATGGACAGTCGATCACCGATGGGTGCCTCGGCTGGGAGACCACGGTGCAGGTGCTCGATCACCTCGCCGGCGCGGTCAGGACACGCCGCCACCCGGCGTCCGCGTAGCCGCGATGCACATCGCCGTATTGGGGGTGGGGCTGATCGGTGGCTCGGTGGCCCGCGCCGCGCGGGAGCGGCTGGGGGCCACGGTGTCCGGCTTTGATCGCAGCGCGGAGGCATTGCGCCGGGCGGCGGAGCTGGGCGTGATCGACCAGGCGGCCCGCACCGTCGAGGAGGCGGTGTCGGGCGCGGAGGTGGTGTTCGCCGCCGTGCCCGTCGGCTCGCTCGCCGAGACGGTGGGTGCCGCGCTGCAGAACGCGCCCGCGGACTGCGTGATCACCGATGTCGGCTCGACCAAGCGCGCCGTGGTCGCTGCCCACGAGGACCCGAGGTTCGTCGGCGGCCACCCGCTGGCCGGCGCCGAGACGTCGGGAGTCGAGCACGCGCGGGCCGACCTGTTCGACGGAGCCACCTGGTACCTGACCCCGACGGCCACCACGAGTGGGGTCCTCTACGAGCGGCTGCACCGGCTGCTGTACGGGATCGGAGCCCGCCCGTGTGCGATCGACGCCGACACCCATGACCGGATCCTGGCCAGCGTCTCCCATCTCCCGCACGTGCTTGCCAATGTGCTCGTGGCCTCGGCCGCCGGAGCGCTGGAAGCGGGCGGCGAGCGGCTGCCCGCGACCGGGCCGAGCTTTCGGGACGCGACCCGGGTCGCCGGAGCGCCGAGCGAGATCTGGACCGACATCTACCTGTCCAACCGCGAACCCCTCGCCGCCGAGATCGACGCCGCGATCGAGCGCCTGCAGGTCGTGGGTCGGGCGCTGCGCGATGCCGACGCCGAGCGGCTCACCGCCTGGAACGATGCGGCGGCAGAGGACCGCCGCCGGCTGTTGGAAACAGGCTTGGCCGGCGGCCGGCAGATCGAGCTGCGCGCGGCGGTTCCGAACCGCCCCGGAGTGATCGCTCAGTTGGCGCTCGAGCTGGGGCGCGCGGGAGTCAACATCGCCGACATGGCGCTCTACCCTGCCCCGGACATGAGCGAAGGCGTAGTGGCACTGTGGGTCGGAGGGGAGGACGACGCCGCTCGGGCGCAGGACCTGATCGGCAACCTCGGCTTTCCCGTGGCGCGCGCATGAGGAGCGCCGCGCCGCGATGAACGTTCGCTTCGATCCGTCCGGGCCGCTCCGCGGGCAGCTGCGCGTGGCCGGCGACAAATCCGTCTCGCACCGCGCGGCGATCCTCGCGGCGATGGCCTCCGAGCCCGTGCAGATCCACAATTTCCTCCGGGCGGCGGACACGATGTCGACGCTGTCGGCGCTCCGTGAGCTCGGGGCCATCGTTCAGGAGCAGGGCGAGGACGTGCTGATTCGCGGCTCCGGACTTCGCAACGCCCAGGTCCCGTCCGGGCCGATCGACGTCGGGAACGCCGGCACCCTGATGCGGCTGCTGCCCGGTTGGCTTGCGTTTCAGCTCGACCGCA
>DATCPD010000184.1:0-26842 GCA_036564325.1 Solirubrobacteraceae bacterium | reverse complement strand
GCGGGCCTACATGACAAGGTCCCCGAGCTCTCGGTAATGAGCCGACCCGGCGTGCGTGGGCGACACGTCGTACTACTGACCGTGTTGCAGACGGTCGCGTTTGCTGCGGCACAGGCTGGACCCGTGCTGTCCCGACCCTTGCGGGCCAGTCAAGCGGCCGCCGTGCCGAGCGTCCCTCCGAACCCAAAGATCACCGGGGTCACGATCGACCGAGATCAGCACGTCGTCACGTTTCGGTTCTCGTCGACCGGGCCGACGAGCGGCTTCAGGTGCGCCCTGGGGCCACGAGGCAAAGCCCCCCAGTTCGCAGGCTGCAGTTCCCCCCGGTCCTACACGAAGCTCCATCCCGGGGTGTACGAGTTCACGGTCCAGGCCGTCGATCCAGCCGGAACCCAGCCGGGCTCTGCGACGAAACAACTGACCGTTCCGATTGAGTTCTCCAAGTGTTGGGGAGCCGCCTCGCGTGATCTGCAACATCGCTGCGATAACCCAGCGTTGACCGACGTGGTGGTCCCTACGCCCGACAACGTACTGCTCCAGCCGCCCTTGTCGGGATACTGCACCGTCAATCTGACCAACGCCCCGTCGGCGACCCTGTGCGGATTCGGCGTGGACCCTGCGGTGGCGCGCGGGAACGTCGCGCTTATCGGAGACAGCCACGCCGCCGCTTGGCTGCCGGCCCTGCAGTATGCGGCGTTCGCCAACCGGTGGCACGGACTCGCCTACATTCACAACGGCTGCGGGGTCTCCACGGCGCTCATCAGCGGGTATTCCCCCGCGGACAGGGACCGCTGCCAGACATGGGGGAACGACGTGCTGAGCTGGCTCGGGCAGCATCCTGAGCTGACGACGCTCGTGATCACAGGCCGGGATCAGCGAGGTTGGTTGAGTTCCGCGGCGGTGGGATTCCATCAGGCTTGGCAGGCGATACCGCCCTCGGTCCGCCGCATCTTCATCATCCGTGACGTGCCGCACTCCGTTCTGAGCGAGCCGGACTGCGTGACACGCGCGCTCACGCGGCATCAACCTGCCGGTACCCGCTGCGCGCAGCCGCGGTCGAGGACCATCGTCGATGATCAGGAGGCCGACGCGGCGCTGAGCTCGGGATCGCCCCGCATACACCTCCTCGACTTCACACCGTTCTTCTGCGACAAGCACCGCTGCTTCCCGGTCGTGGGTGGCGCGCTGGTGTACTGGGACATGGACCACATGTCGCACGAGTTCGCCCCCACGCTCGGCCCCTACCTGCGGCGCAGCATCAACGCGATCAAGTAGGCGGCTGTGGCGGGTCCCTGCCGGCGTCCCCGCCCTCCGCCCGCACACGCCTCCCAGACAAAAGTCACGTCCTCCCTGATCGCCGCGCGGTTAGGGTGCGCGGCATGGGTGCGACTTCGGGCGCAAGCGAGAGCCGCGATCTCGACCGGCGCGGCTTCCTGGCCGGCCTCGGTGGTCTGGGTGTGATGTTGGGGTCCTGCTTCGGATCGACGGCCAGGGCAGCGCGCGCGGGCCCTGGCGCGCGCGCCGCAGGAGCGTCGGTCCCGCGTGGACTTCAACATGCGATTCGGGGGCACGTATTCACGCCGGGCCATCCCGGCTTCACCGCAGCCGCCCACGTCTTCGACCCGCGGTTTGACCACATCCTCCCGAGCGCGGTGGCGCGTCCGGTCGACGCGCGAGACGTTCGGAGCGCGATCCGCTTCACGGTGTCGCACGACATACGCGTGCGGGCTCGATCGGGCGGGCACAGCTACGCCGGGTATTCGACGGTGTCCGATGGGGTCGTGCTGGATCTTCGTAGGCTGAATTCGATCAGGGTCGACAAGCACGCGGGCACGGCGACGATCGGAGCCGGGGCGCAGCTGATCGACGTCTACGCCGGCCTGGCTCAGCGGGGCATGACGCTGCCCGCCGGGTCATGCCCGTCGGTCGGCGTGGCCGGCGTCACCCTGGGCGGGGGTTTCGGCCTCGCCTCACGGCGCTTGGGTCTGACCACGGACAACCTGATCGGCGTGAGGATCGTGACCGCCGATGGGCAGCTTCGCACGGTGAACAAACGCTCCGATCCGGGTCTGCTCTGGGCGCTCAGGGGCGGCGGCGGTGGCAACTTCGGAGTCGTCACCGAGTTCACGTTCAAAGTCCATCCGCTGCCCGCGAGCGCCGCCTACTTCAACGTCATCTGGCCTTGGTCATCGGCCGATGAGGCGATCGCCGCGTGGCAGGCCTGGGCGCCGCACACGACCGACAAAGCGACGTCGATCCTGCACCTCAACTCGGGTAGCAGTCCGTCGATCACGGCCAACGGACAGTTCTTCGGACCCGCTGCGAGCCTCCCGGGGCTGCTCGGCCCGCTGCTCGCCGTGCCGGGTGCCGCCCTCGCCAGCCACGTCGACATGCCCTACCTGCCGCTCCAGCTCCTCCTGGCCGGTTGCACGGGCCACACCGTGCCTTGGTGTCACACCGTCAGCGCCGGTCCCGGCGCCATGAAGCCGCGACTCATGTTCAACGCCAAGTCGGACTACGTCGCCACCCCGTTGCCACACGCTGGGATAGCGGCGATGATCGCCGCCGTCGAGGCGCACGGCTCCGGCAGCCTCCTGTGCGACGCCTACGGCGGCGCGATCAACCGCATCGCCCCGACGGCTACCGCGTTCGTGCACCGCCATCAGCTGTTTTGCATTCAGTACTACGGCAGCGGCGCCACGGCAGCATGGATCGACCAAGCCCGGACCAAGTTGCACCCGTACGTCTCCGGGCAGGCCTATCAGAACTACATCGACCCATCACTGAAGAACTGGCAGCACGCCTACTACGGACAGAACCTGCATCGGCTCGCAGTGACCCGCAAGCGGGTCGATCCCCACCACTACTTCAACTTCCCGCAGGCGATCGGTCGGTGACCCGGCGTTTGCAGAAACACGCAGCGATCCCGGCTCGTCCCCCTGCGATTAGTTTTCATCTTGTGGTAGGTCTTAGTGCAGGTAACCACTACTTCAGGAGGGTGCAGCATGAGCACCACGGCAACCCGGATCCGCCAGATCAGCCTGGTCTGCGTTCCGACGCCTGACCAGGACCGCGCGATCGAGTTCTATGAGTCCGTCGGCTTCGAGAAGCGCACCGACATCCCGTTTGGCGACAAATATCGCTGGGTCGAGGTCTACCCGCCCGAGGGAACGACCGGCATCGCGCTGGCGCCGCCGCCACAGGGGACGGAGGCCAAGCCGACGGAGACTGGCATCACGCTGACCACCGACGACATCGATGCCACTCATGCCGAGCTGAAGTCCCGCGGCGTGGACGTCGACGCCGAGGTGATGCGGATGGGCGACCCGGTGCCGCCGATGTTCTGGTTCCGGGATCCGACCGGCCACACGCTGATGGTGGTCGAGCAGCGCTGAGCGCTGCGCCACCCGAGGGGGCGAGGCCTCGCGGCACTCGCCCCCGGAAGGTGTAGTTGTGACGCTGCGCTACGCGTAACCGCGCTTGGCGCGGCGGTTCTGAATCACGATGTTGGCGAGCATGCCGCCGACGGCAACGACGAAGATCAGCGTTCCGATCACGTTGATCTGTGGAGGGGTGGCAACGCGGGCCGAGCCCCACACGAACAGCGGGAACGTGATCGTGGAACCCGAATTGAAGTAGGTGATCACGAAGTCGTCGATTGACAGCGCGAACGCGAGTAGCCCCGCCGCGAGCACGCCCGGAGCGATCAGCGGCAGCGTCACCTTCCAGAACGTGGTCCACTCGTTCGCGCCGAGGTCCATCGCGGCCTCCTCGAGATGCCGGTCGAAGCCGGCCAGCCGCGCTTTCACCGTGACGACCACGTAGCTGATGTTGAACAGGATGTGGGCGATCAGGATCGTCGCGAACCCGGTGCTGACGTTCTGGTTGAGGAAAAGCGTCAGCAGCGAGGAGCCCATGACGATCTCCGGCGTCGTCAGGGGGATGAACACGAGCATGTTCACGAGCCCGCGCCCGCGGAACTTGTAGCGCACGAGCGCCAGCGCCATCAGCGCTCCCAGCGCGGTCGCGACGATGCTCGACAGCGCTGCGATCTCGAGGCTGATCCGGATCGCGCTGCCGATCCCGGGGACGCCGAACGGGTGCGTCCAGTTGCTGAACGTGAAGCTGTCCCAGGTGTAGTTGAAGCGGCCCTTCGGATTGTTGAAGGAGAACGCGATCACGATGGCGATCGGCAGGAACAGGTAGAGCAGCCCGAGCACCGCGTACGCGGACAGGAGATGGCTGCGCACCCAGCCCCCTACGCGGGACAACGTCGTGCGCTGCTGCGGGAGCGCGATCGTCTCGGCGGTGGCCGTCATCCTGTCAGCCTGTCGGTGCCGAGCAGCCTGGCGTAGAAGAGCACCGCCACCATGACCGCGGCCATCAGGAAGAACGAGAGCGCGGCCGCCTGCGGGTAGTCGGTCAGCTGGAGGAACTTCGACTGGATCACGTTGCCGATCATGTACTGCTGTGGTGTTCCGAGCAGCTGGGCATTGATGAAATCGCCCGCCGCGGGGATGAACGTCAGTAGCGTCCCCGCGAAGACGCCGGGTAGCGACAGCGGGAGCGTCACCCGCAGGAACGACCGCACGCGACTTGCGTAGAGGTCGTGGGCGGCGTCGAGCAGTCGTCCGTCCACCTGCTCGAGGCTGACGTACAGCGGCAGGACCATGAACGGAAGGAAGTTGTAGGTGATGCCCGCGATCACCGCACCAGATGTGGCCAGGACCCGTCCCTGCGGCCCCAGCACGCCGATCGAACGCAGGATGCTGACGACGGTCCCGTCATCGGCGAGGATCGTCTCCCAGGCAAGCGTGCGAATCAGGTAGGTCACGAAGAACGGCGCAATCACGAGCAGCAGCAGCAGGTTCTTCCAGCGGCCTCCCCGGAACGCGATCCAGTACGCGAGCGGGTAGCTGACCAGCAGCGCGATCAGCGTCGCGATTCCGGCGTACTCGAGCGAGCGAAAGAGCTGTGAGTGGTACGTGGTGATCGCGTTGCTGTAGTTCGACCACGCCCACGAGAACGTGTAGCCGACCTCCAGCGATCCCTTCTGAAGCGACGTGTTCGCCAGGTAGTACATCGGCACTACGAAGAACACGATCAGCCACGCCAGCCCAGGGGCGAGCAGCAGATAAGGGGCCAGCCGCCGGCGCCGACCGTGCAGGACGCCCGCTAGGCGCCCGGTGGAGGCAGCCGTGGCCACGCCCCGGTCAGGCTCCGACGAGCTTCTGGAACTGCTGCTTGTACGCCTGGTTGTTGAGGGCCTTGGAGTCGAACTTGTGGCAGTTGGACAGCATCTGCGCAGTCGGGAAGATCAGCGTGTTGTGGGCGACCTTCGGATCGGTTTTCTCGAGCACCTTGTCGGCGCCGGCCACTGGGCAGATGTAGTTGACGTAATCCTCGACCTCTGCGGCGACCTTCGGCGCGTAGTAGTAGTTCATGTAGACGGAGGCGGTGTAGACGTTGCCGCCAAGCGGGATCAGCATGTTGTCGGTCCAGATCATCGAGCCGGTGGCCGGCTGGCTCCACTTGAGGCCCGGGTGGTCGGCTTGGAGCTGGACCATGTCCCCCGACCACGCAAAGCAGGCCCAGATGTCACCCTTGGCCAGCAGCGGGGCGTAGTCGTTTCCGGTGAACTGCCGGACCTGGCCTGAGCTGACCGCCTTCTGGATCCGGGCGACGGCCTTGTTGTACGTGGCGGGTGTGACGTTCCCTGGGTCGTCGCCGTTGGCGAGCATCACGAGGCCGATCGTGTCGGCGAGCTCGGTGAGCAGCGTGACCTTGCCCTTCAGCTTCGGATCCTCCAGCAGACGCGAAACTGAGGTCAGCTCGCCACCCACCTTGTTCGGGTCATAGCCGATGCCGGTCATCCCGGATTGCCACGGCAGGCTGTAGTCGCGGTTGGGATCCCAATCCGGATGCTGCTGGGCCGGGATCAGGTTCGCGATGTTGGGGATCGCCGGCTTGTACAGCTTCTCGAGCCACCCCAGCTTGACCATTCGCTGCGGCAGGCCGGAGGAGTCGGTCATCACGACGATGTCGCGGCCGACCGACTGGCCCCGGGACAGCGGACCCTCGATCTTGCCGAAGAACGACTCGTTGTCGTTGATGTCCTCGGTGTAGTTGACCTGGACGCCGAATTGCTTGGTGAACTGGTCAAGCGAAGGATGGTTCTTGTTCTTGCCGACGTCGATGTAGAGGGGCCAATTCGAGAAGGCGAGCGTCTTCGCCAGCTGCTTCTTGACCGTCTGCGTGGTCGCGGCGGTCTGAGCGCCGCTCTTGATGCCGCTGCCGCAGGCCGAGAGCAGACCCGGCACGGTCAGCAGCGTGCCGCCGGCCGCAGCCCGGCGGATGAATTGTTGGCGGGTCAGGTGCTCGTTCATGTTTTTGGCTCCGATGAATCGATGACGAAGGTGGACTCTGGGCTCCAGCTCAGCGTCAGGCGCTCGCCGGGCGCCAGCCCGCCGGCGCCTGAGCGCTCGTTCTGGACGTAGACGCTGATCGACCCCGCCGGCGTCTCGACGATGTATTGGGTCGAGACGCCGATGTAGGCGGTCTCCGAAACGGTCCCGACCAGCTCGTTTTGCTCCCCGGCCGCGGCGCGGATCTTCTCCGGCCGGATGCCGATCGCCACGTCGCCGGTGCGGCCCGCCAGAGCGTCACTCGCAACTGCGACCACGCTTCCGTCTCGCAACCGCACCTGGTTCGGCCCGGTGACCGTACCGGCGAGCAGGTTGGACACCCCGAGGAAGCTCGCGACGAACGAGGTGGAGGGGTGCTCATACAGCTCGGCCGGCGTACCGGCCTGCTCGATCCGCCCGTCATTCATGACCACGATCTGGTCGGCCATCGTCATCGCCTCTTCCTGGTCGTGCGTGACGTGGATGAAGGTGATCCCGACCTCATGCTGGATCCGCTTGAGCTCCAGCTGCATCTGCTTGCGAAGCTTCAGGTCCAGCGCGCCGAGCGGCTCGTCGAGCAGCAGCACCCGTGGACGATTGACCAGCGCCCGCGCGAGCGCGATCCGCTGCTGCTGACCGCCAGACAGCTGACGTGGCCGCCGACCCTCGAGTCCCGCGAGTCCCACCATCTCGAGCGCGTCCTGCGCTCGCCGCTTGAGGTCATCCCCCTTGATCCCCCGGCGACGCAGCCCGAAGGCGATGTTCTCGAAGATCGACAGGTGCGGGAACAGCGCGTAGGACTGAAAGACCGTGTTGACGTCGCGCTTGTGCGAGGGAAGCAGCCCGACTTCACGATCGCCAAGGTAGATGCGGCCGCCGGTCGGCTCCTCGAAGCCGCCGATCATCCGCAGCGTCGTCGTCTTCCCGCATCCCGACGGCCCCAGCAGCGCGAAGAAACGCCCGCGCTCGATCTCGAGCGAGATGCCGTCGACGGCCACCACATCGCCGAAGCGCTTGGTCAGGTTCTCGAGCCGGACGTCGGTTCTCGACGCAGATGGCGTTGCTGTGGCGGCGCTCGTCGCTTCGCGATCGGCGTCGGGGATTGCTGCGCTCTCCATGCGGGACCCCTGAAGTTACGCGCACAACCAGCGACGCGCAACGTACAGCTGGACCAAACGTTCCTCGTCGTGTGCGCCACTTGTCCACGAAATCGGCGCAATCTGCCGTCGACATTGGCTTCGGGGCATTTGGCGGCTCCCTAACAGCACCTTCATCCTGCCTGCTCGTCGAGCACCGCGGCAAGGCCGTCAACGAGCATGGCCGCGTGCTCTTTCGCAAAGACCAGCGGCGGGCGGACCTTGAGGACGTTGTGGCTGGGCCCTGTGCGTCCGATCAGGATGCCCCGGGCGCGCATTCCATCGACGACGCGCTCCGCGAGCGCTGCGTCGGGCGCCGGCCGGCCGGTGGTGGTCGCGAGTTCGACGCCGACCAGCAGTCCCTGCCCGCGGATGTCGACGACGGCAGGGTGGCGTACCCGCAGATCCCGTAGCGCCGAGACCAGTCGCGCGCCGACGTCGGCCACCCGCTCAACGATCCTCTCATCCTCGATCACGTCCAGCACCGCGAGTGCCGCCTGCGCGGCGACGGGGTTTCCGCCGAACGTGCTGAAGAACTCCGTGGTGGCGGCGAAGCGGTCCATCAGCTCCTTGCGGGTGATCACGGCCGCGACCGGGTACCCGTTCCCCATTGGTTTGCCGAGGGTGACGAGGTCCGGGGTGATCCCATAGCGGACGAACGACCACAGGTGCTTTCCCGTTCGCCCGTGGCCGGCTTGCACCTCGTCGGCGACGAACAGGCCCCCTGCCTCTCGCGTGCGGCGGGCGAGCTCGGACACATCCGGGGCCGGCGGCGTGAGGATCCCGTCGCTGGTGAAGCCGCCATCGATAAAGACCGCGGCGAGGCCGACGCCGCGCTCGGCGAGGCGGCCCGTCGCCGCCGACATCTCTGGGCCGACCTCGGACCCGAGGCCGGGCGCCGCGATCGTCTCGACGTGGGGCGGCCGGAATCCCTCGGCCCATTCCTCGGGCGACAGGTCGGCGATCGCGGAGCTGACGCCGTGGTAGGCGTACGACGTGACGATTCCCCCGGTCTGCCCGGTGCTCGCCGCCGCGATCCGCCAGGCCAGGTCGTTTGCCTCCGTTCCCGAGTTGACAAGCGCCACCGTGTCGAGCCCCGCGTCCGCCGGCATCGAGGCCACCAGTCGCTCGGCCAGCTCGACCAGAGGCTCGTAGAGGTAGCGGGCATGAGTGTTGACCGCGCGGGTCTGCCGGACGACGGCCTCGGTCACGCGCGGATGGCAGTGGCCGACCACCGGGACGTTGTTGTAGGCATCGAGCAGGCGCGAGCCGTCGGCGTCGAAGAGCCACACGCCCTCGGCGCGGACGACGTGCACGGGCCGGCGGTAGGTGAGGTCGGTAAGCCCAGAGCCGAGCACGCGGCGGCGTCGATGCGAGAGCGTGGCCGTCTCTGCGTAGGGGCGGGGTGCACCGAACTCGTGGGCCACGGCGTCGGCGCCGGCGTCGGCGAACATCTCGAGGAGCGCCCACGAGCCGGCGTCCCACGCCTGGATGTACTCGGCGTTCTCGGGGTAGAGCTCGACGCGCCATGCGCTGATCGTGACGAGCGCGGCGAGCCGGGCGGAGACGAGGTCGCCGAGGACGGCGAGCTCGTCCGGCTCGAGCGGGACGCCGGACGCGTAACCGTCGATCGCGAGACGAGCGCTGCGGAACACGTCATCGTCGGCCCGCCCCCGCAGCAGCGAGGTGAGACCGACCGCGAGGTCAGCGACCTGGGCAGTGTGCGCGGCGTCGCCGAAGTCCACGATCCCGGCGATGCGGCCGCGATCGTCGAGCAGCACGTTGTCGAGCGTGAGGTCGCCGTGCACGACCTGCGCCCGGAGATGCCCCCACGCCGGCGCAACGCGCGACTCATAGCGGTCGAGCACTCGCTCGACCAGCGCGCGCTGCCGGCTGTCCCGGATGAATCGGACGAGCGTCCGGAGCCTGGCGGCGTGCTTTAGGTCCCAGAGGAGCTCGCGTCCCGCGGCGGGATGGAAGAAGCTCCGCAGCGCGAGGTTCACGCGCGCATGGGTTGCTCCGTAGTCACGGAGCGCGCCGTCGTCGAGGTCGGGCGCGGACGCGGTATGCCCGCGCAGCCGCTCGAACAGCCGCACGAAATGCGTTCCGTCGGGACCTTCGACCGTCGGGCGATAGCCGGTCGTCCCGGTGCCGACCACGGCGCGCGGGAGGGCCACCGGAAGCTCCGGGTCGATCCGGGCGATGTGCAGGATCGCCTCCAGCTCGAGGTCCAGCGCGGCGGAATCCTCGCCGCTGTTCGAGATCTTCAGCACGGCACCTTGACCACCGTCGTCGATCAGGAACGTCTGGTCGCGCTCTGAGCCGAGGTTGATCGCGCGGCCGGCGACGCCGAACAGCTCGCGCGCGATCGCCGAGGCCTCGTCGGGCGCGAAGCGCGGCGGCGGTGCCTCCAGCACGCTCTGCGACGACGACGCCACGGGTCGTTCCTAGCCGGCGTCCGCCGACGCGCCATACAGGTCGACGCCGTGCGGCTCTTGAATGATGTTGCCGCCGTCGACCACGATCGACTGGCCGGTCACGTAGCTCGCCGTCTCCGACGTGAGATACACAGCGAGGCTCGCGACTTCGTCGGCGGTGCCGGGTCGGCCGACCGGGGTGCTCAGCCCGGCTGCCAACTCCATCGGCGTCGAGGAGGCGGTGGCGATCCAGCCCGGCGCCACCGAGTTGACCGTGATCCCCGAACGGCCGTACTCGAGCGCGAGCGTGCGCATCATCCCATCCATCGCCGCCTTGGCCGCGGCGTATGCGGCGTCGCCTGGGACGGTCACAAACGGGCCGGTGACCGACGAGATCAGGACGACCCTCCCATAACCGCGGTCGACCATCCCGGGCAGGATCGCCTGCGCCGTGTGAAACGCCGTGTTCAGGTTGAGATCAAGCGAGCGCCGCCAGTCCTCCGGCTGAAGCTCGGCGAAGGGGGCGCTCACCAGCTCGGTTCCGGTTTGAACCATCCCCGCGGCGTGGACGAGAATGTCGAGCGGCCCGATCGCGGCGTGGGCGGCAGCCACCAGCTCGGACGCCTGCCCGCGATCAGTCAGATCGGCGACGTGCGCGCTGACCGCGGCGCCGTCGGCGCGCAGCTCCGCCGCGCGCTCCTCGATCCGGCTGGTCGTCGAGGTGATCGCGACGCGCGCCCCGAGTCCTGCCAGCAGTCTCGCTGACGCGAAGCCGATCCCCTCGGCGCTGCCGCAACCCGTGATCAGCGCGTTACGCCGGGCGAAGTCGAAGGGATTGCGTAGCATCGCGGGAGTGGGCGATCCTACTGCCGAGCCGGAGAATGCGTTCACCTCCGCGCCGAGCTACTGGCTGCACGCGGTAGGGCCGATCGAGCCACGGGCGTCGCTGCCGCACGACCGTGACGCCGATGTCTGCATCGTCGGCGCCGGCTTCACCGGCCTGTGGACGGCGTACGAGTTGCGCCGCGCGGCGCCTGAGCTCGACATCGTCGTGCTCGAAGCGCAGTACGCGGGCTTCGGGGCCTCCGGCCGCAACGGTGGCTGGGTGCTCGGCGAGATCGCTGGGCCGGCCCGCCGCTGGCGCCGGCGAGGCGGTGACGGTGGGGCGCGGGCGATGGCCGCGGCGATCCAGGGCGCGGTCACGGAGGTCGGCGACGCCGTCGCGCGCGAGGGGATCGAGTGCGACTTCCACGCCGGAGGCACCCTCGCGCTCGCGTGCTCCGAGCCGCAGCTGGAGCGGCTGCGGCGAGAGCCCGAGGAGCGCATCTGCGGTGCCGATGACGAGCTGCTGGGCGCGGCCGAGGCTGCGCGCAGGGTGAATGCCGCCGGCCTGCGCGGCGCCCTGTTCTCGCCCCATTGCGCGCGGGTACAGCCGGCCCGGCTGGTGCGCGGGCTGGCGGAGGCCGTGGAGCGGGCGGGCGCGACGATTTACGAACGGACACCGGTCGCTTCGCTCGAGGGCGGGGTCGCGGTCACGCCACACGGCCGTGTGCGCGCGCGCACCGTCGTGCGTGCGACAGAGGGCTATACGGCCGGATTGCCAGGTCTGCGCCGCGCGCTGCTGCCGATGAACAGCTCGATGATCCTCACCGAGCCGCTTCATGAGCAGCACTGGTCGCAGATCGGCTGGAGCGGCGCCGAGACGCTCCGCGACGCCGCCCACCGCTACGTCTACCTGCAGCGAACGGCCGACGGACGGATCGCCATCGGAGGACGCGGCGTCCCGTATCGGTTCGGCTCGCGCACCGACCGCGAGGGCCCGGTCCCCGCCGAAACCGTTCGCGAGCTCAGAGACCGGTTGCTGGCCCTGTTCCCGGTCCTCGCCGACGTCCGGATCGACGCCGCCTGGCACGGCGTGCTCGGCGTGGCCCGCGACTGGATGCCGGCCGTCGGGTTCGACCCGGAGCGGCGGCTCGCGTGGGCGGGCGGGTATGTCGGCGACGGGGTCGCGGCGGCCAACCTCGCCGGGCGCACCCTGCGCGACCTGCTCCTCAGACGGGAATCTGAGCTCACCCGGCTGCCGTGGGTCGGCCCGCTCGGGCGCCGCTGGGAGCCCGAGCCGCTGCGGTTCGCCGGGGCCCGCGCCGTCTACGCCCTGTACCGCGCCGCCGACCGGCACGAGTCGCGCACGGACTCGCTTTCGCGGCTCGGCCGGGCGGCAGACCTGCTCGCCGGCCGCTGAGCGGGGCCGGGAACCCGTGCGGGCGAAGATCCTCGTTCGACCCCGAGCCTGGTGGTTCAACAAGATTCCGCTCTCGGTGACCTTGGTGCTGGTGCTGCTCGACGGCCGGCCGCTGTCGATCGACGCCTTCGTGGTTCTGGCGATCGTTGCCCTCACGGTCAGCGCCGTGGCCAACTACGGCTATGCGTTGAATGGCCGGCCCGCTCGTACTCTCGCGCGATGGCCGCCGTGCCGTCCACGGAGCGGTTGTCCATGAGAATGACTTCGTCGACGCCGGCGGCGAGATGAAAGTCGAGGTTCTCCCGGAGGATGTCCTCCTCGTCTCGCACCAGGAGGGTCATGACCAGCTTCATTGCGTTCCCCGCGATCCACTTTGCACCTCTGAAGCCAGGGTAGGGTAGCCAGCGCACAGCCGGCTTTGACGGAGACCGGACACGCCGTTCCGTAGGCTTTCTCGCCATGAATCGATCTGCAGTTGGGGTCGTGGTCCTCGGCATGGGCCGGAGCGGCACGAGCGCCGTGACCGGGATGTTCGTCTCCGCAGGGTTCTACATCGGAAGCGGTGACGAGCTCATGGGGCCCACGAGAGCAACCCGGCCGGCCACTTCGAGAACCTCAGGATCTGGCGGGTGAACGAGGACATCCTGGCCGCGCTGGGCGGGACCTGGTTTGAACCGCCGGCCGAGCAAGAGCAGGTCGAAGCCCGTTCCTGGGCCGCCGGCAGGCTCAGCACCGTGATGGATGAGCTGCTGGCACACGCCGATGGCGCCCCGGTCGCGGTGAAGGACCCCCGCATCGGCGTGATGTTGCCGCTCTGGCAGCCGGTGATCGGCGATCTGCTTCATCCCGTGCTGGTGACGCGAGATCCGGTCGAGATCGCCCTCTCGCTGTCGCACCGAGACGGGACCCCGATCCCGTTTGCGCTGGCCGCCTGGGAACTCCATATGTCGGCTTTGCTGGCCGGCCTGAAGGGCCGCGTGGTGACCGTCGTCCCCTATCACGAGCTGCTCGACTCACCGGAGCTTGCCGGCGCCACCGTCACGTCCGTGGCGGCCCGGCTGGCCGAAGATCGCGCGGCGCGGGTTCTCGCCACCGCCGCCGCCACCGGCGTTCAGCCCGGCTTGCGTCGCAACCACGCGCGCCCTCGCGATCACGACCAGCAGCTGACTGGCCGCCAGCGGAGGCTGTGGCGGTTTCTCGCCTCGCTCCCCCCGGGCGAACAGACGCTCGACGCCCCGACCGCGCTGCTGTCCGCGAGCGCCGCCGCGCGGCGGTCGGTCCGCGGGGAGCGGGATCGACTGCAGCTCGGCGAGCAGGTGGAGCTACAGGGGCGAGAACTCGCCGAACGTGCAGCCGGGCAGGAGGAGACCAAGCGCCGGTGGATGTCCGAGCGCGAGGAGTCCGCCCGGCACAACGACAAATTCATGCGGGAGTACACCGAACTCATCGAGCATCTCCGCAGC
Source organism: Solirubrobacteraceae bacterium (assembly GCA_036564325.1). Classification (GTDB taxonomy): domain Bacteria; phylum Actinomycetota; class Thermoleophilia; order Solirubrobacterales; family Solirubrobacteraceae; genus Palsa-465. The sequence goes on along the minus strand of DATCPD010000184.1, from coordinate 13,180 downwards.
GTGCAAAGCCACAGCGATTTCCTGACCGAGGCCTGCGCGCGCGAACAGGCGCGAGCCGAGGCCGCGGAGCGGTTGGTGGACGCGGTCCGGGAAACGAGAAGCTGGCGGATGACCGCACCGCTCCGCGCCGGTGCCGGAAAGCTCCGGGCTTGGCCGCTCGCCGCCGGACTGATTGGTCATGTACGGCGCTCCGGCGCCTGAGGCGGTCAACCCACGATCTTCGCCACCGCGTCCGGTACGCCGACGCGGGCGGAGGGATAGCGAGGCTGCCAGCCGATCTCCCGCTTGATCCGTTGGTTCGAGCTCTTGGCCGACCGGACGACCGCTGCCACCGGCCCGTCTCCGGCGACGCGGCGCGCGAGCCACGCAGGGATCCTTCTCGGCCGGCCCACGCCGAGCGCCGTGGCGGTGGCCGCAACGAAGTCGAAATAGGTGATCGGCTCATCATCGACGACGTGGTAGAGCGCGCCGTCGGGGGCGCGCTCAGCGGCGGCAACACAGGCTGCGGCAACATCCGCGACGTGGACGACGTCCCACCAGTTCCGCCCTGATCCGATCACGACGAGGCGTCCGGGCCGGCGAAGTCGGTTGACGATCTCCTCGGCGTACCAGCCGCCCGGCCCGTACACGTGGCTCGGACGGAGGATGACGCTCGCCACGCCCGAGTCACGGACGAGCGTCTCGCCCTGCTGCTTGGATCGCCCGTAGGCCGTCTCGACGGGAAGCGGGGAGTCCTCGTTCAGCACCGCGCCGCCGGCCTCGCCGGTGACGACCGTCGACACGAACACGAATCGCGATCCGCCGACCGCACGGCAGGACTCGAGCAGCCGGCGCGTGCCGCTGACGTTGACCTCATCGATTTTCCGCGGGTCGCGCTGGGTCGCGATCTCGGCCGCCAGGTGGAACACCCAATCGGGTCGCGCGTCCTCCAGGATCCGTTGGAGGGCCTCGCGGTCGCTCAGGTCGCCGCCGACGGCGGTCGTGCCCGCCGGTTGCGAGTCGGGGCGCCGCACGAGCGCGACGACGTCATGGTCATGGGCCAGCAGCTCGGCACACACCGCGTGCCCGAGGAACCCGCTGGCACCGGTGACGAACGCCTTCACGGCCGCGATCCTACGCGATGGTGCAATCGTCACGCACTTCGGAGCAGAGCGCTCAGGTCGTCGACGATCGCGTCGGCGTCGCGGAGCTCTCGGTCGGGATGCGTGGTGCGCACGGCGAGCACACGAGCGCCGGCCGCGCGTCCGGCGGCAATGCCGGTCGGTGCATCCTCCAGGACGAGGCAGCGTGACGGGGGAACGCCGAGCCGCCGGGCGCCGAGCAGGAAGCACTCGGGGTCGGGCTTGCCGCGGCGCACATCGTCGTAGCTGACGATGTGCTCGGGCGTCGGGAGCCGAGCCGCGCTGAGCCGCGCGTTGGCCAGCGCTGCCGAGCAGGAGGTGACAATCGCCAGCGGCCGGCCGGAGCGGAGGATCGCCTCCGCCCCCGGGAGTGCGCGCACCCCATCGGTGTCGTGCACCTCGGAGTGTTCGACCGCCGCCGCCTCCTCGGCGCGCCGCTCCGGAGGGGCGAGGTCGGCGATCGTCTCATCCGATGGGCGTCCCTGGGCATAACGCATGACCGCCACGGGGTCGAGTCCGAGACGCTCAGCGAAGCCTGCCCAGGCACGGGTGACCGGGGCGGTCGAATCCACCAGCGTTCCATCGAGGTCGATCAGGAGTGCGTCGACCGCGCTCAGCAGCGGGTGGGGCATCACGGACGGGCCGGGGTCGCGGCCTGGCCACAGCCGCCGAGCTCGATCATGCGGCTGAGCTTACGAGTTTCGTCAGCGGGCTCTGACCGGGGAACTTAGTTGGCATGCGAAATAGTTGGCGGCGGAAAGCTTTTGCTAACTTGTGCGCCATGAGCAATCCGCCGGCCATCGAGACTGAGCAGTTGGTGCGTGAATTCCGTAAGGGCCCGCGCGCGGTCGACGGCATCGACCTCGCGGTCTCTCCCGGAGAGATCTACGGCTTCCTAGGCCCCAACGGCGCCGGCAAGTCGACGACGGTTCTGATGCTGACAACGCTGCTACCGCCGACCAGCGGCCGGGCGAGCGTAGGCGGCTACGACGTGCTCCGGCAGGGATCCCAGGTTCGGGCCTCGATCGGGGCGGCACTCCAGGAGGCCGCGCTTGACCCGATCCTCACGGGCCGCGAGCATCTGCTGCTGCAGTCGACATTGCAGGGGATTGGCAAGTCGGACCGCCGGCGCCGGTCGGATGCGCTGCTCGAGCGCGTGGGCCTGAGCGACGCTGCGGACCGCCGCGTCGGCGGTTACTCCGGCGGGATGAAGCGCCGGCTCGATCTTGCTCTGGCGCTCGTCCACGGTCCGCGGATCCTGTTTCTGGACGAGCCGACAACGGGGCTTGATCCTCAGAGCCGCTCCGCGCTGTGGGAGGAGGTGGCGCGCCTCGCCCACGATGAGGGGATGACCGTGTTCCTGACCACGCAGTACCTCGAGGAGGCGGATGTGCTGGCCGACCGCGTCGGGATCATCGATCAGGGCAAGATCGTCGCGGAAGGAACCCCGACCCAGCTCAAGGCGGAGATCGGCAGCCCCAGCGTCGAAGTGGCTCCGGCCGATGAGAGCGCGGGTGAGGACCTGGCGCAACTGCTGTCGCGGTTCGGCGCGCTGCGGCGGAACGGGCGTGGAAGCGTGACCGTGCAGTTGCCCGGCGGCGAGGCACAGCTGGCCGAGATCGTCCGCGTGCTCGACGGAGCCGACATGCACGTCGCCTCGCTGCAGCTGCATCAGCCGTCGCTGGATGACGTGTTCCTGGCCAAGACCGGCCGCAAACTGGAGGGGGCGGGTGCCAGCCAGCCCTCCGAACCTCCACCGGAGGGCCGCCGGCGTGGCCGCCGTCGTCGCTGAGGTGAGCGGCGCTCCCGGCCTGCTCGAGCAGGTCGGCGCGGTGGCTCGGCGCTCCATCACGCGCGTGCTACGTCAACGAGCGCTGCTGGTCTTCCCGCTGCTGTTCCCGCTGATCCTGTTCGCCATCAACGGCAGCGCGCTCAGCGCGGCGACCAGGATCCCGCGGTTTCCCACCAGCAGCTACCGGGACTTCGCTCTGGCGATCCCGTTCATCCAGGGCGCGTTGTTCGTCGCGGTCTCAGCGGGTACCGACCTCGCCCGGGACATCGAGACGGGGTTCTTCAACCGCCTGGCGCTGACCCCGCTGCGGGGGACGGCGCTGCTCGTCGGGCAGCTCGGCGGCGCGTTTGTCGTCGCCTGCATCCAGTCCGTGCTCTACCTGCTCGTCGGGCTCGCCACCGGGGTCGGTCTGCGCAGCGGGGTGGGCGGCGCACTCGTCCTGCTCGTGCTGTCGATCCTGATCGCGTTCGGGTTCGCCGGACTCGGCGCGCTCCTGGCGCTGCGCTTCGGGACCGGCGAGGCGGTGCAGGGCGTGTTCCCGTTGCTGTTCGTGACCGTGTTTCTGAGCTCCTCGAGCCTGCCGCGAGATCTGATCAAGACCGACTGGTTCAGGGAGGTGGCGACCTACAACCCGGTCTCCTACCTGATCGAGGGAATACGGAGCCTGATCATCACGGGCTGGGACGCGGAGGCGCTGGCGCTCGGCTTCGGCTTTGCCATCCTGCTCGCCGTGATCACGCTGGGGCTGGCGAACTCGGCGATGAAGACCCGGCTGGTGCGGACGTGAGGCGCTTCGGCTACGTCGCCAAGGGTGTGGCTTGGCGCTCGATCCACAACACGCTGGTCAATCCCGCGATCCTGCTGCCGTCGATCATCTTTCCGCTGTTCTTCCTGGTCGCTTTCGCGGGGGGGCTGTCACGGATCGGCGATGTGCCGAATTTCAATTACAAGCCTGGCTACACCGCGTTTCAGTTCGTCTTCGTGTTCCTGCAGTCGGCGGCGTTCGGTGGTGTTTTCACAGGTTTTGCGGCGGCCCGTGACTTCGACTCCGGCTTCGCCCGGCGGCTGCTGCTGAGCGCGCCTCGGCGTAGCGGCATCATCGCCGGCTACGCCGCCGGAGCGCTGATGCGCTGGATCATCACCGCGACCGTCGTAACCGTCGCGGCGCTGATCGCCGGAATGACCGTGGACGGGAATGGCGTCGATCTGTTCGGCCTGATCGGACTCGGCGTGGCGATGAACTTCGTCGCGGTCCTGTGGGCGTGCGGGGTGGCCATGTTCCTGCGCACCGAGCAGGCCGGCGCACTGATCCAGATGCCGGTGTCATCGCGCTGTTCCTGGCTCCGGTCTACGTTCCACTGAGGCTGCTGACGGGATGGATCCACTCCGTCGCGGGCCTGAATCCGGCCACGGACGCCCTCGAGGCGGGCCGCGGGTTGCTCGCCGGTTCACCGGTCAAGGTCGCGGTCTCGTTCGCGCTGCTGGCGGCGGGTGCGGCAGTACTGGCGGTATTCGCGCGGCGCGGGCTGGCCTCGGCCGAGCGGGCCGGCTGAGCGGCCCCGTGAAGTGGAGAGAGCGCCCGGCGGCGACCGGGCGCTCCCCAACGCGTGACGGCGGATCTAGGAACTGGTGCCCTGCGTCCCCGCGTTTACCGCCCCAGCGCAGTGATCGCCGGCCTGCGCCGCTGACGTGCTGAGGACGGTGAAACTGGAGTCCTCGATCACGACCACGTGTGAGCCGTCCGTCTTGGTGACGTGGACCTCGTACGCGGCGCTCGCATTCGAACTGTCGGTCTCGGTCGAGGCCCGGGTAACCGTCCCACCGGGCACCGCCGCGATCGCCGCCGCCGAGGCGGAGGACAGCTCTGTGCCGGTCAGTGCGGTCTCGCTCGACTGTGTCGATGTCGACGAGGTCGAGGCTGAGTTCGTGATCTTGTGCGTGGCGTGATGGCGATGGTGGCGTTTTGCGGCCAGCGCCGGCGTCGCACCCCCGAGGGTGAGCGCAGCGATCGCCGCGGAGCTTCCAAGCGCCCTGATGAATGTGTTCCTCATGTGGTCTCCTTCTGCTGGTTTTGACCGGACACAGAGAAGACCCGGTGAATCGCCCAGACTCACGGACGCACTCCAATTTGCTTTCCCGCGGGCGAGGCGTACGATCGATCTTGCACAAGGCCACTTGCCGCTTCTGCGAATCAGCCTGCGCAGGGCACCGCCGGCCGTACGCCCTCGGCGACCGCACGGACAGCTTCTCCCCAGCGTCGTAGCGAGCCGTTTCCGACGACGAGAGTCTCCCGGAACGCCCCTGCCCGGGCAGTCCGAAGACGCTCCAGGAGGTTCCGATCATGGGTTTGCCGAGTTACGAAGCGCACGCTGGTCAGTCGCCGCCCGCGGTGGGGACGGGGACCGCCGAGATGGTCGCGCTCGAGCATGAGGCGGTCACCCAGCTGGCGAACGTCGTTGTGATCGCCCTGCCGCTGGCGGCCGTTGTCCTCGCCGGTGGGCTGGCCTGGGGGGGAAGTCTGCACTGGCAGGACCTGCTCGTCCTCGTGATCACCTATGCACTGACGGGGTTGGGGATCACGGTCGGCTACCACCGCCTGTTCACCCATCGCAGCTTTGAGACGACCCGGGCCGTGCGCGCGGTGCTCGCGGTGCTGGGCTCGATGGCGGTTGAGGGGCCCCTGCTCGAGTGGGTCTCGACCCACCGCCAGCACCACCGCTTTTCCGACCAGGCCGGCGATCCGCACAGTCCCCACGCCGAGCGCGCACCGGGATGGCGCGGTGCGGTGCGCGGACTTGCACACGCTCATCTCGGATGGATGTTTCGCGGCCAGGATCAGGCCAACCCCGGCCGCTACGCCAAGGATCTACTCGCCGACCGGGACCTGCGGTTCATCAGCCGGGCCTTCCCGCTCTGGGTGTTGGCTGGGCTGGCGCTGCCGTTCGGACTCGGCATCGCCCTGACCGGATCGCTGCTCGGCGGCCTCACCGCCCTCCTGTGGGGCGGGGCGGTCCGAATCTTCCTCCTGCATCACGCGACGTTCAGCATCAACTCCCTGTGCCATTTCTTCGGCCGCCGGCCGTTTGCCACCGGGGACGAGTCGCGCAACCTCGGGTGGCTGGCGCCGCTGACCTTCGGCGAGGCCTGGCACAACAACCACCACGCCTTCCCGACCTCCGCGCGGCATGGCCTCGGGCGCCACCAGCCTGACCCCGGCGCCTGGCTGATCACCGCTCTGGAGCGATCACGCCTGGCCTGGAAAGTGGTGCGCATCACCCCCGAGCGGCAGGAGGTCAAGCGCGACACGGTGCGCCGGCCGCGGGCCTGGCCGCCGCCGCGCGCTGAGCGCTGAGCGCGGGGCCTACTTCTTGCGTCTCCCGCGAGAAGCTCCGGTCCTGGTCGTGACCGCCTTACCGGCTTCCTTGGCGGCGGTTCCCGCGGCTCGCGCTGCCGTCTTGGCGCCGCTGAGCACGCCGCCGGCGGCACGTTTGGCCTGGCTCGCCGCCTGTTCGGCACTTCGCACCTGACGCGTTCCGGCCGCTTTCTTGCCCGCCGTCTGCGACTTCGCCTTCTGCTGGTTGCGCGCTCGCGTCGCCGCGGCCTTCTTGGCTGCCGCCGATCGGTCCGCCTTGGCTTGTGGCATTCACTGCCTCCCTTGTCGTAGTTCCCTTGCCGGATTACGACTTACCCACGTCGACGCATCATCAACCGACACCAAGGTCGAGGCGTTCACCGGGCGCCAGCACCTGAACCTTCACGCCGCGCTGGTGCGCGGCCCGCGTGAAGGCCTCGGCGGGCCGGTCGACCTGGACGTACGTAGGCGGCTTGTGCAAGGTGTCGTAGTGAATCGGTATCGCCACTCCGGCCTCCAGGAGCGCGGCGGCCTCGGCGGCCTGCCCGGGGTCCATCGCTGCCGGGAGCGAGCTGGGAGGTTGACGATGCGGAAGGTCGACGATCGGCCCGTTCACCGGGAGGAACGCGGCGTCGATCGGGCCGTGGCGCAGCTTGATCAGCCACCACCAGCCATGGAACAGGGTGTCGCCACAGTGGATTATCCGCTGTCCGTCGGCCTCGATCACCCAGGAGAGTTGCGGGTCGCCGAAGCCGTCGGCCGCCGGTACGGCGGAGATCGTGAACGGCCCGACCTGGACGGTTTCCCATGCCTCGATCGTCCGTGTGGGAATCCCCAGCTCCGTCAGGCCCTTCTCGGCGGCAGCCATGGCGATCGTCTCGAGCCCGTGGCCGTCAGCCGGCGCCGGGCGCACCAGTACTCCATCAGGTGCCAGCGCATGCGCCAGTGCGGCGGGATCGGCGTGGTCGGCATGGAGGTGGGTGGCCAGGGCCACCGAGACCGTCCCCGCCCCCGACGGCGGGAGCAGGGGCCCGCGCGCTTCGCCGACGAACCCCCTCAGCGAGCCGACGTTCTGGAACAGGTCGATTACGGCGAGAGCCCCGGAGGCTTCGAGCTCCAGTCCAGCCCAGCCCAGTCGGCGGATGCGCATTGAGGTCTCCTCGTTGACGACGGCTTAGCCGGAAGTTTTCGCAGTTGAAACGTTGAATCCCGCGTGGTCGCGCGGGATTCGGGTGTTGCGGGGTGGTTTGGCTTTGGCTACTGGTGGAGTTTGACGTCGAGTAGTTGTAGGGCGTGAGCTTGTAGCGGGGTGGGTGTGGTGAGGCGGGTGAAGGTGTGCTCGGCGTGGCCGATGCGGACGGTGTTGCGGCAGATGGTCGCGAGGTCCGCGAGGAGGTCGGGGAGGGTGTGCGCGGGGTACCCGTCGGGGGTGGTTGCGCTGGCGGCTTTCGCTTGGGCGGATGGGGAGCGGGTGGCGGGCTTGACGGGGTCGGCTGGCGCGAGCGGCGTGTCGTCTGTGAACAAGAGCTCGGGGAGACGCGCGGAGAGCTCGAAGGAGACGTAGTAGGCGAGCATGCAGAGGAAGATGTGCGCGCGGACGCGGGTCTCGAGGTGGTGGTGGATCGGGCGGATCTCGATCGTGTCTTTCATCGTTCCGAACGCGCGCTCGGCCAGCTTCAGCTGCTTGTAGGCGCGGACCGCGGCCGGCGCGGCGAGCTGGTCGGCGGGGAGGGTGGTACGGATCGCGTAGAGGCCGTCCAACGCGGCCTCGCTGGTGATCTGCTCAATCTTGCGCTGATAGGTGAAGACACCGTCGGCGATCGTCAGGGTGAAGTGCTTGGCGACCTTGTACTTGTTTGAGATCTTGCCGGCGCGCTCACCGATCTGACCGGCCGGCGCGCCTCGCAACCTGCCGCGGGGGCCCTCCACGCTGGCCTTGACTTTCTCAAGCTCCGTCTCGGTCGCGGCCAGCAGCTCGGCGCGTTTGCGGGCGCGCTGTGCGGCGACGGCCGGGTTGCGGCACACCACGAGCCGTTCGCCTGGGAACAGCGGCGAGGTGATCTCCGCGAGGTTGACCTGATCAAACAGCGATAGCTGCAGATCGCCCGAGTTCACCAGCGAGCGGATCTGCACGCTCTTCAGCGCGCTGATGAAGTCCACGCCCTGCTCCTTCATGGTCTGGGCGTGGGCTTGGGTGATCATCCCGCGGTCCCCGACAAACACGACCCGCTCGATCCCGAACCGCTCACGGAGATCGGCGATCGTGTCGGGGACGGTCTGCTGGTCGGTGACGTTACCCTCGTGGACGCGCACGGCGACGGGGCGCCCCTCGGGGCTACAGATCAACCCGTAGTTGACCTGCAGCTTGCCCTTGACACCGTCGCGGGAGTAGCCGAGCGTCGCGAGCGGGCAGCAGCGGCCCTCCATGTAGCTTGAGGACAGGTCGTAGAGCACGAACGCGTTGCCGTTCCCCTCGCCGGGGAGGTGACGGCGCGCGAGCGTCCGCTCGATCCGGTCCTGGCGCTCCACCAGCCAGTCCATCGCCGCCAAAAGCTCGGCCTCCTTGACCTCGCCGAGCGACAGCTCATCGCCCAGCGTGGTCTGCTGAAAGCGCCGGGTCGCTGAGAGCTTCGAGCCCGGTCCGATCAACCGCTGGCAAATCATCGCGACGACCAGATCACGCTCACGGCAGCGATCCCGGCCGAGCAGCCGCTCCAGATCCAGGTCGCGTAATACCCCCAGCACCGCGGCGACGTGGCCGTGCGGTAGCGACCGCTCGATCTCGAAGTCCTCGTCGAGATCAACCAGTCGCCGCCCCGCGAGCATCCCCCGGATCACGTCGATGATCTCGATCGGCAGGTGCGAGAGGTTCCCAAGGTTCTCGTGGCGGACCTTGCCGCCCTCGCGGTAGGAACGGCGCAGGAGATGCGACGTGTACTCCGCCCCGTCCTTCCCCTTGGTCTTGATTGTGGCTACGTGAGCCGAGCCACCACGCTTCGCCATCCCAACAATATAACCGCTACCCCGGACGGATACCAGGCATGACTTTGGCTACACTCAACCGACACAAAGAAGGCCCGACCCCCACAAACACTGGGGACCGGGCCTCAAACCCTCAAAAACTTCCGCTTAGCGACCGACCGCACGCTATCACTATTGCGACCGATCGGTCGCTATGCTGACGCCCATGAGCCCCCGCAGATCTGTCGCGGCAGCGCTGCAGACACGATCGGACATAGTCGAGCGCGCGATGCTGGTCGCTTCCGTGGAGGGGCTCGACGGCTTCAGCCTCGGCCGCCTCGCGGACGACCTCCAGATGAGCAAATCAGGCGTGCTCGGCCACTTCCGCACGAAGGAGGCGTTGCAGCTCGACGCGCTCGAGGCCGCGATCGAGGTGTTCAGGCGTGAGGTGTGGGAGCCGAGCCTCCGCGCCGAACCCGGTTTGGCGCGGCTCCAGGCGATCTGCGACGCCTGGATCTCCTACCTACAGCGGGGCGTCTTTCCGGGCGGCTGCTTCCTGACCGCTGCGTCGTGCGAGTTCGACGGCCGCCCCGGCCCCGTGCACGACGCGATCCGCCGCGCCCTGTCGGGCTGGCATCGCGTGTTGGGATCGCAGGTCAGGCTGGCCATCGACGCCGGCGAGCTCCCAGCAGACGCGGACCCGGAGATGATCGCCTTTCAGCTCAACGCTCTGGCGATGGGGGCGAATCAGGCCATCCAGCTGTTCGAGGACCCTCGCGCGGTGCGCTTGGCTCATCGTGCGATGCGTGCCGTCGTGGCCTCTCACGGCGTGTCGGCCCGCTCGCCTGGGCAGAAGCTCACCTCGCCGACCTGACCAGCGTAAGGCGGGCACCCGGCTCGTGTGCCCGGTGAGCGCCGTTAGCCTAGGCAGCGCTGTGGCAACGATCCTCCTGTATGGCGACACGGTGCGGTATCCGTCGATGCGGCACGAGGTCCCGCTCGAGATCATCGATCCGTTCCTGTTCGTGGCGCGCAACGAGCACACCTTCGTGCTGTCGAATTCGCTGGAGGCCGAGCGCATCACGAAGGCGGTGCCGGAGGCCGAGCTACTCGTCGCCGACGAGCTCGGGCTGTTCGAGCTGTTGCATGACGGCGTCCGGCGGGATGAGGCTGAGCTCACCGTCGCAATCCGCGCGCTGCGCCGATGGGGGATAGAACAGGCCGTCGTTCCGAGCGACCTCCCCGTCGCGATCGCCGACGGCATCCGTGCCGCCGGCATCGAGATTGAGGTCAACGGCCCCGCCGTGGAGCGCCGCCGGCGCGTCAAGAGCCCGGCGGAACTGAGCGGCATCCGCCGGGCGCAGGACGCGGCTGAGGCGGGCATGGCCGCCGCGGAGCAGCTGATCCGGGAGGCCGAGCCGGACGGGGAGCACCTGCGCCAGGCCGGCGAGCCGCTGACTGCGGAGCGGGTACGAGCGGCGATCCGCTCAGTCTGCGCGGCTGCCGGATGTCCGACTCCTCCGGACATCATGGTCGTCTCCGCGCTGTCAGGGGGCGGTCACGACCCTGGTTCGGGACCGCTGCCGGCGGACCTGCCGATCACGGTCGACGTGTGGCCCCGTGATGAGGTCAGCGGCTGCTGGGCCGATATGACACGCACGTTCGTCGCCGGCCGGATAACGGAACCGGTGGCGGAGCTCTGCGCGGTGGTCCTCGAGTCGCATGAGGCCGTCCGCTCAGCCGCCGGACCTGGGATCACCGGCCAAGGCCTTTACGAGCTTGCCGCCGAGGTGATCGAGCGCGCTGGTTACCCGACCCAGCGGACCCGTGAGCCCGGCCAGCGACTGACACACGGCTTCTACTTCAGCCTCGGACACGGAGTGGGCCTCGAGGTGCACGAACCGCCCCTGCTCGGGCTGGCCGGAACCGACCCCCTGGTCGCCGGGGATGTGATCGCCATCGAGCCCGGGGTCGTGGGGGTCGACGGGATCGGCGGCGTCCGCTTCGAGGATCTGCTGCTGATCACCGATGAGGGCTGCGAGACCCTCACCCGGTACCCGTACGACCTCTGAGGGGCGGGCTCCGGGGACGCTACGCGGCCCTGCCGCTCTGCACCCACCGTGCGAACGTCGCGACCCATTCCTCGGACCAGGCTGCGTCGCACGGCATCGAGCCGTTGCCGACGCGCTCAAGGATTTCCTCAGCATGGGACTGCACGTCCGCGTAGGACCAGAGGTCGAAGGCAAAGCTCATCGATTTCCGATCGCGCTCACCGAACAGCTGACGGATGTGCTTCTCGTAGCGCACCGGCTCGTCCGGCGCCGGCAGCACAATCGGCTCCGCGGCGACCTCGGTCTCCGGGGCGAGCGCGGAGATCCTCCCCCCGGGCGGACCGGCCGCCGTCGTCCAGTCCCAGTGGGGCATCGGCATGTGCTCGGGTGGCTGGGCTCCTGACTGTGAGTTCTCGACGGCCAGCCGGGATCCCCACTCGATGTAGGCCTGAAAGGCGGAGCGGAACTCCGCGTCGTTGGGCAGGCCGGCCTCCTGGGCTGACTGCATGAGCAGCGCCACCCAGCGGGACCGCCACTCGTCGGTCAGCCCCTTGCCGATGTGCTGGGAGAGCATCCGCGGGTAACCGCCGTATTCCTCGCTGTAGCAAGGCGGTCCGCCGAACACCTCAGCGAGCCACTTGGCCACGCGCTGGGGGTGATCGGCGGACATGTTCGCGAACAGCGGAGCCAGCATCGGATCCTCAGGCACGTGCTTCTCGTAGAAGATCCGCGTCATCCGGGTCAGTGCCGGCAGGCCTCCGCACCATTCGAACATCGTCGGCGTCCGGTCCTCAACGACAGGCGGATCGCGGAACTCGACGTACCAGTGCATGCCGCTGCAGAACGGCTTGTTCTGCGACTTGCCGCAGCGGCAGAGGCTGTAGTGCTCGAGGGAGGCGCCCTCGTTGCGTGGTTCCGGTCTGCCGTCACTGTCGAGGAGCGTCAGGTTGCCGGTCACGCGGTAGGGGCCGTCGCGGGAGACCTCGATCGCTGGCGGGCGCTGCTGGTCGGAGCGGCCGACGGGATCCTCGCCGTCGGTCGTCGCGCTGAGTGCGCCGGAGGGGCAGTCGCGCCCGGCGCGGATGATCTCATCGACGCGTCCGCCCGTCGGTGCGACGAAAGGCTCCTGGTCGGTTCGGAACACCGAAGGTAGGCGATCGGTGCAGAAACCTGAGTGCGCGCACGTGCCGCGGTTATCGGCGATCGTGATGCGGATGCCGTGGTATTGCTCCAGCTGGTCTGGAACTCGGTCATCGGCCTTAACGGCGTGGAAGCCGATCTGCGCGTGTGAGCCGTCGCACCACGGCTTGACCTCCGACGCGCCGCAGCGGCACAAGGCGGCCTGCGGGGTGCAGTCAACTGCGACGCCGAGCCAGTCGGTGAGCCCGTTGATGTTCGTGAGCAGGTACGGGCCGTCCTCCGCCGACTGAATCATGGGCGGCAGCCCAGCAAGAAGCGCGCCCAACTCGGTCCGCCGCGCCTCGAGTCGCTCGCCGTCGCCGGCGACCGCTTGGCAGGCGAGGTCTTGCAGCGCCGCGCTTGCCTCCCGCAGCGACGTCGCGGCGGGCGCGCGCACACGCAGGCGGGTGGCTTCGAGTGCAAGCTTGTGCAGCGCCTCGGCGAGCTGCGCTTCGCTTGCCGGCGTTCCATCCTTACCGGGCTTCGCCGGCGTTCCCAGCGCTGCGGTTAGCGGTCGAACAACCGACGCGGTCAACCGGCCGGCGATACGAGCGAGCGTCGCACGGGTTGCCTCGTCTTTTGCTTGCGCGGCGAGTGCCTCGCACTGGCGTCCAAGTGCATCCGCTCGCGCAGTCAACTGACGGACATGAGCAACAACCCCAGTGATCGTGCTCAACAGCGTTCCTCCCGATCGAAAGCACCCTCATAACGCATAAGGTCGCGC
>DATCPD010000181.1:0-4040 GCA_036564325.1 Solirubrobacteraceae bacterium | reverse complement strand
CCCTGTGAGAAGCTTGTACGACGTTCATCGTACCAAGGTGCGCGCACAAACCCGAACTCGTGCATCCCCGGACGCCGAGATCGGCCGCGAACACGCATGGGCTGCTCGGAGCCGAACTCGCGCTTTTGGCGTGCACGAGTTCGGACTTGAGCACCCCAGGGGGCCGCGGGGCGGAGCGGTGCTCAGCTCCGGGGCGGGGCGGGGCGGGGGGAGCAGCGCTGGGCGCCTCGCCGACGCCCCGCCCCCAACCGGATCTACAGATTGACCGACGCCATCCCGGCCTCGTCGTACCGGTCTCCGGCGACCTTCGGCAACTCGGCCTCGATCCGCTCCAGGTCCTCGGCCGACAGCTCGACGTCGACCGCGGCGGCGTTCTCCTCGAGGTACTTCCGGCGCTTGGTGCCCGGAATCGGCACGAGATCCTCGCCTTGGGCCAGCACCCAGGCCAGCGCGAGCTGCGCCGGCGTGATGCCCTTCTCGGCGGCGATCTCCTCAACCTTGGCCACCAGCTTCAGGTTGGCGTCCAGATTCTCGCCCGTGAACCGCGGGCCATGGCGCCGGAAATCGCCCTCGTCGAGATCTTCGGGTCCCTTGAACCGGCCCGAGAGGAAGCCGCGGCCGAGCGGCGAGTACGGCACGAAGCCGATGCCGAGCTCGCGACAGGTCGGCAGCACGCCCTCCTCGGGATCCCGCGTCCACATCGAGTATTCGGTCTGCACCGCGGTGATCGGGTGCACGGCGTGGGCCCGGCGGATCGTCTCAGGCGCCGCCTCGCTCAACCCGATGTGACGGATCTTGCCCTGCTGGACCAGCTCCGCCATCGCGCCGACCGTTTCCTCGATCGGGACCTTCGGGTCAACGCGGTGCTGGTAGTAGAGGTCCACGTGGTCGGTGCCGAGCCGCTGCAGCGAGCCCTCGATCGAGCGATGCACGTGCTCGGCGGAACCATCGAGCGGGCCGAGCGTCGAAAGGTCGCCGGGAACCGTCGTCTCCTCGAGACGCCGCGCGAACTTCGTCGCGATCACGTACTCGTCCCGGCGGCCCTTGATCGCCCGGCCGACCAGCTCCTCGTTGGTCATCGGCCCGTACAGCTGCGCGGTGTCCAGGAAGTTGATCCCCAGCTCGAGCGCCCGCTGGATGGTCGCTGTCGCCTCCCCCTCGTCCGCCGATCCGTAGAAGGCAGACATTCCCATACACCCGAGCCCGAGCGCCGAGACTTCCAGGGAACCAAGCTTGCGCGTCTTCATCGTTGCTCCAATCTTTCGCGGTCCCCCCTGACGATAGAACGCTCAGTTGGCCCGCCACCAAGGAATCCCGGCCGCGGCGTGAAACGATGACCGAGATGGAATCCGTGGAGCTCTCAGTCGGCGAGCGGACCGTGCGGATCTCCAACCCGGACCGCGTGTACTTCTCGGCCCGGGGAGAGACGAAGCTCGATCTCGCCCGCTACTACATGAGCGTGGGCGACGGAATCGTGCGCTCGCTCTGCGAGCGACCCTGCATGCTGCACCGCTTCCCCCGGGGCGTCGACGACAAGAAGGTCCACCAGAAGCGGGTGCCCCCGGGCGCGCCGCCGTGGCTCGAGACAGTTCGCGTCACCTTCCCCCGCTACGGCCGGCACGCCGACGAGCTGTGCGTGACCGAGCTCGCGAGCGTGATCTGGGCGGTGCAGATGTCGACCGTGGAGTTCCACCCCTGGAACTCGCGCCGCGCCGACGTGGAGCGCCCGGACGAGTGGCGCATCGATATCGATCCGATGCCGGAATGCGGCTTTGATTGCGTGCAGCGGGTGGCCCACGTCGCCCACGAGGTGCTGGACGAGCTCGGGGCCGTCGGATGGCCGAAGACCTCGGGCGGCTCCGGGATCCACATCTACGTCCGGATCGAGCCGCGGTGGGGCTTCGCCGACGTTCGCCGCGCCGCGCTCGCCTTCGCCCGCGAGGTGGAGCGCCGGGCTCCGGCCGATGCCACCACGACCTGGTGGCGAAAGGACCGCGAGCCGGACAAGGCGTTCGTCGACTACAACCAGAACGCACGCGACCACACGATCGCCAGCGCGTATTCGGTGCGCGGCGTCAAGGACGGGACGGTCTCCACGCCGATCGGCTGGGATGAGATCGACGACGTCGTGCCCAGAGAGCTGACGATCGCCACGGTGCCGGAGCGGTTCGCCCGGCTGGGCGATCTGCACGCGGGCATCGACGACCAGGCCTTCTCACTCGAGCCGCTGCTCGAGTGGGCCGTGCGCGACGAACGCGCCCGGCTGGAGGACCCGGGCGGAGCCGAGGAGTGAGGAGCTGCGGCGCGGACTTCAGCCGTCAGGCCAACCTCCGAGGCAACCGCGTGTCGCCTCACCTCAGCCGAGTCGACAGTTCTCGCGCCAGAGGGGTTGCCGGAGCGCCGGAAAGCTCCCCCGGATGCGGCCCGCGCAGGCTCGAGGTGAGCAGAATCGCGTCGGCGGCGCGCATCCGCTCGAGCGTGAACGGGCCCACCGTGACCTGCAGGCCGGCGGCCGCCGCGGTCTTCAACAGACGCTCCCGCGAGACCGACGGGAGGAGCCGTCCATCGAGCGGCGGTGCGATCAGCACGCCGGCCTCGACGATCATCACCGCCGCGTACCCCGCCTCGAGCACGTGCGCGTCGAGGTCGCAGAACAGCGGGGTCGAACCGTCGCCGGAGAGGGTGTCGACCAGCCTGCGGTCGGCCCACTTGTGGGCGCCGAGGCCTCCGGGCAGGACCACCGGGATGAGCCGGACCGGGCCCGCCGGCGGTAGGGGTCGAGTCGACAGCCGGGCGCCCGCCGCGTCGACCTGCAGGCGCACCCCACCCGTCCCCAGGCTCGCCGCGGCCCGGTCCACGCGCTGCTCGACGCCATCCGGCCACGGGATGTGCAGCGCATCGCAGCTGTCTCGTAAGCGTCCCAGATGTGCGGGCGCTTGCACCGCGTTGCCGTCTCGGACGAGGATCGTCTCGAACACCCCGAGCGCTGGTTCCGGGCGGTCGCCGACCACGATGCTCGCCGCCAGCGCGCTCGGCACGTGATCGCTCTCTTCGACGGCCGTGCCGGCCGCCGCGGCGACCCCGCGAGCCTTGGCCAGCGCCTCCTGCACCTCGCCCTCGGGCGAGGAGTCCGACACCACGCCGCCCCCGACGCCCAGCCACAGCTGCCGCCCGCGGCGCTCGAACGTTCTGATCGCGACATTCAGCTCCAGCCCGGCCAGCGGCGAGCACACGCCGATGGCCCCGCAGTAGACCTCGCGGGCGGTGGCCTCGAGCTGATGGATGACCCGCATCACCTGCACCTTCGGCGCCCCCGTGACCGAGCCCGGCGGGAAGCTCGCCCGCAGCAGCTCGGTGTCACCGGCGCCGCGTCGCAGCGTTCCGCGCACGGTCGAGACCAGATGCCACACGCCCGCGGCGGGTTCCACCTCGCACAGCCCCGCCGTGCGCACGGTCCCGTACTCGGACACGCGGCCGAGGTCGTTGCGCATGAGGTCGACGATCATCACGTTCTCGGCCCGGTCCTTGGCGCTGCGCGCGAGCTCGTCCGGAGGCGTGGTGCGCGGGGCGGTGCCCTTGATCGGCCGGCTCTCAACGTCCCGCCCGCGGCGGCGCAGGAACAGCTCCGGGGACAGGCTGGCGACGGCGTGTCCCTCGCCGGCCACGTAGGCGGCGTACGCCGGTTCCAATTCGGTCGCCGCTCGCACCCAGAGATCGAGCAGGTCTCCGTCGATCGAGCCCTCGAGGCGCAGGCAGATGTTGGCCTGAAAGATCTCGCCGCTGGCGATCCGCCCGATCGCCTCGGCGACCGCCGCGGCGTGACCCCCGGCCCCCGGCGCGACGATCCGCAAAGGGCCGGCCTGCACCTCCTCGGCCGGCGGGACCGGACCGGCCATCCGCGCCCGCCAGGTCTCGAGCCGCTCCTGCAGCGCCGAATCACGGGCCGGCGTCCACAACGCCTCAAACCACCAGTGTCCGGCGCCGTCCCGGCGGATCACGTGGTCGTGGTAGGCGAGGTCGAACGGCGGCAGCGGCTGGGG
>DATCPD010000161.1:0-2220 GCA_036564325.1 Solirubrobacteraceae bacterium | reverse complement strand
TCCGTTGTGATCCTGATGGCGCACCTCGATGTCCCGGGATTCGAGCCATCCCTTGACGAATCCTGCGGCGGCGACAACTTCCTCGGCCCGAGAGGTGTCGTAGGAGATCAACCGTTCGGCCAGGATTCGCTCGTCAACCATCGGCCAAGGATAGGCGGCGAGGGCGGGAAATCGGCAGGTCGTGCGCCGCATGCACTCACTAAGGTGATGGACGCGATGGAACTGATTCTGGGCACCTCGCACTTCACCGCCCCGGGAGGCAGCGAGACCTATCTGCTGACCGTGGCCGAGCAGCTGCAGCGGCTGGGTCACGCGGTGATGATCTTCGCGTTTGAGGTCGGCGAGATGGCGGAGCTTGCCCGGTCCCGCGGGCTCCGCGTCGCGGGCGGATTCGCGACGCTGCCAGAGCGCTGCGACGCACTGCTGGTGCAGGACGGGCCGGTCGCTTACGAGCTGGCCGGACGCTATCCCGGCACGCCGCAGGTATTTCGCGCGACCAGCGATCTGTACGACGTCTCGCTTCCGCCAAATTTGCCCGGTGTCACAAGCGTGGTCGTGGCGCTGAGCGAGCGAGTGGCGATGCGGATGCGAGCGGTCGCGAGCCGGCCGAAGGTGATACGGCTTCGCCAACCGATCGATACCGAACGATTCCAGTCCCCGTCGCCCCCGGCGCAGACACCCAGGCGGGCGCTGCTGCTGGGCAACTACTTGGGTGGTGCCCGGAGGGCGATGATCGTCGCGGCGCTCGCCGCCAATGGAATCGAGGCCCATCAGGTAGGGCGTGGTAGCCGCACGGCCATCGCGCCGGACCGGCAGATCTGGGACGCCGACATTGTGATCGGGAAGGGGCGCGCTGCGCTCGAGGGCATGGCCGGCGGGCGTGCCGTTTATGTGTACGACGAATTCGGTTCCGACGGTTGGGTCACCGCGGAGAGCTATCCGTCGATGGAGGAGGACAACTTCGCCGGCTTGGCGACACCTCTTACACCCGACGCGCCGGCTCTGCAGGCCGACCTGAGCCGGTATCGAGCCGAGATGGGAATCGTCAACCGTGATCTCGCCGTGCGCGAACACGGGGCCAGGGCGCACGCCTGCGCATTGAGTGAGATCTTCAGCCGGCTCGCCGATGCCGCGCCCGCACCCGACGCCCCGCTCGCCGAGATGGCGCGACTGGTTCGCGCCCAGTGGCGAACCGAGGCTCGCGCAGGCGAACTGGAGCGGATTCAGGCCGCGACCTCGGCGCAGCTCGCGACGCTGCAGGAGGCGCATGCGAAGCTCCAAGCCGAGCACGCCAAGCGGAACACGGACTACGCGATTCTGGAGGCTGAGAAGGCGGAGCTAACCCGACGCTGCGAATCCCTCGCCGAGTTGACGGCCACTCGGCGACACCGGGCCGGATTACGTGCCGGCTCGTGGCTGGATGCCGTGCGACGGATCACGGGTGCGGCGTGAGCACACTCACCGCCTCGAGGGTGGCGCCGGGGCTGCTGCTGGGCCCCGACGTGAGGTTGGGAGAGAACGTCACGCTTGGCGCTTACGTGGTCATCCACGCCGGAACGGTGATCGGTGATGGATGCACGATCCAGGACGGTGCTGTGCTCGGCAAACCGTCTTTGTTGGGACCGCGGTCGCGCGCGCCGGCGAGCATCCCTGGCCCGCTCGTGCTCGAAGCCGGAGCCTCGGTGTGCTGCGGCGCGGTCATCTCTGCCAGCGCGCACATCGGCTCCGGAGCCGTGATCGGTGATCACACGTTCCTGCGTGCGGGAGCGCGGATCGGCACAGACACCGTGGTCGGTCACGGCAGCGCGATCGGCGGAGGTGTCCGCATCGGAGACCGGGTGAAGCTTCAGAACAGCGTGATCATCGCCCCCGGCTCGCTGATCGAAGACGACGTGTTCTTTGGACCCCTGGTTGTCGTGACCAACGACCTGACCATGGGTCGCCACACTCCAGCCGGATCTCCAACCGGGGTCACCGCCAGGCGTGCCTGCCGGGTGGGGGCCAGCGCGGTCCTGTTTCCCGGGGTTGAGATCGGGGCCGAAGCGGTCGTCGGGGCGGGGTCGCTCGTGACCGGGGACGTGGCCAGCCGCGCCGTCGTGATCGGCTCCCCGGCCAGACACGTACGCGACGTGTCCGAGGACGAACTTGATCGAGCGCTTCCCGGACTTCGGCCGCTAGCCCTCGGCGATGCTGAGGAACCTTTCGAGGCGGGTCTGGTCG
>DATCPD010000129.1:0-21475 GCA_036564325.1 Solirubrobacteraceae bacterium | reverse complement strand
TTCTTAACCGGTCTCACGTGTTCCGCGTGTCAGGATGAAGGTCGATGCCGAGCTTCTGCCGCCACAACCGACTGGTCCAGAACTGCCCCATCTGCTCGCGGGAGCAGGACGTCGAGGCCCGCCCGATCCTGTCCTCCAGCGCGCCACGGTCCACGCTTGCGCGGGAGAGCAGCTCGCCGCGTACCTCCTCGGGCCGCACCTCCACCGGCTCGCCCTCCAAGGCACCTAGGACGCGCGGGGCCAGCGGCATGCGGGTCCGGCGGCTGGTGCGCGGAGGCGACGACGGCTTTCGCTGTGCGGCGGCGCCGGGGCTCAAGTCGGGCGCGGACGCAGAGCGTCTGGCCGACGAGCTGGCGTTTGCGGCCACCCGCCTGAAGCGGCTCGGGGAGAACCCGCCCGGCCTCTACGCCGAGCTGGCCGCCGGGCGGGAGGAGCTCGAGGAGCTCTGCTGGCTGGCCTTCCTGACCGCGTACCTGTGCCCCCTGGAGAGCGATCAGCCATTCAGCGCGATCGAGGCCATCCGCACTCCATGGCGATCGGCGGAGCTGCCGGCGCTTGACGCGGTTGAGCTCGGGCCGCGGTCGGCGCACGAGCCGGGGCGGGGCACGGCGACGCTGTCCGCATACCGGGCCTGGTCGGTGCGGGCGGGCTCGCAGGCTGATGCACTGCGCGGCGAGGCCGGATGGAGCGCTGAGCGACGGTTCGAACGCGTATTCGAGCGGCTGGCCTTGCCCGGCTTTCACCGCGATGCGCGGTTTGACCTGCTCGTGACGCTGGGGCGGGTGGGCTTGTTCGACCTCCGCGCGGGCAAGCTGCATTTCGGCGGCGAGAACGACGTTACGGTTGCGGCCAAGCGCGCCCTGGGCATCGGCGATCCGCTGCTCCTGGAGCGCCGCGCGGCGCAGCTGGCGCAGGAGTGTGGCCTCCCCATCGAGGCGCTCGACCTTGGGTTCTACAACTGGGGGCGGGGCGAGCGAGCGACGCTCGGACTCAGCCCAGGAGCGGAGCCCGCGCCGGAGCTCCTCAGCTCAGCGCGGGCGGGGTTGGGTTTGCCGGACCCCGGCTGATCGCGCCGGGCCGAGGACTCGCGGGCTCCGTCCGGGCGACCGCCTACCTTTGCGACGACCGATCCCCCCAGCCGGAGTCGCAATGTCACTCTGCTTCATCGAACCGCAGAACGCCATCCGGGTCATCGCCGACTCGGTTGGTCGCGAGGCGCGGCGCCAGATCCTCGGAGAGGTCGTGCGCGCCTGGGTTGACGAGATCCCCGAGTCCGAGCTCGGATCCCACTACGCCAAGGCAGTCGCCGATCTGGATGAGCATGACCTCTCGCTGCTGGCTTCATGGCACGCCTCGCTAGAAGTCGGGCATCCGCTGCCCAACAAGGAGTTCCTCGTCAACGTGTTCCCCTCGCTGGGGGACAATCGGCGTGAGGCGCTGAAGATTGCGGCGGGATTCCGCGGCGAGGAGGCGTTCGAGGCCGGAGTCGGCGAGGAGCAGGCGTTCGACACCGTGCTGCCGTGGCTCTCGCAGGAGCGCTGCGTGCAGCTGGCCAAGGAGTGCCTCGAGCTCTATTGCTGGGACCGGCTGGGCGCCGAGAACTGATCAGGCGCCGTCGGCCAGCGCCCGCTCGATCTCGGCCACGGCCTGGTCGGTCGACCGGAACCACACCGCCCGCATGCCGAGCTGGCGGGCGGCATCACAGTTGATCTCGATGTCATCGACGAGCAGCGCCTCTGCCGCGCTGACCCCGAGGCGCTCCAGCGTCAGCTCGTAGATCTGACGCTCGGGCTTGCGAACGCCCACGAACGCGGAATCGACCACGACCTCGAAGATCTCGTCGACGGGCAGCTTGGCTCGCCAAAGCGGCTCCCATTCGCGCACATTGTTGGTGCAGATCGCGAGCTTGTAGCCCCGTCCGCGCAGCGCGCCCATGTAGTCGATCAGGACCGTGTTCGGATGCAGGTGCTCGAAGTAGCGCTCGCCGAACCCGTGCAGCTCCACAGCTCGTTCGAGAAGCTTGCTCAGCTCCATCTCCAGCGCCCGTAGGAACGCCGCTTCGGTCATCCGGCCGGTTTCGAGCTCGAACAGGGGGTTCGCTCCGGTGTGCTCGGCGACCGCCCCCATCGCCTGGCCGAACTGCTCCAGCGAGATGCCCGAGGAGTTCTGGAAGGCGAGGAAGGAGTCCAGCAGCGGCGAGGTGAGCACGCCGCCGAAGTCGCTGATGACCGCGCGGACCGGCGTCATCTCGGCTGCGCGAGCACGTACGCGCCGATGCCGTCGCGCCCGCGGCTCAGCCAGCGCATGGCGTAGGCGTGCAGGTCGAAACCGTCGGCGCTCAGCGCGATCTGCGCGCCGATCGTCTCGCCGGCGGCCCGTCGCGGGTACTCCGCAGCTTCGTCGTCGGTCTCGATCCATAGTTCGAGTCCCGCCCGGGCAGGCAGGCCATCGGCCGCGTAGGTCGTCGACAGCCTTGGATCGGCAACCGTGGTCACCCCGCTGGGCTCGAACAAGGACCCGACGACGAGATCCTGCTCATGTCCCCGGGCACCGGAGGGCCGCAGCGCGGTTAGCGCCAGCCCGTCGTCGGGCGCAAACCACGCGCAAGCGTCCCGGAGCGAGTCCAGTGCGGCGGGGTCGATCCCGCCGCGGAGCGCGCGTATGCCGACCGCACGGACCGCCTGCTCGCCTCCGTCGATGACGGTGCCCTGAACCTCGCAGAGCTGGTCGAACCCGTCCAGCCGCTCGGAGCTGACCGGCTCGGTCAGCGGCATGACCCGCAGCGAGCCGACATCGGCAGCGAGTTCCCAGTCATTGTCAGCCGCGGAACCC
Organism: Solirubrobacteraceae bacterium; assembly: GCA_036564325.1. Lineage (GTDB taxonomy): Bacteria > Actinomycetota > Thermoleophilia > Solirubrobacterales > Solirubrobacteraceae > Palsa-465. The sequence goes on along the minus strand of DATCPD010000129.1, from coordinate 18,643 downwards.
CCGAAACTCACGGCGGCGCCGGTCGTTGAGGAGCCGCACGTCAGCCGTCCGAGGCCCAGGGCCCCGGCCGGGGATCCCCAGGCGACTCCCCAGAGCTCCGACTCAAGATCGGCGAACACGACCGTCTGCAACGGCGCGGTGGCGATCGAGTTCATCGGCGCAGCCGCGGCTGGTCGATGTCGTGCGCCGTGGAGTCGATGTCATACGGTTGGCCGGTAAAGCGAGCGGCGCGCACGAAGACTCGGCTGTGGAGGTTGCGCGCCAGCAGCGGTCGAACCGCGGCACGAGTAGGCGGGAACAGCAGCACCAGACCGACGACGTCGGTGAGAAACCCGGGGACGACCAGGAGCAGCCCCCCGAGCAGCACCAGGGCTCCGTCCAGGAGCTCCCGTCCCGGTGCCCGCCGCTCCGCCATTGTCACCGTCAACCGCCTCCAGGCCGCCGCCCCCTGAGCCCGGACCGCCCAGATCCCCAGGGGCCAGCTGAGGATCAGCAACAGAATCGTCTCGAGCACCCCGATGGCGCGCGCCACCTCGATCGCGACGAACAGTTCGGCGATCGGCCAGAGGATCAGCAGGACGGCCATCGTCCCTAGGCTACTGCGGGGCGGGACTCAGGCCAGTGCTGCGGACGGTCCCTCGAGGCGAACGCCAGGCAGGCGGTGAAGACCGACCATCTCGATCAGCGTTCGGATCTGCGGCTGGGGGGCGCGCAGCAGAATCGCGCAACCGCGTTGGCGAAGCCGCCGGGACAGCATCGCCAGATCCACCATCAGCGACGTGTCGGCGAACACGAGGTCACTCAGATCGACCACGACGTCAGCCTCGGCACCGATGGCGCGAACCATCGCCTGCCGCCTACATCCCTGCGTGGTCCGGTCCTCCTCTCCCGCGCAACGGAGGACAGACGGCTTTGGATCGAAGTCGACGATGTACCGGAACCTACCGAAAGTGCACCACTGCACGCAACCCGCCGAGCTGCCTTTCGTACACTTATCTGCATGATCACAGTTGACGAGGTCACCGATGCCCTGCGTGAGGTGATCGATCCCGAGCTCGGCCTGGACTTCGTCGAGCTGGGGTTGATCTACGAGGTCGACGTGGACGGCGAAGGCGCCGTCAGGGTGACGTACACGCTCACCAGCCCGGGTTGTCCGATCGGGCCGCAGGTCTCTGAGCAGATCGAGGAGTTCGTCGGCGAACTGGACGGCGTCACCGATGTCCAGCCGACGATGACGTTCTCGCCTCCGTGGACACCGGAGCGGATGAGCGAAGACGCCAAGTTCGCCCTCGGGTTCTGAGCGCGCCCTGCGCAGATCCTGTGCAAAGCCAGTGGGGCACGCGACGCGGGCCCCAGGGGCCACCAAGCTCTGACGTGGTGCTGGCCGGGCCCGATCCTTCGGACCCGGCCAGCTGAGCTTCCGCCCGCCAGCGCACCGCTCAGGGGAACGGCTTACGCCAGCCGAGACTTGGGCGGACGCGGTTGGGAAACCAGGTGACGCAAAGGTCCCCAACCATCCCTCATTAACCGTTGCGGCCGAGCGAGGTTGGTGAGTTGTGAAACTACTGCCCGCGCAGCTCGCGGCCGAGGTCGATCGCGCGGATCTCGTGCTCCCCCGGCAACTTGGCCAGGACCGACGCCACCACCTGCCCGACGTCGTGCTCCTCATGGCCGAGGTCATCGGCGAGTGACTTCAGCGCGGTATGGACGATCTTCAACTGCGCCGCCGTCAACTCCAGACGGTAGGCCGTCTCGCCGGGTTGGATCAGATCGTCGGCCATGTTCGGGGACACGGTATCCCGACCGGGCCCGGGGGGCAACATGGGTGTGGCATCTCCCGCCCCGCCAGGGACCTATCCTGATCTCGTGCGCCGCCTGCCGCTGACCCTGGGGCTCGTTCTCGCGCTGGCGTGCTCGGCGCTGCCGCCACTGGCCCAGGCCGCGGTGGGACCGGCGAGCGCCCCAACCACGGGCAACGTCCTGGTGCTGGTGAGCCGCGGTGCCGTCGCCGCTGCCGCGCGTTCGTCGGTGCGGGCCGTAGTGGCGCGGATGCACGCTCGTCCAGCCGGCCGATCGGTCCCGGAGATCGGCCTGATCACCGTCCGGCCCCCAGCCGGCGTCAGCGTGACCGCCCTCGCCGCCGCGCTCGGCCGGCTCCCCGGGGTTGCCTCGGCCACGCCCGAGCGCCGTTACGTCCCCCGGCTGACGCCCAACGATCCCGCGCTGAGCGCCTTTGACCCGAGCTCTGGAGCCGGCCAGTGGACGCTTGAGCGCGAGAACTTCCCGAGCGCCTGGAACCTCTCGCGCGGCAACGGCGCGCTGGTCGGCGTCGTCGACACGGGGGTCGATGCGTCGCATCCGGATCTGAGCGGTAAGATCGCCGCCGCGGTGGACCAGCAGGATCCCTCCGACGCTCGGGGAACCGCAAGCACGGACGAGGTCGGGCACGGTACGCACGTCGCGTCGCTCGCCTGCGCCGATACCAACAACGGGCTCGGCATGGCCGGCGCGGGCTACAACTGCAAGCTCGTCGTGGAGAAGAGCGACTTCTCGGACTCGAGCATTGCCGCGGCCATCGTCGACGCGGCCAACCGCCACGTGGACGCGCTCAACATGAGCTTCGGCCCGTCCACCCCGACGACGACTCCGGCCCCGGAGTCGGAGGTCCTCGCCCTCCGCTACGCCGCCGCTCACAACGTCGTGCTGGTGGCCGCTGCCGCCGACACCCCGGGCACCGAGCAGGGTGATCCGGCCAACGTGCTGCAGCCCGCCGGAACCGGCCCATCCCTCTCCCAAGGCCTCGGTCTCGACGTCACCGCGGCCGACTACTCGGCGCATCGGGCGAGCTTCGCCGGGTCCGGGAGCGAGATCTCGCTGGCCGCGTTCGGGGCCTTCCAACCCGAGGCCGGTGGCGGCCTGCTCGGCCTCGGAGCCAGCGGGCCGGTCCCGGGGATCTTCGGAGCCTACCCCGCGGGCCCGACCGACCTCGAGGCGCAGTTTTGCGGATGCCGGACCACCTTTACCGGCAGCAGCAGCTATGCGTACCTGCAGGGCACCTCGATGGCGGCCCCCCAGGTGACGGCCACCGCGGCGATGATGCGGGTGCTGAATCCGTTCGCCACGGTCTCCGACGTGATCACCACCCTGAAGCGGACGGCCTCACGGCCGGCCGGCACGGGCTGGACCAGCGATCTCGGGTGGGGCATCCTGGATGCGGGCGCGGCGCTCGACGCGGTCCGCCGGATCGATCGCCTGGCGCCGGTGTCGAGGTTGGCGGCTCCGAGCGTCGCTCGCCGGCGGGTGTTCCTGTTGCGGTGGGTCGGGCATGATCAGCGGCCACCGGAGCTGATCGCCTCCGGGATCGCGCACTACGACATCTACGCACGCACGGCCGGCGGCCGCACGCGCCGCATCGCCAGCACGACGCGCCACTCGCTGCGGTTCCACGGGCGCGCGGGGGAGAGGTACGTGTTCTTCGCCGTGGCGGTGGATCGGGCCGGGAACCGACAGGCCCGGCCGGTGAACGCCACGACACGAGTCGCGCGCGGCGCCCGCTAGTGGTCTCCACTAGGAGGGTTTGGCGAAACGATTGACGAAAGTCGGCGACGCGATCATGGGTCGGGTTTCCGCATTCGTTCCCGAGCACTGCGGAAAGCGTGCGCGGGCGACGATCCGATCTGACGCCGATTTCGGTAGTGGCCCAGGAATCGCGGACAGTAGGCCAGCCGCCGTGAGACGGCGCGTCGTAACCTTGTCATGGGAGATCCGTGAGCGTACTGCTTACGCGGCGAGCTAAACGCTCGTCGAGGCCAATCCATCGACGCTGAGCTTCTCGGCGGCGGCACGGCCAGTAAAGCGCAATGATGGAAGCGTGGAAGGCCGGAAGAATGAGAGAGAGCGTTACCGCGAGATCATCCGCCGCGCCAAAAGGATTCGTGAGCTCGCTCGCGAGTCGCTAAGACGATCCCGCGCGCGAGACCTCGAGGAACAGGCTGGCGCCGCTCAAAGGCGGCGAAGGTTTCGGCGGAAGCATTGACTACGCCGCGAGCGGCAGGGCCCGCTCGGTTGCAAGCCGCGTTGTGAGCTTCGCAAGGATCGTCAGGTCGGCATGGAGCCTGACGCGATCCAGTCCACGGACGCGGAGGGGCAGCAGCGCCCACTCGTGCTTGAGCCGTCCGAACTCGCGCTCCACCGCACCACGGCTCCGGTACAGCTTCCGGCTGCGCTTGGACTCGCGGGGGATCAGCGGGTGCAGCCGGTCAGCCTTGACCCACGTTGACGCGGGCTGGCACCCGCCGGTGGGGCAGCGCCACTTCGTCGCCTTGCGCTTGAAGTCGGCCCCCGCAAATGTCCATTCGCCGTGCTCGCATGAGGGCGACTTGTGGTCGCCGCGCACGACGGCGGGGGGTCTGACGAAGGGGCGTGACGGGGTTGATGCCGCGCTCCATGCATCCGTCGTGGATCGGCCCGTTGTCGTAGCCCTTGTCCATGATCGCCGTGCGCGGCACGAACCCGCGAGCCTTCGCCTTGTCGATCAGCGCCAGCGCCTGCTTCTGCTCGGAGTCCTTCGCGGTCTGAACACTCCACGCGAGCGGCAGGCCCGTAGCTACGTCCACGACAGCGTGGACCTTGTAGCCGTAGTACCCGCCGCCCTTGCGGGTTGAGATCGCGGAGCGATGGCCCCACGAAGCGTCAGGATCGCTGTAGCGCTCGCGCTCGGGTCCGTTCTTGGACAGGAACCGCTGGCCGTTCGCGTAGGCCGGAAGGTCCGAGCCGTCGATAGCCACGTCGCGGCCCATCTCCGGGTGCTCGGCGTGGAGCGCGGCGGTCACGGAGTCAAGGCAGGCGTCGAGCATCGCCTTGTGATCGCGGAGCTTCGCGCCGAAGCGGTAGCAGGCGTACACGGACGGAGCGCAGCCGAGCGCGGCTTGCAAGCCGGGATGCTCAGCGACCAAGCGCGCCGTGCGGCTCCACGTCGGAATCGCGTACAGCGACTTCACGAGCGCCATTCCGACCATCGCCCGGATCGGGAAGCCGGGGCGTCCCGTCCAGCGCGTCGCCTCAAGCTCAGCGATCAGCCGTGCGATCTCCGGCGAGTCGAGAAGTCCTGCAAGCTCGGAAAGCGCCGAGCGCGGTGATACCTTCGGTACGTCCACGGAGCCTCAACCTTCGTGGTCCAGACCCCCGGAGACGCCAATCTCGCGGGGGTCGCTTTTCTTAATCTGTGCAGGGAATTTTACGCTGCGCGTCGGACGGAATCGCCCGCAAGTTGCCATTCTGGGGTAGTACGGCGGCTGCTAGGCTGGTACGGTCCGGTGAGCAGCCGGGAGGACCGCGCTTGCGGTTCCGCTCCTTTAGACGAGACTGCATTGCGGTGCTCGATTCTGGAGGACCCGGCCGCTTCCTCGTTGAGGGAGGACTCCTTTGTACGCGCTGTACCTCGATGGATCAGGCACGCACGGTGGTAGCCCCGTGTTCGTCCTGGCGGGGGTGGCGGTCCACGAGCATGACGCTTGCCATCTTCAGCAGCGCTTCAGCAACGTCCTCAACAAGCTGCCAGGCACTCCCGACCCCCGCGACTATGAACTGCATGCGGCGGAGATCAAGAGTCCATCGCGCCAGCGGACGGGTGGAGGCCGCAAGAGCAACCGGCCACCGAGCATTTGGGAGAGCGTCCCGGCTCGGGTTCGCTTCGACATCCTGAGGGGCGGATTCCGTGCGTTGGAGACGTACGGCTGCGTGCAAGATCAGTGCCCGTGCACGTACTTCGGCGCCGTGGTCGAGCGCTCGTACAAGGACTACGAGGAACGGGCATGGGAGGAAGTGCTCCACCGCTTTGACGAGATGCTGGAACGACAGGCACGCGCCTCAGGGACGCATGAGCGCGGCATCATCATCCATGATCGTGATGCGACCGAGAAGCGAGTTCAAAACTGGACCGATAAATGGCGGATGATCTCGGGCCGCATCGGTGTTCTGACGCACATGATTGACGTGCCGCTCTTCGCGGATTCGCGCGCTAGTCGCCTGTTGCAGGCTGCGGACTTTGTGGCCTGGGCGCTCTGGCGGTACTACGGGCTCCCTACTGCCGACGACATGTGGATCGCACCGCTTTGGTCGCACTTCGACTCCGCAGGCGGAACCATGCATGGGCTGATTCACGTTTCTCGCAACTTCAACGCCCGCCGCAATCCGTGTGTGTGCCCAGCATGCAACAGTCGGCGCGCGTTAGCGAGTGCGACCACGACGCTCGTGCCCTAACCGCATTGGGGTAGAACTCGATTCAATCTGAGGTATGGCCCATGCAACCGCGACGACAATCACCCGCCACCATTGGTCTAGCGAGTTTCGCTAGACCCTCCTAGCCCGAATCGAGCTCAGTCTCCGGAGCGCTTGCGGCGCGGACCCGAACCGCGAGTGCGCTTGGAGCGCATATCGGCGGCAGGACCACGCTGCGAGCGCGTGCGCGCCGAGGGGATGATCGGAGCCGGACCGCCGGCATCTCCGCCGTTCTGCGCGCCCGCGCGCTTGGCCGGTGCCGGCGCCCGTCCGTTCTTGGCCCGCGCCGCCCGCTTGAGCTCCTCGAGGGAAATCTTGATCCCCTCCGCGATCACGCCGATGTCCGGCAGCGCGTCGTAGTCGCCGAGCAGGCCGATGTCGATGCCCCCGTTGTAGGACATGATCGCGATCGCCAGCGCGTGATGCTCGGGCAGGAAGGCGACCGGGAACAGGTCCCGGAGCCGGCGACCGAGCACATACAGCGGGAGCTGGGGACCCGGGATGTTGGTCACGATCAGGTTGAACAACCGCGTGGAGAAGTTCAGGCGGGAGGCCTGGGCAAGGATCGTGGGAGGCGCCAGGTTGTTGACCGCGGCAAGCGTCGCGGCGCCGACGGCCTGCTTTGACTCCTTCAGCCCGTCCATCGCCTCCTTGACGAACTGCAGCCGGGCCACCGCATCGGGGATGTAGACCGGCAGCGGTCCGCGCATCACCGTCAACTGGTTGCCGAGCGAGCCCCGCTGGTCCTCGGTTCGCACCGACACGGGGACCAGAGCCCGCATCTCGAGCCCCTCCGTGCGCACGCCCCGCGAATGCAGCCACCGGGCCAGGGCACCGGCGACCACGGTCAGCACGACATCGTTCACAGTGCCGCCCAGCGCGTCCTTGATCTCCTTGTATTCCTCGAGCTGCTGGCGCACGACGGTGTAACGACGGTGCGGTCCGATCTCGACGTTGAGCGGCGTCTCGGGAGCCGGATTGAGTCCGGCCCAGACGATCTCGCCGACCCCCTCGACCGCGTCTCTGACGACCGCGATCGTGCTCGCCGGCCGGGACGCGGCCGCCAGCGCCCTGGACACGAACTCCGCGGTGGCGGTGACCGCGCCGCGGACACCGGCCAGGATCAGCTCCGCGGACGATGGCTCGGACTTGGGCCGCCAGGGCTCGAGGTCGGTCGGGGTGGGCGGAGGCGTGGGGCTCAGGTCGAACAGCACCGTGGCCAGGTCCACGCCCGCAACGCCGTCCACCAGTGAGTGGTGAGTCTTGAAGATGAGCGCAAACCGCTCGTCCTGGAGACCTTCGACGAGCCAGCTCTCCCATAGCGGCCTGGTTCGATCGAGCTGCTGCGAGGCGATCCGCGCGGCGAGCAGAAACAGCTGTTCCTCGCTGCCGGGCGAGGGGAGCGCCGCGTGGCGCACGTGGTATTCGAGATTGAACGAGGGGTCGTCGATCCACAGCGGCCGGCCTGTCTCCAGCGGCGGGGTCGTGAGCTTCTGCCGGTAGCGCGGAACGAGATGCAGCCGCCCGCGCACGTGACCCAGGTAGTCCTCGAACGCCGGTGGCGGCCCGTCGAAGATCAGCACCGCCCCGATGTGCATGTGCGACGCGGAGCCCTCCTGATGCAGGAACGAGGCGTCGGTGGAGGTGAGGCGATCGAGGTGTCTCTGTGGCATCGGAGTCGCGGCGCTTGCGGGGAAGGCAGAAGAGTACGCTTCCGCCGTGCCCTGGGACTTCTCCACCGAGCCTGACTTTCAGCACAAGCTCGAGTGGATGGACGGTTTCGTCCAGGAGCGGATCTGGCCGCTGGAGACGCTGGTCGAGGAACTGGGATTCGAGGGCCTCCAGCGCGCCATTGCGCCGCTGCAGCAGGAGGTCAAGGCACAGGACCTGTGGGCGGCCCACCTCGATCCGGAGCTCGGCGGCCAGGGCTTCGGCCAGGTCAAGCTCGGTCTCATGCACGAGATCCTCGGGACCTGCCCGATCGCCCCGCTGGCCTTTGGCAACGCGGCCCCCGACTCCGGCAACTCCGAGATCCTCGCCCTGGCCGGGACCTCCGAGCAGAAGGAGCGATACCTGCATCCCCTGCTGGCCGGCGAGAAGAAATCGGCGTTCAGCATGACCGAGCCCGACACGGCCGGGTCCGATCCGACGCTGCTGCGCACGTCGGCCGTGCAGGACGGCGAGGACTGGGTGATCGACGGACACAAGTGGTTCTCCTCGAACGCCTCGATCGCCGATTTCCTGATCGTGATGGTGGTCACCGACCCGGACGCTCGACCGCATCAGCGAGCCTCGATGTTCCTGGTCGACACCGACACGCCTGGGGTGGAGATCGTGCGCGACGTGGCGACGATGGAGCATCCCTGGGAGAGCTTCGGACGCTATGGCAACCATGCCGAGGTTCGCTACCGGCAGGTGCGGGTGCCCGCCGAGGCGCTGCTGGGGGCCCGCGGCGCGGGCTTTCTGATTGCCCAGCAGCGGCTCTATCCCGGCCGGATCCACCACTGCATGCGTTGGCTGGGCGTCGCGCGGCGAGCCTTCGACATGCTGTGCGAGCGCTCGCTGTACCGGTATGCGCACGGCGCTGTGCTGTCCCAGCATCAGACGGTGCAGAACTGGATCGCCGACTCCGCGGCGGAGATGCAGGCGGCGCGCCTGATGACGCTTCACGCGGCCTGGAAGATGGATACCGAGGGGGTCGCCTCGGCCCGCAAGGAGATCGCGCTGATCAAGTTCTTCGGCGCCCGGGTGCTCCACGACGTCGTCGACCGAGCGCTGCAGGCGCACGGTTCGCTCGGTTACTCGACGGATCTGCCGCTCGAGGCGATGTACCGCTACGCCCGCGCGGCGCGCATCTACGACGGTCCCGACGAGGTGCATCGGGCCTCGGTTGCGCGGCAGGTTCTGCGGGGCTACGAGCCTCCGCCTGACGGCGTGCCCACCCAGCACGTCCCCACGCGGCGTGAGCAGGCCCGTCAGCAGTTCGCCGAGCTGCTCGACACGGTCACCGCGAACGACTGACGCGCCTCTACACTGCGGGGCATGAACCAAGTCCCCCAGACGCTGCTGCTGGCGGCGCCCCGCGGGTACTGCGCGGGGGTGGACCGGGCCGTACAGACCGTCGAGCGAGCGCTCGAGCTGCATGGTGCGCCGGTGTACGTCCGCAAGGAGATCGTTCACAACAAGCACGTCGTCGAGCAGCTGCGCGCCCGCGGTGCGGTGTTCGTCGACTCCGAGACGGAGGTTCCGGAAGGCGCCACCGTGGTGTTCTCGGCGCACGGCGTCGCGCCGACCGTGCACGAGAACGCTCTGAAGCTGAACCTGCACACGATCGACGCGACCTGCCCGCTGGTCACCAAAGTCCACGTCGAGGCCAAGAAGTTCGCCGCCGACGGGTACACGATCGTGCTGATCGGGCACGCCGGCCATGAGGAGGTCGAGGGGACGATGGGGGAGGCGCCGGAGCACATCGTGCTGATCGAGAACGAGGACGATGTGGACACGCTCGAGGTCGCCGATCCCGAGAAGGTCGCCTTCATCTCGCAAACGACTCTGTCGGTCGACGAGACCCAGGCGATCATCAACCGCCTGCGCCGGCGGTTTCCGAAGATCACGGGCCCCCGCACAGACGACATCTGCTACGCCACGACCAACCGCCAGGCCGCCGTCAAGCAGCTCGCTCGCCAATGCGATCTGGTGCTCGTGATCGGTTCCCGCAACTCCTCCAATTCGAATCGCCTGGTCGAGGTGGCCCGGGAGCACGGCGCCGACTCGCACCTGATCGACAACGAGGCGCAGGTGCGGGAGGAGTGGCTTGTCGGCAAGAACGTCGTCGGCATCACCTCGGGCGCCAGTGCCCCCGAGGAGCTGGTCCAGCGCCTGGTGAAGTTCTTCACCGAGCGCGGCACGACCGATGTCCGTGAGCTCGAGGTCGTCCAGGAGGACGTCCGCTTCATGCTGCCCAAGCAGATCCGCCAGGCGATGGCGGCGGCCTCAGCCTGACGGGACGCGGCGCGCTGCGCACGCTGGTCGTCTCCGACCTGCATCTCGGCGCGCCCTCAGGCCGTGACGTGCTGCGCCAGGCGGTCCCGCGCTCGCGGTTGCTGGCCGAGCTTGCCCAGATCGATCGGCTGGTGCTGCTCGGGGACGTAGTCGAGCTGCGCCAGATCCCCTGGCGGGCGGCCATCGCCGCCGCGCGGCCCGTGCTGAGCGAGATCGGGCAAACGCTGGGGCCGGGCAAACAGGTGGTGATAGTCCCGGGCAACCACGACCATCACCTGCTCTCCGGCTGGAGCGTCCGACGAGACCGCGGCGAAACGCCGCAACCGATGACGCTGCAGACCGACGTCGACTGGCGGGCCGAGGAGCCGCTGGCCGAGGTGGTCGCCGCGCTGGCGCCGGCCGAGGTTCGCGCCTACTACCCGGGCGTGTGGCTGCGCGACGACGTCTACGCGACGCACGGCCACCTGGGTGATCGCCACACCACGCTGCCAATGCTCGAGCGCCTCGCCGCCGGCGCGATGGCTGCAGTCGTGGGCGAGCCGGCCGGCGGACCCCGCCGGGTCGAGGACTACGAGGCCACGTTGGCGCCGATCTATGCCTGGATCCACGCGGTTGCCCAGGCCGGCGTCACCGAGCGCGGCCGCGTCCCGGCCAGCACGTCGACCAGCGCCTGGCAGGCACTCGCAGGAGCGGGCGAATCCCGCGCCCGTCGCCGGTGGCGGCGCCGGGTGCTGGCCGCCGGATTCCCGCTGCTGATCGCCGGTCTGAACCGCGCCGGGCTGGGTCCGCTCCGGTCAGGGCTGTCGGGAGGAGAACTCGGGCGCGCGTCGCTGCGAGCCCTGTGGGAGGTGATGGGCCGGCTCGGAGTCGACGCCGACTACGTGATCTTCGGGCACACGCACCGCGCCGGCCCACTGTCGCAGGCGCGGGCCGCGAACTGGCGCGGGCCGCAGGGCCGGACGGCGATCAACACCGGCAGCTGGATCCTCGAACCCGCGTTTCTGGGTCCGAGGCCGGAGTCGAGCCCGTACCGGGCCGGCTTCTGCGTGCTGGTCGACGAGGCCGGCCCCCCAGAGCTCAGGAACCTGCTTGATCCGGCGGGGCCAGCCCCGGGGTGAAGCACACCGCGTAGCAGTGGACGCCCTCGCTCACCGACAGCTCGAGCCGGCCTTCGGTGCTGCGGGGATGTGAGATCAGCCGGTAGCAGCCGGGCCCATCGACCGTGATCGCAACCCCGTTGGCTGTCGCCATGCCCGCGCCGTCGAGCACCGCCCACACCTCGCCCGCCTCGTAGGGTCCGCTGTAGAGGCCTTCGACGTCTTCGCTCTGCGGCACCAGCTGAGCGCCCTCGGCGTCCTCGGGGCGCAGCGGTGGCAGGGTCGGGCGCTCGTCGTCGAGCAGCTCCTGGATCGCTCGCTCGGTCTCCGCGTAGCCCCCCTCGCCGTAGTGGTAGTCGAACAGCAGGCCCTGCTGATTGAACAGGTAGCGGGCCGGCCAGCCCAGGTTCCCGTACAGACCCCAGATCTCGTATTTAAGGTCGACCACGACCGGGTATGGCACGTCGAGCCGCCGGACCGCCGCCCGCACCGCCTCGGGATCCTGAGAGGGCTCAAAGCCGGAGGCGTGGACGCCGATGACGCGCAGCCCCGCGCCCTCGTAGCGCTCGTGCCAGGCCGTCATGTAGGGCAGCGTCCGGATCGAATTCGCGCGGCAGAAATCCCAGAACTCGATCAGCACAGGTCGGCCGAGCTGCTGGTCCATCCGCAGCATCGCGACGTTGATCCAGGGCAGCTTGGGCGGAAACGGCGGTGCGGCGATGTGATCGACGGGTGAGCGCACGGCGGGCGATGGTAGAGCGACGCCGTCTCGCGGGCCGAGCTACGGCTCGATCAGCCCGCGCCTGATCGCGTAACGGACGAGCTCGACGCGGTCACGCATCCCCAGCTTGCGCAGCAGGTTCGCCCGGTGTGATTCCACCGTCTTCTCGGCCAGGTGAAGGATCTCGGCGATCTGCACGTTGGTATGCGCCTCGGCGATCAGCTTCACGACCTGCTCCTCCCGAGGGGTGAGCGGAATCGCCGGACCGGTCGTGCTGTCGGACATCCATTCGCGGATGATCGAGCGTTCCGCGGCGTTGGTCAGGAACGCCTCACCGCGGCCGACCGCCCGCACCGCTCCCACCAGGTCCTGGTCGGCCTCTCGCTTGAGCACGTAGCCAGAGGCTCCGGCCTTGAGCGCCTCGAAGAGGTAATGCTCGTCGTCATGCATCGAGAGCATCAGCACACTTGTGTCGGGACGCTGCGCACGGATCGCGCGGGCGGCCTCCAAACCAGTCATACGAGGCATGCTCACGTCGAGAATGCACAGTGCGGGCGCGGCGCGGAGCGCCTGCTCGACGGCCTCGACGCCGTCCGCGGCCTCCGCCACGACCTGGAGATCGGGCTGACGTTCGAGCAGCAGCTTGATGCCCGCCCGCACGATGCCGTGGTCGTCAGCCACCAGGATTCGCATCGCCGGACTCACGCGATCGTCAGCTCGACCCGCGTGCCGTGCCCGGGATCGGACCAGATCGACAAATGGCCGCCGGCCAGCATCGCCCGCTCGCGCATGCCGGAAAGGCCGAGGCCGCCGTTGCGCGGCCCCGTGAATCCTCGTCCGTCGTCGCTGACGCGCAGGACCGTGCGCCCGATGAACGACAGCTCCACGTCGACGGCCTTGGCGCCCGCGTGCTGGACGACGTTGGACAGGCTCTCCTGGGTGACGCGATAGATCACCAGTTGCTGTTCGGGCGTGAGCCGCGGCAGCGAACCCCGGGCGTTGAACTTGGCGCGCACGCCCGTCTGCTCGGCGAAGTCCCGGACCTGGCTGTGCAGCGCGGGGATCAGGCCGTGGTCGTCCAGCACCGCAGGGCGGAGCTGCCGGGCCAGCGAGAGCAGCTCCTCCATTGCCTGTCCGGACAGGCGTTTGGTCTCGACCAGTTCCTTGCGCAGCTCGTGGGGCGCTCGCTCGATCGAGGCCTGGAGCCGCAGGATCACCGCGGTCAGTGCCTGATTGACCTCGTCGTGGAGGTCCTGGGCGATCCGCCGGCGCTCCCGCTCCTGGGCCTGGATCGCCGCCTTGCCGGCTTGCTTTCGCTCGGCCTCCAAGCGGGACACCATCCGGCCGAAGGCCACCTCGAGCCGCAGTACCTCGGCGCTATCGCTTCGGTGATTCGCGAGGGCGGGGGTCTGCGGGCCCGCCAGATCGGTTCTCTCCATCGCCGAGATCAGCTGGTCCAGGGGTGCGAACCGGCGCCTCAGGAGCAGCCAGTTGCCCAGCAGCGTGGCCACGATGGCCAGTCCCAGGACCAGCACCTCGCGACCCCGGATCATCGTGCTCAAATGTGCGTCGAGAGCGATCGTGGCCACCAGGACAGTGCCCGCGACAAGGAGCAGGTTCACGGCGAGGACTTGGGCGAGCAGCGGACGTGACTTCATGAGTGACCATCCCGCGGGGGCATTTCGGGCCGCCCGCGGGCAAGAGGTAAAGATGGGGTCTTCACCCGATATCGGCCAAAAGCCGCTTGACCGATAATCCTCGTGCAAGCCAGAGAACTTCTCGAAACGACAGCACGGGCAGGCGGCTTGTCAGAAGCAGATTGGGTCTCTCTCCCGGGGCGCTCCAGATGGGGCGCCCCGGGGCGTTTAATGACCTGGAACGCCCGCGCGTATAGGCTTCCGGCGCGACGCTTGCGCCGCTATACTCCGTGAAGTATTGGAATCCAGACTGCCTTTGAGGAGTTTTCAGTCATGAGCCCGTCCGGAGCCGAAGTTCTCCGCCAGATCAAGAGCAGGATCGAGGAGGTCGACCCGGCCGACGTCCGCGAGCAGATCCGCAACGGCGCCGTGCTGGTCGACGTGCGCGAGGCGGAGGAGTGGTCGACCGGACACATCCCGGGGGCCAAGCACGTTCCCAAGAGCTATCTCGAGTCCCGGATCGAGGGCGCCGCACAGGATCGCTCTCAGCACGTGATCCTCTACTGCCAGTCGGGCAACCGCTCGGCCTGGGCGGCTCGCACGCTGATCGAGGATCTCGGCTACGAGAACGTCGAGTCAATGACCGGTGGCATCACGCTGTGGAAGGACCGCGGCTACGAGGTCGAGGTCCCGCGGACGCTGAGCGCCGAGCAGCGCGAGCGCTACTCGCGCCACCTGCTGCTCCCGGAGGTCGGGATCGAGGGCCAGCAGAAGCTGCTGGACGCCAAGGTGCTGCTGCTCGGGGCCGGAGGCCTCGGATCGCCCGCGGCGCTGTATCTGGCCGCCGCCGGAGTCGGGACCCTGGGGATCGTCGACAACGACGAGGTCGATCTCTCGAACCTGCAGCGCCAGGTGATCCACTCCACCGACCGGATCGGCGTGTCCAAGGTTGACTCCGCCGAGCAGACGATCGCGGCGCTCAACCCGGACGTCAAGGTCGAGAAGCACAACCTGCGCCTTGGACCCGAGAACATCATGGAGATCCTGCCCGGCTACGACATCATCGTCGACGGCCTCGACAATTTTCCCACCAGGTATCTGCTCAATGACGCCTCCGTGCGACTCCAGATCCCGGTGGTCTCGGCCGCGATCCTCGGCTTCGAGGGCCAGCTGTCCGTGTTCAAGCCCTATGACGGCCCGTGCTACCGCTGCCTGTTCCCCGTTCCGCCCCCGGCGGAGCTGGCGCCGTCCTGCGGCGCGAACGGCGTGCTCGGCGTGCTGCCCGGCACGATGGGCCTGCTTCAGGCAACCGAAGTGATCAAGCTGATCCTCGGCGAAGGCGAGCCGCTGATCGGCCGCCTGCTGATGTATGACGCGCTGGCCGCGAGGATGACCGAGGTCAAGGTCCGCCGCGACCCGCATTGCCCGATCTGCTCGCGCCATCCCGAGGCAATCGCCGACGAGGAGATGGGCGTGTTCCCGGACTACGAAGCGTTCTGCGCAGGAGCGCATTAGTGGGCCCCACCGAAACTTCCGGCGCGACCGTCTAGGGTAAGGCGATGGCCACGATTCGCATCCCACCCGTTCTCCGCGCCGCGGTCGGCGGGGAGAAGGAGCTGAGTGCCGACGGGTCATCGGTCGGCGAGATCCTCCGGTCCGTGGCCGAACAGCATCCTGAGACCCAGGCCCAGCTGTTCGCTGTCGACGGTGGGTTGAACCGATACGTGAACGTCTATCTGAACGACGAGGATGTTCGCGTCCTGGACGGACTCGACACTTCGGTCGGGAGCAGCGACACGCTGGTGATCCTGCCGGCGATGGCCGGCGGAGCGCGCTAGGCGCGCCCACGGTCGTCGGTCGCTCACGCGGCGCTCGCGCGTGCTGAGTAGCACCCAAGCTGCCCCTGGGAAACAAAACTGCGCATCGAGTGGTCCCGGGTCTTGGGGACTTTCTCGAGCCATGATCGAGAAAGCCCCCGAGACACCACCGCCGTCAGCCAACCGGCGTCAGCCCAAATCCGCCATGCCCCGGGGCTCAGGATCAGCCGAGCTACTTCATCTCGGACACTGGCGGCGCGCTGGTAGCACCTGGATTCCGCACCGCGGGAAGGCTCACCGCGGATAGGCGTCTGTATGGGTGAAGGCGCACACGATCCCAAGGGAGCCCCAGATGCCGAATCCGCCCATGTCTCAGAACCCCGCTGGTCCGCGATCCGGGGCCAGGACCGCCGCGATTGTGGTCACGGCGGCGATCACTGGTACCGCCGTGGCGGCCGCCGCCGGTCTGGCTTCGGCGAGCGCCTCGCATCCGACCGTCGCGGCGGCGAACAATGCCGCGCTGCACGAGCGGGTTCTCGTCGACTCGCACGGTTTCACCCTGTACGAGCTCTCGCCTGAGAGCACGCGCCACCTGCTCTGCAAGTCGAGCGCATGCCTGTCCTTCTGGCCGCCGCTGAAGGCATCCTCGGCCAAGGCCAAGCTCGTCAAGGGCGCGGGTGTCAAGGGCAAGCTCGGAACGATGCGCCGGCACGGCTTCGTTCAGATCACGCTCAACGGACGCCCGCTCTACCGGTTTTCCATGGACTCGGCGAAGGGCCAGGCCAAGGGCGAGGGTATCCACGGCTTCGGTGGGGTCTGGCACGTTGTCAAGGAGGGAGCGGCCACTTCGGGCAGCACCCAGACGACAACCACGCCGATGACGACGACCAGCACCTCCAGTACGTATTCCATTCCGGGGTACTAGCGCCGAGGTGGGGCCCCGCACGCCGCTACACTTCGTAAAGCAATGGCGGCGGAGCGGCTTCAGAACAAGCCCTGCGGGGGCCGGTACGGCGACATCGTCCAGGCGATTGGGCATACGCCGCTGATCGAGCTCAAGCGGCTGAGTCCCAAGCCCGGGGTCAGGATCTGGGCCAAGCTCGAGTCGCACAATCCCACTGGCTCGGTCAAGGATCGCGTCGCCCGGTCGCTGATCGAAGACGCCGAAGAGAAGGGCCTGATCCGGCCTGGCCAGACGATCCTCGAACCGACCTCCGGCAACACGGGCATCTCGCTAGCCATGATCTGCGGCTACAAGGGATACCCGGTCAAGGTCGTGATGCCTGAGAACGTGACCCCGGAGCGGACCGAGCTGCTGCGCATGTATGGGGCCGAGATCGTCTATTCGGAGGGCTCGAAAGGGTCTAACGGGGCGGTCGAGCTGGCGCTCGAGATGGCAGAGCGCGACGCCTCGTACTACATGCCCTACCAGTACGGCAACCAGGCCAACCCTCTGGCCCATTACAACGGGACGGCGCTGGAGATTCTCGAGGAGCTTGACGAGGTCGCGGCCTTCGTTGCCGGCCTGGGGACGGGCGGGACGTTGATGGGCAACGGCCGCCGCCTCAAGGAAGAGCTCGGCGACAGCGTCAAGATCGTCGCCGCGGAGCCGATGCAGGGTGAACCGGTGCAGGGCCTGCGCTCGCTCGAGGATGGGTTCATCCCCCCGATCATCGACCTCTCGCTGCTCGATCGAAAGATCTTCGTCACCAACACCGACGCGATCGTGTTCACGCGCAAGCTACTCGACGAGGAGCGCCTGTTCGCGGGCGTGTCCTCCGGCGCCATCGCCCGCGTGGCGGTGCGGATCGCGGGCGAGCTGGATGAGGGTAACGTCGTCTTCGTGGTCGCGGACGACGGCTGGAAGTATCTGTCCTCGGGGATCTACACGCGGCCGGTCGAAGAGATCGAGAACCTGGACGCCACCGTCTGGTGGTGAGTCCGACCGGCGCCGCGCGGTCGACGCGGCGCACGCTCCTGGGACGCTGGCAGACTGCGGTCGCCGCCGGCGCGATGGTCGGCCTGGCCGGCTGCGGCAATGGTTCGAGCCGGCCGAACCTCCGCAAGCTTCCCCCTGCGGCCAAGCAGGCGGACCTGGTCCTGCTCAACCAGGCGCTCGACCTCGAGCACGAGGCCATCGCTGCGTACACGGCCGGGATCCCTCTGCTCGACGGCCGGCCGAAGAAGGCGGCCCAGTTGTTCCTGGAACAGGAGCTCTCGCACGCCGGTGAGATGTACGGGCTGGTCAAGCAGGCGGGCGGCCGGCCGAACAAGCCGAAGGCGGCCTACGACCTTGGCCATCCGAGCACTGCCGCGGACGTGCTCCGGCTCCTGCACGACCTCGAGCAGCGCGAGGTCCGCCTGTATCTCGGTGTGATCACGCGGCTGTCTCCGGGCTCGGTCCGTGCCGCGGTGGCCGCGGTGCTGGCCAACGACGCCCAGCACGTCGCCGTCCTGCGCTCGACGCTGGGGATGGTTCCGCTTCCGAGCCCGTTCGTCACGGGCGCCGAGTAGCGCTCGACCGCTGTGCGCGCTCCTTTCCCCACCCGCCGGCAGCTGCTCTCGCGCGCCCTCGCCGGTGGCGCGGCAACATGTGCCGGGGTGGCGCTAGTCCCGCTGGCCGGGCCGGCGGATGCGCTGGCGGCTGAGCCGGTGAGCGACGCCAGCCTGGTCCAAAGCCTCCTCGCCGCCGAGCTGCTGGCGGCTGCCGTCTACGAACGGGTCCTCGCCACCGGGTTGCTGTCAGCTCGCGCAGCGGGCGTGGCTCAGCTGGCGCTGGCCCACGAGCACGCCCACGCGGCCGCACTCCGGCCCGAGCTCAGGAGCCTCGGCGCGACTGCTCCGCCGGCTCCGGCCGACAGCCAGGCCATCGATAACGCCCTGTCCGATCACCACGTTTCGCGTTCGGTGTCCGATCTCCACCGTGAGCGCGACTGCCTGGATCTGCTGCTTGACCTCGAGAACCTGATGGAGGGGGCCTACTACGCCGCGATGTCAAAGCTGAGTCACCCGCGACTGCAGCAGCTCGGAGCGCAGGTTCTGGCCAGCGAGGCTCAGCACTACGCGCTGCTGGGCGAACTGCGGCGGCAC
>DATCPD010000120.1:0-15774 GCA_036564325.1 Solirubrobacteraceae bacterium | reverse complement strand
GCGTACAGACTGCCGCCGAAGCTGAGCGCGGCGCCGATCGCCAGGGCGACGGCCCGCGGATGGCGTGCTGATGCCGCCGTGTCGGCGAACCCGCGCTCAGGGATTGCGGCCAGCACGATTCCGAAAGCGATCAGCGCGAGCGCGAGCCCCGCCGCGGGGGCGAGGCTCTCGCCCACCAGCAGCGCGATCACGGCCGCAATCGCTCCCTCGGTCGAGACCAGCGGCGTGACGAGCGCGATCTGGCCGATTCGCATCCCCGCATAGGCGAGCAGCAGTCCTCCGACGTTGCCGGCGCCGGCCAGGATCAGCCACAACCCCGGGGTTCCGCCGAGCCGATCCGGCACGCCGCTGAGCGCGACCGCCGGAAGGACGAGCACCAGTCCCACCAGCATCACCCAGGCCACGACGGACTGCGGGTCGATCAGCCGGCTCGAGCGTGAGGAGCAGATCATCGCGATTCCCCACGCGACCGCGGCCCCGAGGCCGCCGAGGATCGCGATCATGCCCTTATCTGCTTCCGCGTTGCATCGCGGCCAGATTGAACACCACGCGGTAGGGCGTGCTGGATAGACTCGCCGGCAGGGTGGACACTTGCGGCAGCTGACCGGACTAGATGCGCAGTTCCTGGCGCTCGAGAGTCCGCAACAAGCGGGTCACGTGTCCGGCCTGGCCGTGCTCGATCCGAGCACGCGGCCCAACGGCCGGCTGGAGCTGGCCGACATCCAGAACCTGATCGCCGAGCGCTTGCCGCTGCTGCCGCCGTTTCGCTGGCGCCTGAAGGCCGTTCCGCTCGGTCTCGACTATCCGTACTGGATCGACGATCCCGACTTCGACCTCGAGTACCACGTGCGTGAGCTGGCCCTCGCGCCGCCCCCGACCGACGAGAAGCTGGCCGAGCAGGTCGCGCGGATCTTCTCGCGCCCGCTCGACCGCGCGCGTCCGCTGTGGGAGGTGTACCTGATCCATGGCCTCGCCGGTGGCCATGTCGCGGTGCTGACCAAGATCCACCACGCGGTGATCGACGGCATGTCCGGCGCCGAGATCATGGGGGTGCTGCTGGATCTGACGCCAGAGGGCCGTGAGCCGCCCGCCAAGCCCCGCGGCTGGGGAGAGGCGCACCGTGAACCGAGTGATCTCGAGATGCTGATGCGAGGCATGCTCGGCGCGCCGCGGTACGTCGAGCGGGTGGCCCGTGCGCTGCCCTCGACGCTGCCCAACATCCAGGATGTCGCCTTCCTGTCTCAGGTCCCGGGGGCTCACACGCTCGGTCGCACGACCGCGACGTTCGCGCGGTTGATTCGCGGCCGTGAGCGCCGCGTGCTCGAGCGCAGCAACCTGACACCGCCACGGACCTCGTTCAACGGCCACGTGTCACCGCACCGCCGCTTCGCGTTCGGACAGCTGTCGCTCGATGCGGTCAAGCAGGTCAAGAACGAGCATGGCTGCACGGTCAACGACGTGGTTCTGTCGATCTGCGCCGGATCTCTGCGGTGGTGGCTGCTCGAGCACGACGAGCTGCCCGAGGTTCCGCTCGTGGCACAGGTGCCGATTTCGGTGCGCAGCGAGAAGCAGATGGGCACCTATGGCAACCGGATCGGGATGCTGAGCGTGCCGCTGTACGTCAATGAGGCGGACCCTGTAGAGCGGTTGATGCTGACCCACGAGGCGATGCTGATGGCGAAGGAGCGCCACAAGGCGCTTCCCGCACAGCTGCTCCAGGACGCGACCCAGTTCATTCCGCCGGCGGTCTTCTCCCGCGCGGCGCGGATGACGTTCTCACTCGCCGCAACGCGTAAGCCGATCTGGAACCTGGTGGTTTCGAACGTGCCCGGACCCCAGCTGCCGCTATACATGGCCGGAGCCGAGCTGGTGGCGAATTACCCCGTGTCGGTGATAACCGACGGGATGGGGCTCAACATCACCGTGATGAGCTACCGGGGTCACCTCGACTTTGGGATCGTGGCCGACCGCGAGCAGATGCGGGACGTATGGAAGCTGATCGGTTGGCTCGAGGAGTCGCTGGCCGAGCTGTTGCCGCCGGGGACCGAGGTCAGGCCGCGGATGACGCCGGAGCCGGCGGCGCAGCAGCCCGCTGAGTGAGCGACGGGGCTGCGTTTGCCGGTGACTACCAGGCCTGCGTGTTGCCGCAGTGCGGGCAGCCGACCGACGTGGAGACCGACGCCCGGAACACGAATCCGCACTGGCAGGTGTACTGCGCCTGGTCGCGCTGGGGTCCGAGCTCGCGTCGGCGGGGAGACCTGGCGCTCGCTGCGGGAGATGTGGCCGATGCGGCCGGACGGGCCTGGTCCTGGATGCCCCCGCGCTCTTCGACAGGGGTGGCCGACGTCTGCCGGCGGCGGCGAGTCCCGCTTGCGCTTCGTTTAGGTCGAACTAGCACGTTCATGGCAAACAACGGTTCCGATCATCAATGGTTTCGCCCCGGTGGGCCGAAATCCTCGCTTCTAACATGACGCTAATCGGGCGATCCGCCCGCAGGACTGAAGGCGCGGCGCCCGTCCCTGGACATTCGAGCCGGGTGTGTCCGGCCCAAGCTGTGGGACAATTGGCCGCTCGCCTATGGACCCCAGCCGCAAGCGCTTCATCCGTCTGACCGTCGCTCTAACCGCCGCGCTGCTGCTCGCGTCGGCGCTCGTCTACACGAGCTTCAGCGCCGGCCGCGACGAGCTGACCGCCGGCCAGCTGCTCAAACGAGCGCAGCCGGGCCGCTCCTACATCCTGGCTGGGACCGTGCTCGACGGATCGGTCCAGCACAGTGGCAGCACCCTGCTGTTCCGCGTCCGGGATCCAAAGCTGCGGGTCTCGGTGCCGGTGCGTTACACCGGCATCGTCCCGGACCCGTTCCGGGCCGGACGCGGCGTCCTCGTCACGGTGCGCGAGCAGGGGTCGAGCTTCATCGGTGAGCAGGACTCATTGACCACCAAGTGTCCGTCCAAGTACCAGGCCACGACCTCCAGCTACTGATGTCCCGGATGCCGGTCAGAGTCCGCTGAGATGGCGCTGCTCGGACGCGCGCTGCTGATCCTCGGGCTGGTCGTCTGCCTCTACGGCATCGGCGCGTCCGTCTACGGAGCCATCAGCGGGCGGCGCGAATGGGTCGACTCAGGACGCCGGGCGGTCTACGCGCTCGCCGGGCTGATGACGATCGCCTTCGTGATCCTCGAGGCCGCGTTCCTGCGCAGCGACTTCTCGTTCAACGTCGTCGCCGGGCACTCCTCGACGACGACACCCACCTTCTACAAGCTGGCGGCTGCGTGGTCCTCACAGGAGGGCTCGCTGCTCCTGTGGGTGCTCCTGCTCTCGCTGTGGTCCAGCCTGATCCTGTTCCTGACCCGCAACCGCGTCCGGGAGATCGCTCCGTACGCGACCGCCGTGCTGCTCGTCTTCGCCGCCTTCTTCACCTCGCTGATGGTGTTCCCGTTCGCGGCCAATCCGTTCACCACCAGCGCCCACCCGCCGCTGGAAGGCGCCGGGCTCGATCCGCTGCTGCTGCACCGGACGATGATGATCCATCCGCCGATGCTGTATTCCGGCTACACGCTGCTGACCGTCCCCTTCGCCTTTGCCATCGGTGCGCTGATCACCGGGCGGCTGAACTCCGAATGGATCGGGGTCACGCGGCGCTTTGCGCTGGCGGCCTGGCTGTTCCTCGGGATCGGCATCCTGCTCGGGGCACGCTGGTCCTACACCGAGCTCGGCTGGGGCGGCTACTGGGCCTGGGACGCGGTCGAGAACGCGGCGCTGATGCCCTGGCTGGCCTGCACCGCATTCATCCACTCGATCATGATCCAGGAGAAGCGAGGGATGCTGAAGATCTGGAACGTGTCGCTGATCCTGGCCAGCGGGACACTGGCGATCCTCGGCACGTTCCTCGTCCGCTCGGGGGTACTGGACTCGATCCACGCCTTCGGGGCATCGACCCTGGGCGTGCCGTTCGTCGTGCTGATCGCGATGGTGGTGATCGGGGGGGGCGGCCTTGTCGTCTGGCGCCGCGCGAGCCTGCGCTCCGACGCCCAGCTCGATTCCCTGCTGTCGCGCGAGGCGGTGTTCCTGTTCCAGAACCTGGTCCTGGTGGCGATGGTGTTCGTGATCTTCTGGGTCACGTTCTTCCCGCTGATCTCCGAGGCGGTGACGGGAACGAAGGTGTCCGTCGGACCGCCGGCGTTCCGCCCGTTCATCGTCCCGCTGGCCCTGATCCTCGTGTTCCTGTCAGGCGTCGGGCCGATCATCGCCTGGCGGCGCGTCACGGTCGCGAACCTGCGGCGCAACTTCATCCTCCCGTCCGTCGTCGGCCTGTGCACGCTCGTCGTGCTGCTGGTCAGCACAGACACGGTGGCGCGCCCGTTCGCCCTGCTGATGTTCGCCTTCGGGGCGTTCGTGCTCGCCGCCGTGGCGCAGGAGCTGTGGCGCGGCACCAGCGCCCGGAGGGCGCTCACCGGCGATGCGCCACCGCTGGCCTTCGTCGCTCTGATCAGACGCAACCGACGCCGCTACGGCGGCTACATCGCGCACGCCGGACTGGCGGTGATGCTGATCGGGGTGGCCGCGTCGTCCTCGTTCGCGCATTCCAGTGACGTGATCCTCTCGCCCGGCCAGCAGGCCACGGTCGGCGGGTACACGATGCGCTACGTGCGTCCGACCGAGCAGGCCACGTTCACCAGCCAGGGCGAGGTGGCCAAGCTGTCCTTCGGCGCGGTGCTCGATGTGTCCAAGCACGGCCGTCATGTGACCACGCTGACCACGACCCGCGGCTTCTATCCCGCCACGGCCGATCCGACCGTCGGCCCGATCTCGGTGGCGTTCAACGGCCAGGCCGATTCCTCGGTCGGGCTCAGGGCCGGTCTGACCCAGGACTTCTGGACGGTGGTCAACCTCAACTTCCAGCCGATTCAGAACGAGATCAACCGCGGCGACCGCGTCTTCACCACCCTGATGACGAGCCTCACTCCCGCCCAGGTGCGCCAGCCGGCGACGCTGGGGGCGATCCGGATCGAGCGCGCCCGGGCGATCGCCGGCCTCGCCGGGCGGTTCGTCAGCCACCCCTGGCCGGTCAACTTCCGGCTGATCGTCTCACCCCTGGTGACCTGGCTGTGGCTCGGGGCGATCATCATCGCCACGGGCGGACTGATCGCGCTCTGGCCGATTCCGTCGCTGGCCCGGCGGCGCAGCCTGGTGGGAGCCCGGCGTGCGCCGGTGGCTGCGCCCCCGATAGCGGTGGGCGAGCGGGCGGCGGTGCGCGAGTCGGCCTAGCGCCGCCGCGCCCGGAACCTCGTGGAGTTCCTGCTCCTCCTGGCGATTCTCTTCGCGGTCGCGTTCATCGTCACCGGGCCGCTCCGGCGTGCTCGCGCGCAGGCCGGTGACTTCAAGCGGGAATCGGCACTCGCCGAGCTCGATGCGGCCCGGGAGGCCAAGTACCGGGAAATCCGCGACACGCAGCTGGATTTCGACACCGGCAAGCTCTCCCGGGAGGACTTCGAGGCGCTCGACACGGGCCTGCGCAGCGAGGCGCTCCAGATCCTCGAGCAAATCGACCGCCTGCGGCCACCCGCGTACGCTGATCGGGCGGAGGCTGGTCCGCGCGAGGCCGAGTAGCTACCATCGCCCACTGTGTCAGCGATCCTCGGCATTCTCCAGGTGTTCCTGTGCGTCGTGCTCATCTTCCTGATCCTGATGCACTCAGGTAAGGACGCCGGCCTGTCCGGAGCCTTCGGCGTCGGCAGCGGCGCGGGGCCGTTCGGCGGCGGGTCGCTCGTCGAGCGAAACCTCAATCGTTGGACGATCGGCTTCGCGATCGTGTTCGCGATCAACACGATCGTGTTGATCAAGGTCGGCTAGCTCCATCGGCCGAGTCGCCTACTGATCGCTCAGTCGATCCACCAGGCGGAGCAGGTCCAGCGGGCTGAAGGGCTTGGTCAGGAACAGGTCGGCTCCTGCCTCCTCGGCATTGCGCTCCACGTTGTCACCGTGAGCGGCGGTCAGCATCACGATCGTGGTGTTCTTGGTGCCTGGGTTCTTGCGCAGCCGGCGACAGGCGCTGATGCCGTCCAGCCGCGGCATGTCGACATCGAGGAACACCAGCGTCGGGCGCTCGCGCTCGGCTACCTCCAGGGCCTCGATCCCGTCGCCGGCCTCGTGTAGCTCGAACTCCGCGACGTCCTCCAACGTGGTCGCGATCAACTTGCGGATGAACGGGTCGTCGTCGACGACGAGGACGCCGTGCCGCGTCGCTGCCTGCCCGGTCAACGGATCTCAGAGCCGATCCGCAGGAACGTCGCATCGTCGAGCGCGCGAAAGGCGTCGGTGACGTCAGGATCGAAGTGTGTGCCGGTTTCGTCCAGGATCATTGCGCGGGCCACCGGCAGCTCCGATGCGGGCCGGTAGGGGCGGTCTGTGGTGAGCGCGTCGAACACGTCGGCCACGGCGAACACGCGAGCCGCGAGGGGTATGTCGGTTCCCACCAGGCCGTCCGGATAGCCGCTGCCATCCCAGTGTTCGTGGTGGGATCGCACGATCGCAGCCGCGTCGGCGAGGAACTCGATCCCGCTCACCATCTCCGCCCCGATCGCCGGGTGCTGCGCCATCAGGGCTCGTTCCTCGTCGGTCAGCGCGCCGGGCTTGTAGAGGATCGCGTCAGGGATGGCCAGCTTGCCGATGTCGTGGAGCAGAAAGCCGAACTCGATCTCCGGTGCGTCGGCGAGCGGCAGCTGCATCGCGCGAGCGATCCGCAGCCCGTACGCGGTGACACGCTCGGCGTGCTTGCCGGTGTAGGCGTCTCGCGCCTCGACGGCGTTCGACAGGGCGCGGACGGTGGCCATGTACGAGCGCTGGAGTCCTTGGCGCTGTGCACGCTCCTGCTTGAACGTCTCGCGCAGGTCTGCGGCGTAGCGCTCGAGCTGCAACTCCTTGTCAGCCGCCTCGCGTTCGCGGCGAGCCAGTTCCTCCCGCAGACGCGCGATCTCACGGGCCAACTCGGCGTCGCTCCTCACCACCATCGCTTCTTCAGCCTACATCGCTCACCACGGAGCGCCGCGAGTAGGGCTTGGGCGGCTTGATCGACCGGGACGACCTCCATTCCGAGCCGGCTGATCCCGGGCGGATCGGTGGTCACGCCGTCTGAGAACAGGATCACGGCTCGGCGTATCCGGCGGCCCCGCAGATCGAGTGCCTGGAGCACGGCCTGCGGGTTGCGGACGCCGACATCAATCAGCGCAACCTCGAACCGCCGCTCGCCGCACACGCGGGCCGCAGCGCCGCCGGTCGTCTCCCATTGGTGCTCGATTCCCAGCTCCTCGAGCGCCGGCTCGAGCAGCGGCTGCAGCTCGTCCCGGCCCACCACCAGCACGCGAGAGCGGCCGGCACTGACCGCCGCGCCGAGGACCTCCCGTAGCTCGTCGGCGTCGATCGGCTTGGAGACGACCCATTCCCCGGCGAGCTCCTGGCGTCCTGAGAAGACCGAGATGAACACGATCGGGATCTGGCTCAGCTCCGGTTCGGCCCGGATCTCTCGCAGGACGGCAAAGCCGTCCATCCCCGGCATCAGGATGTCGAGGGTGATCGCATCGAAGCCGTCCGAGCGCAACAGCTCCAACGCCTGTTGGCCCGTCGAGGCAATCTCGGTTTCGACCTGAAGCAGCGCCAGCTGCCCGGCGATCAACTCAGCGATCTCCGGCTCGTCGTCGACGACCAGCACGCGGCGCCCGCGCATCACGTCCAGCGAGCGGACGGATTCGTGCCCCGGCACGGCGGCGGGCAGAAGGATTCGGAAGGTCGTGCCGCGGCCGGGCTCGCTTTCCACCTCGATCTGGCCCTCATGCAACTCGACCAGGCTTTTGACGATCGACAGCCCGAGCCCGGTTCCGGTCGCCGAGCGCGCTCCCTCGGCCGCCCGGTAGAAGCGCTCAAACACGCGGGTGGACTCCTCAGGGGTCATTCCGATCCCCGAGTCGGAGACCACGATCTGGATCCATGCCCGCTCCGGTTCTACGCCGATGTGGATCCGGCCGCCTTCGCCCGTGTAGAGATGGGCGTTGGTGAGCAGGTTGGCGAGGATCTGCCGGACTCGCGCCGAATCGGCCAAGGCAAGGGGAAGCGTTGGGGCCACGTACACACCCAGCTGCTGCCCCTTCGCCTCGAATCGCGGCCCCATCAGCTCGACGACTTCCCGGACCGCCTCGCCCACGTCGATCGGGCGGCGGTCGATCTCGACTCGGTCGGCCTCGATCCGGGCGACGTCGAGGAGATCGTTGACCAACTCCACGAGGCGATCGGTCGAGCGGTGGATGATGTCCACGAACTCGCGCTGGCGTTCGGACATGGTGCCCGAGGAGCGGTCGAGCAGCTCGACGAACCCCTTGATCGAGGTCAGCGGACTGCGCAGCTCGTGCGAGGCCATGGCGACGAACTCGGTCTTGGCCCGCTCCAGCCGGACCCGCTCGCTCATGTCGTGCACGGTCCACACGACGCCTTCCGACTCATCGCCGAGCCTCGCTGCGGTCACTGCGAGCGCTCGCCCGTGGTGTTCGATCAGCGCCTCGCCGCCGAGGGCGTCGTCCAGCGGCGGCAGCGGGCTCTCCGAAGAGTCGAGCCGCGCTCCCGGCATGAGCTCAGGGACGAGCTCGCCCGCGCGCGGGTTCACGGTGGCGATCGTCGACGATCCCGGCTCGGTGACCAGCAGCCCGTCGCCCAGCCTCTCAAGCGTGACGGCCAGCCGCTTGCGCTCCGCCTCGATTCGTCCGCGTGCGTTCGCGAGCTCTTGACCCATGGTGTTGAACGCGATACCGAGATCCTGCAGCTCGCGCGGGCCGGTGGGCTGGACCCGCTGGTCAAGCTCTCCGCTCGCCAGCGCCCCGGTCGCGCGGACCAGCGCATCGAGCGGCCGTCGCATCGAGCTCACCAACGCCGTGATCAGCGCCAGCACCCCGGCCGCGACCACGAAGATCACCGCGCGGCGCGAGTCCGCGCGAGCCTGACTGCGTGCGGAGGCCTCGCGCGCCTGCTGCCGGCTCTGCAGACGGACGGCCAGCTGGCGTCCGCGGTCCAGCGGACCGCCGGGCGTCGTCGCCAGCGTCAGCCGACCGTTGGTCCCCAGGCGGCGGGCGACCGACTCTGCCTGGATCTGCGCGCGCACGAGCTGGCGACTGACCGGGTCGGCGCGGGCGAGGGACTGCGCCGACGCTGCCGCCGACCTGAATCCCATCGCCGCTGCGTGGCGGGCCGCCGGCGCGCCGCCGCCGGTCGCGTCACGCAGGACCTCGGATTCGGCGATCGCCGCGGTGACCAGGTTTGCCGCCGCCGTTGAGAGCGCCGAGCTCTCCGCCAGGAGGTTCTCATAGTGTTGCCGCGAGCTGTACAGGCTGGCCACCCCGAGCGCGGCTACGACAGCGAGCACGACGGTCAACCCGACGAGCGCCAGGCGCAGCGAGCGTGCGATAGAAAAGCGCTGCATATCAAGCGTCTGTATCGTGGGGCGGTCCTCGGCAGCGATCGTACTGGCGCCTCTGGCCGCTGCGCGCTGTCGATCGGCCGGGAAGTGTCCCTGCAAGAGGTCTGTCAGGGTTACCATTGGCCCCATGACCATGGGGAGATCGTGGAAGCGGCAGCTGTTCGGCGCCTCGGGCGCCGCGCTGCTGGTGCCCGGAGCGATCGCCGGCGCGCTCGTCATCCTCGTTTTCGCCGGTGGCTTCGCGCGGCTCGGCACGCTCGGCCAAGCCCTGTCTGGCCCGGCCCTGCCCGGCGGTTCGATGCGGGTCAGCGCGACTCCCCCCGGAAGCGGAAGATCCACGCTCGGACGTGCGCTGGCTGCCGCAGCGGCACCGGCCGGGGCCGCGAGCGGGGGGACCGTGGCCGGCACTTCTAGCGGGATTAATGCCTCGCGTGGCGGGACGCCAGGTTCGGGAGGGTCACGCCTTGGGGGCACCGGTTCAGGCGGCTCAGGCGGGGGTGGCACTGGCGGCGGCGGTAACTCGGGCAGCGGCGGCACCCCGGGCAGCGGCGGCAGCGGATCGGGCAACCCCGCCGGTGGCTCGGGAGGTGCCGGTAGTCCGCCCCCGACGCCCGCACCGCCCAGCACGGTCGGCAAGGTCGTGGGCGCCGCCACCGCGGTCACCCAGCAGGTCCCCGGACCTGTCGGCACGGTCGCGACGCAAACCCTCGAGTCAGTCGGTTCCACCGTCGACCGGGTGCTGCCGCTCGGCGACCCGGTCGGCGCTCTCGCCACCAAGCTCGGCCTGGCTCCGTGAGGCCGGCGCCAGGCGCTCGGGCCGCCTTGGTGGCCTGCGCGCTGCTGCTCGCTGCCTGCAGCAGCAGCGGCAGCAACGCCGCGGCAACCACCGGCTCTCCTAGCCCGTCGTCCGCGAGCGCAGCCGCCGTCAATGTTCCCACGGGCGACTGGACGCGCTTTGACTTCAACGCCGCCCGCAGCGGGGTCGGTCCGGCGCAGACGGGCATCACCGCCCGCAACCTGAGCAGCCTGCGTCAGCGTCGGGTGCATCTGGACGGCACCGTGGACTCCTCTCCGATCGAGCTGCATGCGATCCGGGTGCGCGGTCGACCCCGCGATCTGATCATCGTCACCACCGCCTACGGGCGAACGATCGCGCTCGACGCCGGGACGGGAGGCAAGCTGTGGGAATACGTTCCTCCGGACATCCGCTCCTACGAGGGCACGCCGCAGATCACCACCACGACGCCTGTGGCCGATCCGGGGCGGCGGTACGTCTTCGCCGCCAGCCCGGACGGGCTGATCCGCAAGCTTGCGGTGGCCACGGGTCACGAGGTTCGCTCGCGCCACTGGCCCGTGCACCTGACGCGCGACCGCACGCACGAGAAGCTGGCCTCGGCGCTGAACCTCAGTGGGCGGGAGGTGATAGCCACGACCGGTGGCTACGTCGGCGATGCGCCGCCATACCAGGGACATGTCGTGACGATCGACCGCGCCAGCGGGCGGATCATCCACGTCTGGAACTCGCTCTGCTCGGGGCAGCACCACCTGCTCGTCCCCAGTGGCTGCCCGGTCAGTGACTCGGCGATCTGGGCTCGGGCAGGGGCCGTGGTCGAGCCGGGCAGCGGGCGCCTGCTGGTGGCCACCGGCAACGCCACCGGGAGCCGACCGTTCGACGGCGTCAGCAACTGGAGCGACAGCGTGCTCGAGCTGAGCGCCGATGCCGCCCGCCTGCTGCACAACTGGACTCCAACCAGCCAGGCTGCACTGAGCGCCAGCGACGGCGATCTCGGCAGCACCGCCCCGGCGCTGCCTGCACCGGTCGGAGGCGTTCGCCTCGCGGTGCAGGGCGGCAAGGACGGCAAGCTCCGCCTGCTCGACCTCGCGCGGTTGGATGGGACGAGCGCCGGCGCCGGCCCGCGCCTCGGGGGGGAGATCCAGGAGCTCTCCACGCCCGGGGGTGCCGGGCTGTTCACCGCTCCGGCGGTGTGGCAGAACGCGGGGCGGAGTTACGTGTTCGTGGCCGACGCATCCGGCACCGGGGCGTACGTGCTCACGGGCGGGAGACAGCCGCGCCTGCACCTAGCGTTCCAGAACGCCAACTCCGGTACGAGTCCGATCATCGCCGGCGGCCTTCTGTACGTCTACGACCCAGGCGGAGCTGTCCGCGTCTATGAGCCGACCCGGCTCCAGCCCCTCGCTTCGCTGCCCGCCGCCGTCGGCCATTGGAACAGCCCGATCGTGATCGGCGGCCGCGTGATCGTGCCCGAGGGCGACGCCAACCAGCACGCCCGGGACGGAACGCTGGACATCTATCACCTGCCCGGACGCTGAGACCCACGTGCAGGAGCTCTGACCCATGACCGCAATGAGCGTGGCAACCCGCCCACCTGCAGATTGACGGAGCGGCCCGGGGTGAGCACCTCCGATCAGCCCGCGCCAGGCGAGCAGCCGGCGCCAGGCGACCAGCCGGCGCCAGGCGACGAGCTGGCGGTTGAGAGCCTGCGCCACCCCTTGACCCAGGCGCTGCTGCTGCTGACCTTCACCACCGGGGTCGTCGACGCCGCCAGCTTTCTCGGGATCGGCCGGGTGTTCACGGCCAACATGACCGGGAACGTCGCCCTGCTCGGCTTCGGACTCGCCGGGGGCGCTCACCTCCCGGTCCTGGCCCAGTCCGTATCACTGGTCGGCTTTCTCGTCGGCGCTGGATGCGGGGGCCTGTTGGCGGCACGCATCGGGCACAGCCAGCGGACCCACATCGGGGTGGCGCTGGCGACCGAGATCGTCCTGATAACGATCGCCACGATTCTCGCGGCCATCGTGTCGGTTCGCGCCGGCGCGGCGTCAGGGGCGGCGGTGATCGCTCTGCTGGCGCTGGCCATGGGAGTCCGCAACGCCACGATGCGGCACGTCGGGGTGGTTGACCTAACCACCACCGTGCTCACCGGGACGCTCACCAATCTGGCCACCGGCCTCCCGGTGTTCGGAGGGTCCGGACAGGCGACGGCTCGTCGTCTCATGACGGTCCTCGCGATGCTGCTCGGGGCGCTGGTCGGGGCACTGCTGCTGCAGGTCAGCCTAGTGCTCCCGATGGCCGCGGCCGCTGGGCTGGCGGCGCTCAGCTGGGTCGCGTTCGTACGTTAGATCGGCGTCAAGTGGGCGCCCGCTAGGGCGCGGCGGGGACCACCACCAGCGGCTCGGGCGCGTCGCGGAGCTCGTTGGTGTCGAACGCGGTGCTCTCCAGCCGGCGCACGTTCGCCATCGCGGACAGGAACTCGTCGGCCGTCTCGAGGAACCCGATCCTCGGCGTGCGGTAGTGCATCGGCACGACCCACCGTGGGCCCAGCGCGTTGCTGATGCTCGCGGCCTGCGCGGCACCGATGGTTGGGCCGCCCCCGACGGGCAGAATCATCAGATCCAGCTTGCCGATCGCCACCCCCTGCTCAGGGCGGAGCTCGCTCTGGCCGAAGTCTCCGAAGTGGCCGATCCGCAAGCCGTCGAGCTCGAACACGAAGATCGTGTTCGGCCCGCGCTCGGTGCCTGCGGCGGTGTCGTGTTCCGAGGCGATGGCCACGACCTCGCCAACCGGGGAATCAAGTCGTCCCGCGGTGGAGCGCAGCACCTGAGGCGATCCCGAGATCGCATCCACCCCGTTGTGATCCCGGTGCTCGTGGGTGACGAGCAGCAGGTCGGCGTCGACGCCGTCGATCGATGGGTACTCGAACTGGATACCGCGGGCCGCGAGCCCGGACAGATCGGCGAACGGGTCGATGAACACGGTCTGGGTCGCGCCGGTGATCCGAAACGCGGATTGTCCATACCACTCAACTTGCATGCTGCTCCTCTGGTCGGGGTGCGGTCAGCGGTCTCGCCGTGACGTGTGGCCGGTAGGCGATCGGTGGCGGCTCGTCCTCATTGTGGTAGCGCCCGCCGCGCATCAGCGACGCCGCGGCGGCGACGAGGCAGGCGGCGATCGCGAACGTGAACGCCTCGTGGAGTCCGGTCTGAAACGGTGCTGAGATCAGGTGGGGGAAGAAGGTCGGGCCCGTCAGGGTTGCCTGGCTGTGCGCGCTTAGCGAGCCGAGCGCGGCGGGTCCGAGGAGATGCTGGATCGGGTTGTAGCCGAGAAACGCTGCGAACAGGAACGACACCGGCGGCAGTGCGGCCACGTGCTGGGCGATCGGGCTGGCGACGCCCTGGGCATTCAGGCCGTGCGTGATGGCGCCGGGAAGCGTGGTGGCAAGTCCGGCGATGATCAGCGTGAAGAAGATCCCAATGGACATCACTTGGGCCGAGTTCTGGAAGGTCTGGTTCATCCCCCCGCCGGCGCCGCGGTCTCCCCGCGGCAGACTGTTCATCACCGCAGCCCGGTTCGGCGAGGCGAACATCCCCATCGAGACCCCGATCAGGCCGAGGATCAGCGCGAACACGGGATAGGAGAAGTCGATCGGGAGCAGCAGCAGCAAACCGAAGCCGACGGCCGTTCCGATCATCCCGCCGGTGGCGAACGGCCGGGCGCCGTAGCGGTCGGACAGGTACCCGGAGGTGGGCCCGGCCACCAGCATCCCTGCCGTCAGCGGCAGCATGTAGATGCCCGCCCACAGCGGGGTCTCGGTGAAGCTATAGCCGTGCTGGGGCAGCCAGATCCCCTGCAGCCAGATGATCAGCATGAACATCAGGCCCCCGCGCGCGATCGCCGAGAGGAACGTGGACAGTGTCCCGAAGGTGAAGGCGCGGATGCGGAACAGCGGAAGCCGGAACATCGGATCGTGCACCCGCTTCTCGATCACGCCGAAGGCGACCAGGCAGCCCAGCCCGAGACCCAGCAGCGCCAGCACGCGCGGACTGCTCCAGCCGGTGCTGTGACTGCTGTAGGGCCGGATCCCGTAGGTGATCGACACCATCAGGAGGATCAGGCCGAGGGCGAACGCGGCATTGCCCCACCAGTCGATCGGTCGGCGCCGGGGCTGAGAGCGTTCCTCAAGCTTGAGGTAGCCCCACACGGTCCCGAACAGTCCGACCGGAACGGAGATCAGGAACACCAAGCGCCAGTTGATCGGCGCCAGCAGTCCTCCGAGGACGAGCCCGACGAACATCCCGCTCACGCCGACGATGTTGTTGATGCCCAGCGCCATGCCCCGCTGGTTGGCGGGAAAGGCGTCGGTGATGATCGCCGCGGCGTTGGCGAGCAGGCAGGCGCCACCGATGCCCTGCACGATCCGGAACACGATCAGGTAGTCGGCGCCGGCCTTCCCGGTCAGCCAGTCGACGGTCAGAAGCAGCGAGGCGACCGTGTAGATCACGAACCCGAGGTTGTAGATCCGGACCCGGCCAAACATGTCGCCGAGGCGCCCCAGGCTGACGATCAGCACGCTCGAGACGACCATGTAGCCAAGGATCATCCACAGCAGGTAGAAGCTGTTGGAGGGAACGAGCGGATCGAGATGGATGCCGCGGAAGATGTCCGGCATCGCGATCAGCGTGATCGACGCGTCGAGCGTCGCGAGGAGCACCGCGAGCGTCGTGTTCGACAGCGCGATCCATTTGTAGCGGTCGCTGTCCACGGGCAGCAACTATACAGGCAACCTGTGCAGTTAGCCTGCCCATCGGGCCTATATAGTCCCCTCGTGATGCCCACCCGCACGGATCCGGCTCTGGTCGCCAGCGAGCTGAGGGTCGTGCTCGGCCAGCTGCTCCGACGACTGCGGGCAGAGAATCGGTTTTCGCTCTCTCAGGGCTCAGTGCTGGGACGGCTTGACCGCGTGGGCGCGCAGAGCGTCAGCGAGCTGGCCGTCGCCGAGCGGGTCCGCCCGCAGTCGATGGCGCAGACCGTGGCTGAACTGGAGGCCGAAGGTCTGGTGGCACGTCGACCGGACGCGAGCGACCGGCGGCGGGCTCTCGTCGAGCTGACGCGCGAGGGGCGTGTGGTGCTGGGCGAGGACCGCCGCCAGCGGGAGGGCTGGCTGGCCGGTGCGATCGAGGGCGATCTCTCGGCCCGGGAACAGGCCGTGCTGAGCGACGCGGTTACGGTCCTGCGGCGGCTGGCCGAAAGCTGAGCCAAGCACGCGGGGCCGACAGGAGGGGACTCTGAGCGGTTAGGCGGCCTGGGTCTCGGCCTCCGGTGGGCGCTCGCGTGAGCGGGTGATCCACTTGCGCAGCTGCTCGTAGACGGCGGGGTGGTTCAGCAGATCGAGGTGCGTGAGGCCGCTCAGCCCGTAGCCGTTGTCGACCTCGAACGGAATCCGCCGGCCAGCGCCTCTCCGGCAACCTCTCCCACGGCTTGCCAATCAGCCTTGCGCACGGGCGCTCCCTTCTGC
>DATCPD010000105.1:0-16745 GCA_036564325.1 Solirubrobacteraceae bacterium | reverse complement strand
GTATAAGAGACAGGGCGGGCTCAGGTGTGGGTGCCTCGGTGGCGTCGGGGCCCGGCTCGGGGGCGGCGGCAGCCGGCTCCTCGGTGGGTGCGTCTGCGGCGGGGTCGGCGGGTGCCTCTGCGGCGGGGGTCTCCTCGGCCGATGCTTCTGCGGCGGGGGTCTCCTCGTCGCCGCGTTGTTCGTCCTCGGGACGCTCGAAATCGCTCAAAACTGAATCTCCATCGGTTGCGGCTGCTGGGCTGCGTGGGGATGCTCGGGCCCGGCGTACACCTTCAGCTTCGTCAGCTGCTTACGGGCCAGACGATTGCGGGGCAGCATGCCCTTGACCGCGAGGCGGATCACTTCTTCGGGACGGCGGGCGAGCATTTCGGCCAGGCTCCGTGACTTCAGACCGCCGGGATATCCGGAGTGGCGGTAGTAGCGCTTGTCCGTGAGCTTCTTGCCGGTCACCGAGATCTTCTCGGCATTGATCACGACGACGAAGTCACCCGTGTCGATATGTGGCGTGTAGGTCGGCTTGCGCTTGCCCCTCAGGGCATCGGCGATCTGCGTCGCGAGGCGACCGAGCGTCAGACCGGCGGCATCGACGATGAGCCAGTTGCGTTCTCTATCGGACGGTTTAGCTACGTAAGTCTTCATGGCATGGACAAGCCGCGCTTGAAGGCGCGGCCTCGCGGCAATGATAGCCATGCGTGAAGCGCCATGCATGAGCCGCAATGCATGGGGCGCAATGCGTGGGGCGCTACGCGCGGGCCGGGCGGCCTACTCCCACTCGATCGTGCCCGGCGGCTTGCTGGTGATGTCCAGCACCACGCGGCCGACCGGCCGGATCTCATTGACCATCCGGCTGGCGATCTGTTCCAGCAGGTCGTACGGTAACCGCGCCCAATCGGCGGTCATCGCGTCGTCGCTGGTCACGGCCCGGATGACGATCACGTTGCCGTAGGTCCGCGTATCCCCCTGAACCCCGACCGTGCGGATGTCCGGGAGCACGCAGAACGACTGCCAGAGCTCGCGGTAGAGCCCCGCCTTGCGAATTTCGTCCTGCAGAATCGCGTCGGCCTCGCGCAGCACCTCGAGGCGCTCTTTCGTGGCTTCGCCGCCGACGATCCGGATCGCGAGGCCGGGACCGGGGAAGGGCTGGCGCCAGACCAGCCGCTCCGGCAAGCCCAACTCGGCACCCACGGCGCGGACCTCGTCCTTGAACAGGGCGCGCAGCGGCTCCACCAGCTCGAACTCAAGATCGTCGGGGAGGCCGCCGACGTTGTGGTGGGACTTGATCGTCGCGGCTCCGGTGCCGCCCCCTGACTCGATCACGTCGGAGTAGAGCGTGCCCTGGACGAGGAACCTCACGTCCTCGAGCTTGCTCGCCTCCTCCTCGAACACGCGGATGAACTCGGCGCCGATCCGCTTGCGCTTGTCTTCCGGATCGGAGATCCCCTTCAGCCGGGCGAGAAAGCGCTCGGAGGCATCGACCGCGACGAGCGGGACGCGGAAGTGGTCACGGAACGCGGCGATCACCTGCTCACCCTCGTTCTTGCGCATCAGGCCGTGGTCGACGAACACGCAGGTCAGCCGGTCCCCGATCGCCCGGTGCACGAGCAGCGCGGCCACGCTCGAGTCGACCCCGCCGGAAAGCCCGCAGATCACGCGACCGTCGCCTACCTGCGCGCGGATCCGCTCGATCTGCTCGTCGATCACCGAGGCCGCGCTCCAGCTGCGCTCGCAGCCGCAGACGTCCTGAAGAAAATTTGTCAGCACCTGATGGCCATACGGGGTGTGCACCACCTCCGGGTGGAACTGGATCCCGTAGATGCTCCGCTCGGCGGACTCGAATGCGGCCACCGGGGAGGCGCTCGATGACGCCAGTGCGGTGAAGCCCGGAGGCGGCGTGAACACAGTGTCCCGGTGGGACATCCAACAGGTCTGCTCCGCGGGCGTTCCGGCCAGCAACCGCCCGGTTTCACGAACGTTCAGCTGCGAGCGGCCGAACTCGCCGACCTCCGCCCCCTCGACCCGACCGCCGAGCTCACGGGCGATCAGCTGCATCCCGTAACAGATGCCGAGCACCGGGACGCCGAGCTCCAGCAGCGCTCGATTGAGCGGCGGAGCTCCGTCGGCATAGACGGATGCCGGGCCGCCGGACAGGATCACGCCCTTGGGACGGCGGCGAGCCACCTCCTCGGCATTGACGTGATGGGGCAGGAGCTCGGAGAACACGCCGCATTCGCGGACTCTGCGCGCGATCAGCTGGGAGTACTGGCCACCGTAGTCGAGCACCACGACTTCTTCGGTGGCGGCCGCCGGGGCGACCGGGTGCTCAGTGCGCTCCGTCTCGGCGGCGACAGGGCTGGAACTAGTCGGCGACACCGACCGTCGCGGCCTTGCCCGTCGCGCCCATGCCCACGCCCTGCTCGCGCTGGAGGTGCTTGCCCTCGGTCTGCAAGGACGGAGCCACCATCAGCTCAGCGCGATTGAACTCCGCGATGTCACGGTAGCCGCAGGTCGCCATCGAGGTGCGCAGGCCGCCGATCAGGTTGAACGTTCCGTCGTTCTCCCGGGCCGGTCCCTTGATGATCTCCTCGAGCGTCCCATTCGGCGTCGTCGCGACCCGCGTGCCGCGAGGCAGCGTCGGGTGGAAGGTCGCCATGCCCCAGTTGTAGCCGCGTCCGGGGGCCTCGTAGGCACGGGCCAGGGCCGAGCCGAGCATCACCGCGTCGGCACCGCAGGCGATCGCCTTGGCGATGTCCCCACCGTTGCGCATGCCTCCGTCGGCGATCACCTTGACGTAATCGCCGGTCTCGAGCATGTGCTGCGAGCGAGCCGCGGCCACGTCGGCGATCGCAGTGGCCTGCGGAACGCCGATCCCGAGCACGCCACGCGTGGTGCAGATCGCGCCGGGACCGACCCCGACGAGCACGCCGGCTGCGCCGGTCCGCATCAGGTGCAGTCCGGTGTGGTAGGAGGCACAGCCACCGACGACGACAGGTGTCGGAGCGAGCTCACGGATGAACTCTTTGAGGTTCAGCGGCGGCCGGCTCTCATCGAGCGAGACGTGCTCGGCCGAGACGACCGTGCCCTGGATGACCAGGATGTCCAGCCCCGCCTCGAGCGCGACCTCGTAATGCGTGCGGACCTTCTGAGGGGTCAGCGACGCTGCCGCGACCACGCCCTGGGCCTTGATCTCCTGGATCCGCTGCGCGATCAGCTCCGGCTTCACCGGCTCCCGGTAGATGTCCTGCATCTCCCGCGTCGCGATGTCACGCGAGAAGCTGGCGATCCGCTCGAGCTGCGTCTCCGCATCCTCATAGCGGCAGAAGATGCCTTCGAGGTTCAGTACCGCGAGTCCGCCGAGCCTCCCGATCCCGCCGGCGGTCTCCGGCGAGACGACTCCGTCGAGCGCGGCCGCCAGCAGCGGCAGCTCGAAGCGATAGGGCCCCAACGTCCATGAGACGTCCACGTCATCGGGATCCCTCGTTCGCCGGGAGGGGACGATCGCGATGTCGTCGAACCCGTATGCCCGGCGCGCCTTCTTTCCACGTCCGATTTCGACTTCCATTACGGCATCGTAGAACGCCGAGCGGACGGGATCTGGGGAGTCGGGCGATGCGACTCTGAGAGGCGAACGAAGGCGGCAACCATCGTCCCGGTGATGCTAGCAGTGGGCGGGGGCGCCCCCGGGGCCGGGCGGCGGGACCCAAATCCTCAGCGAATCTCGGCGCGCAGCTCCAGCCGCTCCGCGCGGACCTCGCTCAGCAGCTTGTCGACGCGGGTCGGATCGATGATGCCGGCGCCGAAGTGCTGGGTCGACTCGGCTCCACAGGCAACCCCGAAGCGCAGGCAATCGACGGTCGGCCGGCCCGCATACCGGGCCGCGACGTAGCCGGCGAGGAACGCGTCTCCGGAGCCGATGCTCGAGCGGGCCTCCTGCTTCTCCACCTGCACCCGGTAGACGACGGAGCCGGCTCCGTCGATGACCTGCGCGTAACAGCCGTCCGGCACGGTCATGATCGCCTCCGCAGCGCCGAGCTGGGTCATGTCGGCGACCGCCTGGGCGCGGTCGTCGACATCGTTGAACTCGTGGCCGACGAGCTCTTCGCCCTCGAGCTCGTTAGGCGACACCACGTCGGGTTCGGCTCGCATTGCCAGCCTGAGCGGCTCGCCTTCGGTGTCGATCATCGTGATCACTCCAAGCCTGCGCACCTCGCGGATGAGGCCGGAATAGACGTCGGGATCCATGGCCCGGGGCAAGGTCCCCGCGAACACGCAGATGCTGGCGCCCTTGGCGAGATACAGCAGCTTCTCGCGGAACAGCTCGAGCTCCATCGAGGACACGGCCGGTCCGCGCTCGTTGATCTCGGTGTGCAGCCCGGTGGTGGGATCGAGCACGGCGGTGTTGGTGCGGGACTCTTCCCGGATCCGGACGAAGCCGTTGAGGATCGCCTCATCGTTGAGCGCCTCGACGATCCGGGTGCCGGTCGACCCGCCCACCAGGCCCGTGGCGATCACCGGTTGTCCAAGCCGCTTGATCGCCCGCGCGATGTTGACGCCCTTGCCGCCTGCCATCGTCGTCTGATCGACCGTCCGGTGACGGCGTCCCGGCGTAAAGCTTGGCACCTCAAGCGTCTTGTCGAGCGCTGCGTTGAGCGTGACGGTGATGATCATGCTGCCTCCGGGCCGGCCGGATGTTTGTCTCGCCTTGTCTCTCGCCACATATAGGCCATGGTGGCGAGTCCCAACAGCGCGACGAGGAACAGAAGGGTAGACCCTCGGGTCAGGAAGTGGGCCGCAAGGGTCAGCGGACTGACCGCGGGCAGCGCCCGCGCCAGCAGCAGCGGGATCCGGGCGATCCTCCGCGGGCCGGCGAAGATGCTCACCGTGCCGACGACCGCGTGCCGCTTGAGCGGACCGGCCAGCTGGTGCGGGACCTGGACGCGTACGCTTACCCGCGAGGCCCGGGCCAGCACATCCGTGAACGAGCTCGCCGCGATCACCGCGGCGTGGGCGCCGGGGCGATCGCGAACCGTCGGCCGGGCGAGCACCGCGCCGGCGCGGACCGGCGTTACGAGGTGGAACGTGCGGAAGCCGTAGCCGAGGAGTGCGAGCGTGTTGGCGTCGCGCGCAGACGGGCTCGAAGTCCCGAGGACCGCGCTGATCAGCGTCATCCCGCCTCTCGTGCCCGAACCGACCAGCACGTACCCGGCGTCCCGGGTGTGACCGGTCTTGACGCCGTTGATCCACGGGATGCCTCCGACGAGGTCGTTTCGGTTCGCCACGACCCGGGTGTGGTTGCCGGTGTGAAGCACGGCCCGGCGCAGCGCCACCACGCGGGCAAAGAACCGGGAGTGGGTCAGCACGAAGCTCGCCAGCTTGGTCAGATCCGACGCGCTCGAGTAGTTCCCGGGGGTGTCCAACCCGATCGGGGTCGAGTAGTGAGTGCGCGTGAGGCCGAGCTGCCGCGCCCGCGCATTCATCATCCCGATGAAGCGCGCAACCGAGCCATGTCCGATGTGGAAGGCCAGGTCCTCGGCCGCGTCATCGGCACTCGGCAGCAGCAGAGCCAAGAGGAGATCGTGCGCGCTCATCCGCTCCCCGGGCACCAGCCCGACCTGGGAGTCGCCGGGCGCGGAGTAGTAGAGATTCTGGGCGAACGTCGCGCTCAGATGGCGCACGTGCTCCAGGGTCAGGAGCGCGGTCATCAACTTGGTCGTGCTCGCGATCGGCACCCGGGCGTCGGGCGCCAGCCCGAACAGGGTCTGGCCGGTGCTCTCCTCGATCAGCGCCGCCGACCGTACGGTCAGGTGCGGAGCGGCGGCGGCAGACGACGCGCCCAAACCGGCCAGCGCCGCAGAGCTGGCGAGCACGGCCAGGGCAGCGCGCTTCACCGGCGAAGCCTCAGCCGCTGACCGGTCTGGAGACTGTTCGGGTCGAGGTTCGGGTTCATCGCTTCGAGCGTGCTGAGTGTCATCCCCGTCTTGCGGGCGATGCTCGTGAGGTTGTCGCCCGGCTGCACGGAGTAGAAGCGCTTGCG
Source organism: Solirubrobacteraceae bacterium (assembly GCA_036564325.1). Taxonomy (GTDB): domain Bacteria; phylum Actinomycetota; class Thermoleophilia; order Solirubrobacterales; family Solirubrobacteraceae; genus Palsa-465. Next base: position 10,714 of record DATCPD010000105.1, on the reverse strand, counting down.
CGCGTACCGGCGGTGGGCCGGGCTCAGACGCTTCAGCTGCTGCGTCTGAGCGGCGGGCTTCTTTGACTTCAGCCCCGACTGCACGACCAGGTACGTTCCGCCAATCGCCGCGGCCAGCGCGATCGGCGCCAGGTACCGCGCTCGATTCCGAGCCAGCATCGCGCCCCGATCATACTGGCGCCACCCAAGGCAGACAGCAGGATCTCACCCGGTGCTCGTGGCCGGCGTTAGGTCGAGAGTGACCATGCCAACTCCTGCAGGCGTTGGGCCTCTGCCCGTGCGGCATTCGCCGGATCCCCCCCGGTGCGCTCATGCGCGCGGACGATCCGGCGTGAGGCGGTGATCAGACCGCCCGCCGGTCCGGGCGCGAACGCCGCCGCAAGGTCCTCGACCCTCCCCCCCTGCGCACCGACGCCCGGCAGCAGAAACACGGCGGCCGGCATCAGCGCCCGCAGCTGCTCCAGGCGATCCGGCGCGGTCGCTCCGACCACCGCCCCCACATCCGCGAGCCCGGCGGCTCCGACCGACGGTGCCCCGAGCTCCGTGACCAGCGCCGCGATGCGTTCGCTCACCGACCCGCCGGCGGCCAGCGCCAACTCCTGGAGCACCGCGGCGCCCGGATTGGACGTGCGCACGAGCACGAACAGACCAGCACCGCGCTCGCGGGCGGAGTTCACGAACGGTGTGAGCGAGTCGGTCCCCAGCAGCGGGTTGACGGTCAGGGCGTCCGAGCCCAGGCCGCCCACGGGGCCGAACGGCGTCGGCGTGTCTCCGAAGAAGGCCTGCGCGTACGCGGCCGCCGACACGTCGATGTCTCCGCGCTTGGCGTCGGCGATCACCAGCAGTCCGTGTTCACGGGCCCGGTCGTGGACCTCCGACAGCGCCGCCCAGCCCGGAGCGCCCAGGCGCTCGAAGCACGCCACCTGCAGCTTGACGGCGACGCAGTGCGCCGCCACCGCCTCGATCGCCAGCGCGCAATGGATCGCCACCGCGAGCGACGCACGAACCGGGGGCGGGGCGGGCGGATTGCCGGCCCCGCCCATGAGTTCGATTGCCCTCGGCCACAGCCGAGCGGGATCGGGATCGAGCCCCAGCACCAACTGCGAGGCCCGCTCAGCCACCCTGCTCGCGAGCCGTTCGCCGAACGGCTCGGCCCGCGAGTGCGCAGCTGCTGAAACGGATCCGGCGGCTGAGGCCCCCTCGGGGCCGTTGGCCATGGTCACGGCGGGCCGCCCGTGACCCAGGGATCCAGTGTGGCCGTCAGCTCTGCTTGACCGCCTTCTTGAGCCCTGCACCGGCGCTGAACTTCGGGACCTTGGAAGCGGCGATCTGAATCTTCTCCCCGGTCGCTGGGTTCCGGCCCTCTCGTGCGCTCCGATTTGAAACGCTGAACTTGCCGAAGCCGGAGAAGCTGATCTCGCTGCCCCGCTTCAGTGCGTCCTCGATGGTTTCCAGAACGGCATCCACGGCCTCGCCGGCATCCTTCTTGCTCAACCCGGCTCGATCCGCGACCTGGTCGACGAATTCTGATTTCGTCACTTGGCTCCCTCCTTCAAGGTGGTAGGAATCTTCGACGTTAACACGCCCCGCGGACGGCCTTCGGTTCAAATGGTCCGCAGGAAAGGTCATTTTGTCCCGTGAGCCACCATGCCGCGCGCTCTCGTGGCCACCTTTTCCGCAAATTGCGAGAATCAAACCAGGAAACCCGGACCGCAGCGCCCCGCGGCGCCCTTGAAAGGACCTGATGATCCAACACGTCACCCGTGAAGTGGCCCCGGCGGCGCTCGACGAATGCGTGCGGTTCTACGGCGTTCTGGGCTTTTGCCCGGTCCAGGTCCCCGCTGGGATCGCCGGCCGAGCGCTGTGGCTCGAGCGAGCCGGCACGCAGATCCACCTGATGCCCCGCGCCAATGCTCAGGTTCAGTCGGGCCACATCGGCATCGTTGTGGAGCAGTACGACGGCACGATCGAGCAGTTGCGCCACGAAGGTCACGCGGTCGACCCGCGCACCGCGCACTGGGGCTCCCCCCGAGCCTACGTTCGCGATCCAGCCGGCCATCTCGTGGAGCTGATGGCCTTTGCGCCGGGCGGCAGGCGAGAATAGGCTCGTGGACCTCGCTCGAATCGGCTGGCTCGCCACGGTCGGCGTGTTGTTGATCGCCGTGCTGATCCTGGTGCTCCAGGGCTACCTCGGCTACGCCGGGGTCACGCTGGCCGTCGCCGTCTCGGCCGCCATCAACCTGCGGTAGTGGGCCCCACTGGTCGCGCTTACGAACTCGAGCGCGGCCGGACCGAGGAGCTCGGGCCGACCGGGGAGAGTGCCTCGCCCGGCCGCACGCGGTCTTCGGGCTCGAGGTGGATCAGGACGTCGGCGCGGTGCAGCCGGGACGCGATCAGATCCTGGAGCTCGTGCGCTGTTCGGTGGGCGTCCTCGAGCGACGTTCCGGAGCGAAACTGCACATGAAGGTCGACATAGCGCCGAGCCCCGGCGCGCCGCGTTCGCAGCTCGTGGTAGCCGACAACGCCCCGCGGGGCAAATGCTTCGATCGCCATCCGGATCGCATCGACCTCGGCCGCCGGCAGCGCCTGATCGACGAGAACCTGGGAGGAGCGGGCGAGCAGCCGCACCCCGGTGACGACGATCACCGCCGCAACCACAAGGGCCACCACAGGATCCAGCCACTGCGCCCCGGTCAGCTTGACCAGCGCCAGCGCGAGCAGCACCGCACCCGAGGTGAGCGCATCGGTGCGCAGATGCGCAGCGTCCCCTTCGAGGGCGGCCGATTCGGTCAGGCGAGCATTGCGGGCCAGGATCGTCGAGACCACGGCGTTCACCATGATCGCGAAGGCCACGACGCCGATGCCGAGCCCGACGGTGTGGATCCGCCCGTGACCCACCAGCCGCCGCACCGCTTCGAATGAAATCGCCGCCGAACCGACGAGAATCAGGATTCCCTCGATCGCAGCCGCCAGGTTCTCGATCTTCTCGTGGCCGTAGCGGTGGCTCTCGTCCGCCGGCTCGCCGGCCTTGCGGACCGAGAAGTACGCGACGATCGACGCCACCAGGTCGATGCTCGAGTGGACGGCGTCGGTGAGAATCGCCACCGAGCCGGTGACCGTCCCCGCGATGACCTTGAGCAGGATCAGCACGGAGTTCGAGATCACGGACAGGATCGCCGTGCGCAGCTTGAGCTCGAGCGCGTCCGCTCCGCCGGGTTGGCTCAGTGGTCCTCGCATGCGCTAATTCTGTAGCCACTCGGCGAACGCGCGGACAGCGCGCGCGCGGTGGCTGATCTGATCCTTCTCGGTCTCGGTCAGCTCCGCCATCGTCCGCCCCGAGGGATCCTCGTCGGGAATGAACACGGGGTCGTACCCGAACCCGTTCTCTCCCCGGGGCTGCGCGGCCATGCGACCGGTGCATTCCCCGAAGAAGACTCGCTCCTCGCCGGATCCATCCACGTAGGCCAGCGCGCACCGGTAGCGAATCCCGCTCTCGGCCGGCACCTCGCGGATCAGCTTCTGGAGGTTCTCGCTGCCGCCGGCATCGACGCCGCTGTAGCGGGCAGAGCGCACCCCAGGTGCCCAGCCGAGCGCCTGCGCCTCAATCCCAGAGTCGTCGGCGATCGCGGGCCGTCCAGCCCCAGCGGCAGCGGCCCTGGCCTTCGGTAGCGCGTTGTCGGCGAAGGTCTCCCCCTCCTCGGGAGGAAGCTCGATGCCCGGCGGCAGCGGATCGACCGAGATTCCCAGGGGCTCGAGGATCCGGCGCACCTCCTGCAGCTTGTGCGGGTTGCGGGTCGCCAGCACGAAGAGCCGGTCGTGCGAGGGCCCAGCGTCCATTGTTCACCTCGCCGCGGCCGCGACCGCCTCGTCCTGGAACGCTCGCAGCGACTCGATTCCGCTCGCCGCCAGCGCCAGCAGCTCGTCAAGATGGGCGCGTGAAAGCGGGGTCCGCTCGGCCGTGGCCTGCACTTCCACGAGCCCCCCGGCACCGGTCATGACCACGTTGGCGTCGACCTCGGCCGCGGAATCCTCCGGGTAATCCAGGTCGAGCAGGGCCGCGCCGTCGACGACCCCACACGACACCGCCGCGACCGTCCCGGTGAGCGGGCTCCGCTTCAGCGCGCCCTTCGCGATCAATCGGTCGCAGGCCAGCCGCAGGGCCACCATCCCGCCGGTGATCGAAGCGCATCGGGTCCCGCCGTCGGCCTGGAGAACGTCGCAGTCGACGTACACGGTCCGCTCCCCCAGCGCCTCGAAGTCGATCACGCCGCGCAGCGAGCGGCCGATCAGCCGCTGAATCTCCACGGTGCGGCCGTCGGGCCGGCCCTTGGTGATGTCCCGCTGCTTCCGATCGCCGGTGGAGGCGGGGAGCATCCCGTACTCAGCCGTCACCCAGCCTCGGCCGGATCCGCTCAGCCACCGCGGCACGTTCTCCTGCACCGAGGCCGTGCAGATGACGCGGGTCTCGCCCATCGAGATCAGAGCGGAGCCCGTGGCGGTGCGGACGAAACCAGGTTCGATCGTGACCGGCCGCAGCTGATCTGCGCTCCGCTCGTAGCTGCGTGTCCGTACCACCGCGCTCACGCGGTCACCGGTGCCGGAAGATCGACGTGCGCCACCTGCTCGAGTGGCATCTGCAGGAAACGGGTGCCGAGTGCACGGAACCGCTCGGGGTCGCCCGTGCACCTGAAGCGGTAGCTGCCCTCATCGGCGCGCGGATTCAGCAGGTCCCGGGAGGCGAGCGCCCGCTCCGCGCTCCGGGCCACGCCGGTGCCCGAGGTGACCAGCGTGACTCCCCGTCCGAGAGTGCGCTGGAGCATCGGGGCGACGAGCGGGTAGTGAGTACATCCCAGAATCACCGTATCGACCTCCGCCGCGCGCAGCGGGGCGCAATATCCCCGCACGGTTTCCACGATGTGAGAGTCGAAGGGAAAGCCGCCCTGGATGATCGGGGCGAGGTCGGGACAGGCGACGCTCTCGAGATGGACGTGTGGATCGGCGGCGCGCACGGCCTGTTCGTAGGCGCCGGAGGCGACCGTCGCCGGCGTGGCGAGCAGCCCGATTCGCCCGGTTCGGCTGCCCGCGACCGCGAGTTGGGTGGCGGGTGCGACGACTCCGATCACATCCACGCCGAGCCCGTGGAGCTCCATGTGCCGCTCGAGCGTGCGCATGGCAGCCGAGCTCGCCGCATTGCACGCGACGACCAGCAGCTTCGCCTCGGAGGCGAGCAGGTGGTCGGCGATCTGGAGCGCAAACGTCTGCAACTCCTCCTGGGTCCGGTCCCCGTAGGGAAAGCGGGCGGTGTCGCCGAGATACAGGTAGTCCTCGGTCGGCAGCGAGACCAGCAGCTCGTGCAGCACGGTGAGCCCGCCGACGCCGGAATCGAACACGGCAACGGGTTGCGACGGTGAGACGCTCATCACCTGATGGTGGCAGAGGCGCGGGCGGATCCGGGATACGCTCGCCAGTCCGATGCGCTCGCTGGTCGTGACCAACATGTACCCCAGCGCTGCCCGCCCGGCGCTCGGCAGCTTCGTGCGCGACCAGGTGACGGCACTGCGACGGATCCCCGAGGTGGAGCTCGAGCTGTTTTCGTTCCGTCCCGGCGGCGCATCTGCGTACGCCCGGGGCGCCGCCGAGCTGCGCCGCCGCTACCGCGGAGTCCGCTTCGACGTCGTCCACGCTCACTTCGGCCTGACCGTGTGGCCTGCGCTCGCCGCGCGCGGCGACGTGCGAGCGGTAACGCTGCACGGCACCGACCTGGTCCATCCCCGCTCGCGCCCGATCACGCTCGCGGGGCTTCGCCTGATGGACTTGCCCGCCGCGGTGTCGGAGCCGCTCGCCCGACAGGTGCCGCGGTGGTCGGTGCGCGGAGAGGTCAGGGTGCTGCCCTGCGGTGTCGACACCGAGCGCTTCCGGCCGATCCCTCGCGGCGAAGCCCGAGCGGCACTCGGTCTCGAGCCCGAAGCGCATTTTCTGCTGTTCCCGGCCGACCCGCGGCGGCCCGAGAAACGGCATGACCGGGCGCTCGCCGTCGCAGGCGAGGTGCCGCTGCTCACGCTCGGCGAGGTCGAGCCCGCGCAGGTGCCGCTATGGGTGAACGCGGCCAACGCCGTGCTTGTTCCCTCAGAGCGGGAGAGCTTCGGCCTTGCCGTGCTGGAAGCGCTGGCCTGCGAGGTGCCCGTCCTCGCGACTCCCTGCGGCGTCGCCCCCGAGGTCCTGGCCGGCGTGCCCGGGACGCTGTGCGCGCCGTTCGATCCGCAAACCTGGCGAGCCGCCGTTGCTCCGCACCTGGCCGCCGACGATCCCCGGGTTCCCGGCCGAGCGCGGGCCGAGGCGTACTCCGCAGACCGCATGGCTCAGCGAGTCGTGAACGCCTGGCGCGGGATGCTGGCTTGACTCGAGCTGCGCCCGCAAAATCGCCGCTCCGCCGCCTATACTCGGCCAAGTCTCGAGCATCATGAGCGGCCTGTTAGAACGCATCGTCCGCCGCCGCCGCGCGTCGGCGAGCAGTCGACTTGGTCCCCCGACGCAGCACGGCCACCCGTCTCCGTTCGAAGTCCCGTACCTGAACGGCCACGAAACCGCGCTGCCGGTCATGCACGTGAACGGGGACGCCGGCGTCGTGGAGGTTGCGGAGCCGGCGGGGGTTGCAGAGCCGGTAGCGGTTCCGGCCGAGGTCGAGGCGGAGGCGGTCGAGGTGATCGAGGTGATGGAGGTTCCGGAGGACGTGGTGCCGCGTGAGGCGGTCGAGGTTCCGGAGGCCATCGAGGCGCCTGAGGCGGCCGAGGTTCCGGAAGCCGAACCTGAGGTTGTTGAGGTCCCTGAGGACGTGGTGCCGCCTGAGGCGATCGAGGTTCCGGAGGCGATCGAGGCTCCGGAGGAGGACGAGCTCGACGCGCCCGCGCCGATCGACGACGAGTCCCCGACCATGGAGCACCGGGTCCTCGTTCTCGACGAGCCCGAGGACGACGAGGCGTTGGAGCCCGAGCCTGCGCCGGTCGTCGCGGACGAGCCCGAACCGGAACCAGCCGATCCCCCAGCGCCAGAGCCGCGCTTCCGCGAGCGTGGACGGATCCGCCGCCGCGCCCGATACCTGCGCCGGCTGCGGGAGGTGCAGCTCCGCGACATCGGCGGCTTCATGCTCGAGTTGCACCGTTTTGGCCGCGAGCGGCCGGACCTGATTCAGGCGAAGATCGCCGGCGCGGCCCAGACCGACGCTGAGCTGCGCGCGCTGGATCAGGCTCTGGGTGCCGAGGAGCCGCTGCGTGAGCTTCGGGAGGCCGGGATCGGCGGTGTCTGCAACAACTGCGGCGCCGTACACGGAAGCGAGGACCGCTTCTGCGCGACGTGCGGAGAGCCACTCGGGCGCAATTCGCACGCGCCGGGGCATTCGTCCGAGTTCGGCACGTTCTTCACCCAGGGATGAGCCTGACCAGCGAGACGCACCGGGCCGGGGAGCCCGCACCTGACGACCTGCCGTCAGGCGAGGTCTGCACGCACTGCGGCTCGCCGCTGCGCGAGGACCAGGAATGGTGCCTCGAGTGCGGGGCCGCCCGGACGCTGATTCATCGACCGCCGGACTGGAGGATCGCCGCGGTCGTGATAGCGAGCGTGGTCGGCCTGGCCCTGCTCGCGTTCGCAATCGCCCTGGTCAACCTCTCCAGCAACGCCGACCGGGTCGCGAGCACCCAGACCAGCGCGCAGACAACGACCGCGGCCGCCCGTCCCGCTGGGTCCGCGGCCACGACGCCGTCGCCGGCTTCGGCGACGGCACCGGCGCCGGCGGGCACGGCGTCAGCCACGATCGCGTCGTGGCCGGTCGGCCTGAGCGGCTGGACCGTGGCCCTGGCCAGCAGCCCCAGCCAGACGGCCGCCGACGCCGCGGCAACCCGGTTCGCGGCCGAGGGCGTCCACGTTGGCGTCCTCGACTCGAGCCAGCACCCGAGCATGAAGCCGGGCGAATGGGTCGTCTTCTCCGGGCGATATCCGGGGCGCTCAGAGGCGGAGGCGGCGGCAACGACCCTGCAGGCGAAGGTCTCGGACGGGACACCGGTTGCGCGCCGGGTCGCGCCGCCCGGCCGTCTGTAAGCGAGCGCAGCCGCGGTACCCCCGCCCTACAGCGCCCAGAACTCCGCCAGCCGCCTGTGCGCAGCTTCCGCCAGCGAGGTCACGGGCGGGAGCTCCATCACCGCCGGCAGATCGCCCACCATCGCCTCCATCGTGGCGGCGACGGACCGCGCCAGCGGCCCCAGCGCGTACCCGCCCTCGAGCACGAACCCGAGCGGGGCGCCGAGGTCGAGACAGGCACGGCGCAGCGAGTGGGTCATGGCCGCGAACCCGGCTTCGGTCACCTGACAGTCGGCGAGCGGGTCCTCGCGGTGGGCGTCGTAGCCCGCGGACACCAGCAGCAGCTGAGGCTTGAATTCCCGCGCGAGCGGCACCACGACGTGGTCGACGAGGGCGCGGTAGGCCAGGTCGTCTGAACCGGGCGGCACCGGCAGGTTCACGGTGTAGCCGGTGCCCGCTCCGGACCCGACGTCACCGGCCGGACCCGTGCCCGGGTACAGCGGCGACTGGTGGACGGAGACGAACAGGACCTCGTCGCTGGCGTGAAAGATGTCGTTGGTCCCGTTGCCGTGATGGACGTCCCAGTCGAAGATCATCACCCGTTCCAGGCCGAGGGCGCCCACCGCGTGGGCCGCCGCCACGGCGATGCTGTTGAACAGGCAGAACCCCATCGCGCGCGCGGCCGACGCGTGATGCCCGGGCGGCCGGTGAGCGCTGAATCCTGTGGGCGCAGCTGCGCCGCCCGCTCCACCGGTCAGCAGCTCCGCCAGCCGCACCGCTCCACCGGCGGCGTGGGCGGCGGCGGCGAACGAGCCGGCACTCATCGCCGTGTCGAGGTCGAGCTGCCCGCCGCCCCGGGCGGACAACTGCTCGAGCGTCTCGACGTAACGCCGCGGATGAACGGCCTCGAGCACGGAGCGCTCCACCGCGGGGGACTGCGCCAGCTCGAATCCGAGCCAGTCGCGCGCTTGCAGTTCTTGCTCGATCGCGGTGATCCGGGCCGGCTGCTCAGGGTGCGGTCCGGGGTCGTGCTCGAGCGAGGATGGGTGTGCCAGGAAGATCGGCTTACCGACCATCGTCGGTACCGTACCGGGCCTTGCCGGGCCTCCGAGACCGCCTCCCCACCGCCGCGTCCGCAACCGCATCCACCGGCGCACGCCCGCTGTGAGTGCGTCCGGGCAAGCCACCGACCTGACCGTGGTCGGCGCGGGGGCCGCCGGTCTCTACACCGCGCTGTCGGCGGCCCGGCACGGAGCGCGCGTGACGCTGGTCTCGGCGACGCCGCTGGCCGAATCGTCGAGCTACTGGGCCCAGGGGGGCCTGGCCGCCGCGATGTCAGACGAGGACAGCCCGGAGCTGCACCTGGCCGACACGATGAACGCCGGGCGTGGCACGGTGCGCGAGTCGGCCGCGCGCGTGCTGTGCCAGGAGGCGCTGCAGGCGGTCGAGGATCTGGCGGGCCTCGGGGTGCGCTTCGACGCTGATCGGCGCGGGCGGTTCGCGCTCGGGCTCGAGGGAGGGCACAGCCGACGCCGGATCGTTCACGCCGGAGGCGCGGCCACGGGGCGGCGCCTGATCCGCCAGCTGAGCGCGCTGGTGGCCGAAGATCCCGCCATCGAGGTGCTCGAGGACCGACGCGCGACGCGCCTGCTGACCGCCGAGGGTCGCTGCTGCGGAGTGGCCCTGGCTGACGGCGGCCGGCTCATCAGCGCGGCCACGACGCTGGCCACCGGTGGCGCGGCGGCGCTGTGGGCCCGGACGACCAATCCGGTGGGGGCGACCGGCGGCGGTCTGCTGCTCGCGCACCGAGCCGGAGCCTCGCTGGCCGACCTGGAGATGATGCAGTTTCACCCCACCGCGGTGGCCGCCTCTGACGGCGCCGACGGCTTCCTGGTCACCGAGGCCGTCCGTGGCGAAGGAGCGACGCTGCTCGACGCCGGCGGCAAGCGGTTCGTCGATGAGCTTGCCCCTCGGGACGAGGTGGCGCGCGCAATCGCGCGCCAGATCGAGTCGAGCGGCGCCGCGTCGGTGGGCCTGGACATGCGCGAGGTCGACCCGGCACTGTTTCCCAACGTGGTCACCGCGCTGCGGCGAGCCGGCATCGATCCCGAGCGTCAGCTGGTGCCGGTCGCACCGGCCGCCCACTACATGATGGGCGGGATCGCCACCGATCTCGACGGGCGCGCAACCCTCCCGGGCCTGTTCGCGGTCGGCGAGTGCTCCTGCACGGGACTGCACGGCGCCAACCGTCTGGCCTCAAATTCATTAACGGAATGCTTCGTGTTCGGCGCCCGTGCGGCCCGCGCTGCGCTCGACGAGCCGCCACCCCCGGTCCCGCAAGCCGACCAGGAAGAGCGGCAAGGCGCCGGGCAGGGACCGCCCGTGCTGTCGTCCGAGAGCCGCGAGGCCCTGTGGCGCCACGCGGGAATCGAGCGGGATGGCGAGGGCCTCCAGAAGCTCGCCGGCGACCCCCATCCGCTTGTGCGGTTGATCGCCCGCTCGGGCCTGTCACGGACCGAAAGCCGGGGAGCGCACCTGCGCCGAGACTTCCCTCAAACCGACGCGGCGTTCGAGAATTGTCATGTCATTTTGGAGCGCGACCGGGAGCCCGCGATCGGCCGCTGGACCTAACGCACCAAGTTCC
>DATCPD010000083.1:0-15322 GCA_036564325.1 Solirubrobacteraceae bacterium | reverse complement strand
ACTGCCTGGCCCTGATCAAGCCCCAGTTCGAGGTCGGCCGGGGGAGCCTCGGCAAGGGCGGGGTCGTGCGCGACGCGGCCGCCCGCCGCCAGGCGCTGATCGACGTGGCCTCGGGCGCGGCGGCGATCGGAGCATCGGTGCTGGGCTACGCGAGCTCGGGACTGCCCGGTCCAAAGGGCAACCTGGAATCGTTCGTCTGGCTGGCCGAGCAGGGGAGGGGTGGCGTGGCGGACCTTGAGCGAGCGGCCGGCGAGGTGGAACCGTGAAGCAGATCCGAACCGCGACGGTGTTCACCCACCGGCGCCCCGGCGAGACGGCTCCGGCGATCGGGGCCCTGCTCGAGCTGGCCCGGGGGGCGGGAACGGTGCTGCGCTTCGATCGTGAGGAGACGCGCAAGCATTCGCTGACCCCGGCGCCCGGTCTCGAGCTCGACGCGCCCGTCTCTCCGGACGCGGACATCTGCTTCGCGCTCGGTGGAGACGGGACGATTCTCGGCGCGTTGCGGACCTATGCGGGGACCGGAGTGCCTGTGTTCGCGGTCAATTTCGGGGAGATCGGGTTTCTCGCCACGGTCGACCGCGACGCGTCCGGGTGCGGCTTCGAGGAGGCCTTCTCCGGCGACTTCGAGGTGCTCTCGCTGCCGGGCATCTCGCTGTCAGGCGGTCGTGGCGACTGGCTCGCCATCAACGACGTGTCGATGCACCGCCAGCCGGGCAAGCGCGTGGCGGACCTCAGTTATGCGGTCGGGTCCGACGAGATCGGGCGGGTGCGCTGTGACGGTCTGGTGGTCGCCACGCCGGCCGGGTCGACGGGCTACAACCTGGCCAACGGCGGACCGGTCATGGCCTGGGGCGTGGCCGGATTCGTGGTCTCGTTCATCGCCCCCCATTCGCTGACCGCCCGTTCGCTGGTCGCCGCGCCAAGCGACCTGCTGCGGATCGGGAATCGATCCCGGGAGGAGCCGGTTGACGTCACCGTCGACGGCCGCCCCGTGTGCGTGCTCCCGCCCGGCGAGGAGATAGTGGCCCGGTTCATCGACGACCAGGGCCACCTCGCGCAGATTGCCGGATCGACGTTCTACCACCGGCTGCGCGAGAAGTTCGGCCGGCTGGCCACCGAGCAGTAGGGCCTCGCCCGGCGGCCCTGATCCGTCCCGGGCCCCTGCTAAACCGTGGCGCATGCTGCACGAGCTGCGCGTCGAGAACCTGCTGCTGATGGAACGGGCCGAATTGCGGATGGCCCCGGGCCTGAACGTGGTCACAGGGGAGACCGGGGCGGGCAAGACGCTGCTCGCGCATGCGCTGGATCTGCTCCTGGGCGGAAAGGCCCGGCACGGGATCGTCCGCGAAGGTGCGGCCGAGGCCTACGTCGAGGGGGTGTTCTCGATGCCGGCCGCGCTCGAGCCGGAGCTCGCCGAGCGCCTCCCCGAGGGCACTGAGGAGATCGTCCTCGCCCGGCGGGTGTGGCCGGACGGTCGCACCCGGGCCTACGTCTGTGGCCGCTCGGCGACGCTCGCGGACCTGCGGGAGCTGGGCGGGCGGCTGCTGGCCTTCTACGGCCAGCACGAGCATCGCAAGCTGATGCTGGGCGCCGCGCAGCTGGACATCCTGGACACCCATTGCGGCCCGGCCCAGCTGGCGCTGCGGGCACAGACGGCCGAGGCCTACGAGGCGGCCCGCCGGATCGAGGAGCGTGTGCGGGAGTTGCGCGGGGTGGCGGGCGCGCGCGATCGGGAGCTCGATCTCGTGGTCTTCGAGCTCGAGGAGATCGAGGCCGTCGCACCCAGCGAGGAAGAGGAGCAGGAACTGATGCTGGAGCGAGAGCGCCTGCGGCACCTCGAGACCCTGCGCCAGGCCGCGGCCGCCGGAGCCGAGGCGATCGCGCCGGAGGCCGGAACGGGCGTCGCCGAGCTCGTGGCGGGCGCCGCGCAGCAGCTCGAGCATGCCGCGGACGTCGATCCCGCGCTCGCCCCGCTGGCCGAACGGATGCAGGCGCTGCGGTTCGAGGCCGAGGATCTGGTGGGGGAACTGAGGGCCTACCTCGCGGACGCCGACGCCGCTCCGGGACGGCTCGAGGAAGTTGAGGAGCGACTGGCGCTATATGCGCGGCTGCAGCGCAAGCACGGCGGTTCGGTCGCCGCCGTTCTGGCGCACGCCGAGCGCTGCCGCGCCCGCCGCGACGAGCTGGAGAACGCCGACGTGGCGCTGGAGGCGGCGGAAAGCGAGCTCGGCACCGTCCGGGCGGAACTCGAGCGGCTCGCCGCCGCACTGACCAAGCACCGGCGCGCCGTGGCGGGCGAGCTGGCCACGGCGGTCCGGAGCCGGCTGGGCGAGCTGGCCATGCCCGACGCTGTGTTCGAGGTCGACGTGCGCCCCCGTGCCGACGGCTGCGGACCCCGCGGGGCGGACTCGGTCGAGTTCTCGATCGCGCCCAACGCCGGGCTGCCGGCCGGCCCGCTGCGGGAGGTCGCCTCGGGGGGTGAGCTCAGTCGGGTGATGCTGGCGCTGCTGAGCGTCGCGCACGGCGGCGCGGTGTCGAATGGTGCCGAGCCGGCTCAGCCACTGCTGGTGTTCGACGAGATCGACGCCGGGATCGGGGGCCACACCGCCCGCGCGGTCGGCGAGCATCTGCGGCAGCTCTCCGGTGGCCGGCAGGTCCTGTGCATCACCCACCTGCCCCAGGTCGCGGCCCTCGGCGCCCGGCATTTCACGATCGTCAAGGACAGCTCGGCTGTGCCGGCGAGGACGACGGTGAGCCTGCTCAAGGACGACGAGCTGGTGGGCGAGCTCGTCCGCATGCTCGGGGCCGGCGACGGCGACCGCGCGGCCAGCCAGCACGCTCGTCAGCTGCTGCGAGCGGCCTGAGGTGATCCATCCGCGGGCGCAGCTTTCCCGTCCGCCCGCGCCGGTACCTTGGATCCGTCCACTACACTCAAGGATCGATCGATGGCACAAGACCCGCGACGCCCCGCGACCAACTCCAACGGGGAGACCCGTTTCATCTTCATCACCGGCGGGGTCGTTTCCTCGCTGGGTAAGGGGATCGCTGCCGCATCGATCGGCCGCCTGCTGGTGGCCCGCGGGCTGAGCGTTCAGCTGCAGAAGTTCGACCCGTACATCAACGTCGATCCCGGGACGATGTCGCCCTATCAGCACGGCGAGGTGTTCGTGACCGAGGATGGCGCCGAGACCGACCTGGATCTCGGTCACTACGAGCGCTTCACCGACGCCAACACGAGCCGGGCCTCGAATGTGACGGCAGGCGGCATCTACAACACGGTGATCCGGCGCGAGCGCCGAGGCGACTACCTCGGGGCGACGGTGCAGGTCGTGCCCCACATCACCGACGAGATCAAGCAGCGGATCCGGCTGATGGCGGAGTCCAGCGACGTCGACTTCGTGATCACCGAGATCGGCGGCACGGTGGGCGACATCGAGTCGCTGCCGTTCCTGGAGGCGATTCGGCAGTTTCCCGTCGACGTGGGCCGCAGACGGTGCATGTTCATCCACCTCACGCTGGTGCCGTACATCGGTCACGCGGGTGAGCTGAAGACCAAGCCGACGCAGCACTCGGTCAACGAGCTGCGGCGGATCGGTATCGCGCCGGACATGGTGGTCTGCCGCTCGGAGTCTGAACTCTCGACCGACATTCGCCGCAAGATCGCGCTGTTCGCCAGCCTCCCGGTAGAGGCCGTCGTGTCGGCCTACGACGTCCCGGACATCTACCAGGTGCCGGTGGTGTTCCGGACCGAGCGGGTGGATGACTACATCCTGCGCGAGCACTTCGGCCTCGAGGCCGATGAGCCGGACCTGAGCGGGTGGGAGGAGATCACCCGCAAGGCGAGCGAGGCCACCGACAAGGTGCGAATCGCGCTCGTCGGGAAGTACGTGAAGCTCGAGGACGCCTACCTGTCGGTGGCCGAGGCGCTCAAACACGCCGGCGTCCATCACGGATGCCGGATCGAGATCGACTGGGTCGATTCAGAGGCCGTGACCGATCCGGCCGTCTCCGCGCAACTGGAGAGCGCCGACGGGATCCTCATCCCCGGCGGGTTCGGCGGCCGCGGTTTCGAGGGCAAGATCCGCGCCGCGCAGATCGCCCGCGAGCAGGGCATCCCGTATCTCGGGATCTGCCTGGGCATGCACGTTGCGGTGAGCGAGTTCGCCCGCCACATCGCCGGCATGGACGGGGCCAACTCGACCGAGATGGACCCTGAGACACCATTCCCGGTGATCGACCTGCTGCCTGAGCAAAAGGAGATCGCGGACATGGGGGGCACGATGCGTCTGGGCGCCGACCCGGTCAAGCTGCACGACGGCACGCTGGTCCGCGAGCTCTACGGCGAGGCTGTCGTCTACGAGCGACATCGGCACCGTTACGAGGTCAACAATCATCTTCGCCGCCGGATGGAGGCGGTTGGTCTCGTCTGCTCGGGCACCTCACCGGACGAGCGCCTGGTCGAGGTGATCGAGCTCCAGCGGGGGATGCACCCGTTCTTCGTCGCCTCGCAGTACCACCCGGAGTTCAAGTCGCGCCCTGAGCGCCCGGCACCGCTGTTCCGGGAGTTCGTCGGCGCAGCGCTGGGCCACGGGTCTGCCTCGCCTGACGTGCCCGCCTCGCCTGACGTGACGCGTGCCGCCGCGCCGTGAGGCGGGCGACCGACGCCGAGCGCCAGCAGCTGCACGACACCTTCGCCGCCCTCTGCCGGATCGAGAGTCCGTCCGGCCACGAACGGCCGTGCACGGACCGGGTGGCGGCGGAGCTGGGGCGGATCGGGATCGAGGTCGACGAGGACGATGCCGGGCCCGCCGCGGGCTCTGACGCCGGCAATCTGTTCGCGACGATCCGCGGCCGCTCGGACCGCACGATCCTGCTCTGCGCTCACCTCGATACCGTGCCGCCGATGGCGCCGATCGAGCCCGAGCTCGTCGACGGGGGCTGGCGCAACGCGAACGCCGGGATCCTCGGAGCCGACAACAAGGCCGCGGTCGCGGTGATGCTCCAGCTGGCACGGCGGATGGCGGCCGGCGACCCCCCGGAGACCGGCATCGAACTGCTGTTCACCGTGTCAGAGGAGAACGGGCTGCACGGGGCGAAGGCGTTCGACGTCTCCCGGCTGAACAGCCCGTTCGGGTTCGTGTTCGACCACGCCTCCCCGATCGGCGAGATCATCATCGCGTCGCCCACCTATCAGCGGATCACCGCCGATCTGCACGGGCGCGCGGCGCACGCCGGGCTGCGTCCCGAGGATGGCCGCAACGCCATCGTGGCGGCCGCCGCGGCGATCGCGGCGATGCGCCTCGGGCGCCTGGACGCCGACACCACAGCGAACGTGGGGACGATTTCCGGCGGCACGGCGACCAACGTGGTGGCCGAGCGCTGCCGCGTCGAATGCGAGGTCAGGGGACTCGACGACGGTCGCGTCGAGCAGGTGCTGACCGAGATGATCGACCGCTTTCAGGACGCCGCCGACGCGGCCGAATGCGACCTCGACGTGACCGTGCAGCGGATGTTCAGGGGGTATCGGATCAAGCCCCGCGCGCCGGCAGTGATGCTGGCCGAGCGCGCGCTCAGCGCGTGCGGCTATCAGCCGCGGCAGGTTCGCAGCGGCGGAGGCTCGGACACGAACGCGTTCGAGGCGGCCGGTTTTCCGTCGGTCAACCTGGCCAACGGCACCGAGCGAGCCCACCAGCCCGATGAGCGCGTCAGCGTCGATGCGCTGGAGGGGATGCTGGAAGTGGCGATCGCGCTGGTCGAGGAGGAGGTCCCACCGCTGTGACGCCGGAGTTCGAGCAGCTCGATGCGGAGGTCGCCTTCAGGGGCAAGATCATCACGGCCGGAACCGAGCGATTCCGTCACGAGGACCGCGAGGAGGTCACCCGGGACAAGGTCTGGCACCCCGGCGCAGTCGGGATCCTGCCGGTCGATCAGGAGCACGTGTGGCTGACCCGCCAGCCACGCGAGGCAGCCGGCCTCCCGGCCTCCCTGGAGGTGCCTGCGGGCAAGCTCGATGTTCCCGGCGAAGCTCCGCTGGCCACCGCCCAGCGCGAGCTGGCCGAGGAGATCGGCAAGCAGGCCGCCGGCTGGCGGGAGCTGTTCTGCTTCTACACCAGCCCCGGGTTCACCGACGAGCGCGTCTGGCTGTACCTGGCCACCGACCTCTCCGACACGACCGAGACCGCCGAGGCCGAGGAGAACGAGCGGATTGAGATCGTCCGTTGGCCGCTGGCCCGTCTCGAGGAGGCGATCGCCGAGTGCGCCGACTCCAAGTCGCTGATCGCGCTGCTGTGGCTGAGCTTCACCCGCGCGGCGGCAACTCCGCTGTCAGCCTGACCCCCAAACAGAGGAGCGGTGCCCCGGGGCCACGAATAGGAGCCCATGGCCACCACCGAGGCTGCCGCTCCCGCCAGAGCACTGACCGAGCTGACACTCGACTTCATCGCCTATCTGGAGCTGGAACGCGGGCTGTCTCGCAACACGCTCGAGGCCTACCGCTCGG
Organism: Solirubrobacteraceae bacterium; assembly: GCA_036564325.1. Taxonomy (GTDB): domain Bacteria; phylum Actinomycetota; class Thermoleophilia; order Solirubrobacterales; family Solirubrobacteraceae; genus Palsa-465. Next base: position 8,823 of record DATCPD010000083.1, on the reverse strand, counting down.
ACCTCCAGCAGTACGGCCAGTTCCTGCAGCGGCGGGGGGTCGATCCGCTGGCCGTGGGTCCGATCGATCTCGCCGCGTTCGTATCCGATCTGGCCGAGGGGCGCGAGGGGAAATCCCCGCTCGCGCCGGCAACCCTGCAGCGCAAGATCGCCTGCCTGCGGTCCTTCTACCGGCACCTGAGACGCGACGCGATCCTGGAAAGCGACCCGACCACCGAGCTGCGCCCGCCCAAGTCGAGCGCCCGTCTGCCCAAGGTGCTCAGTCGCGACGAGGTCACGAGGCTCCTGGCCCAGCCGCAGGGCGCTGGCCCGGCCGCGCTGCGCGACCGGGCGCTGCTGGAGACGATGTACGCCTGCGGGCTGCGGGCGTCCGAGGCGATAGAGCTGAAATTGGCCAACCTCGACCTCGACGCCGGAGTCCTGCGCACGCACGGCAAGGGCTCCAAGGAGCGGATCGTGCCGATCGGGAGCAAGGCGATCACGACCCTGCAGGCATACATCACCCGGGCCCGTCCCCGCCTCGTCGGGCTGACCGACGAGCCACGCGTGTTCGTCAACCTCCGTGGGGGTGCGCTGTCGCGACAGGGGCTGTACAAGATCGTCCAGGGCCACGCCCGCAGCGCCGGACTCGAGCACCGGATGAGCCCGCACACGCTCCGTCACACGTTCGCGACCCATCTGCTGGCCGGGGGCTGTGACCTGCGCTCACTGCAGGAGATGCTCGGGCACGCCGACATCGGTACCACCCAGATCTACACGCACCTGTCGGCCGACCGGCTCCGGGACGTGTACTTCGACGCGCACCCGCGGGCGCAGATCGAGCGCAAAACGTAAAGTCCACGAGATGGGGAACACCCATCTCGACCAGGCACCCTCGCGCGCATACGACCTCGGGCATCTCCGGTCACGCTGGACCTTCCTCGGTGAAGCCGCCGGCAGCGTCACGGTCGGCCTGCGGCGGATCGAGATCGCCCCCGGCGCATGGTCGACGCCCGCTCACGAGCACGGCCGTCAGGAGGAGATCTTCTACGTGCTGGCCGGGAGCGGCATCTCCTGGCAGAAGGGGAAGAGCGCTCCCGTCTCGGCCGGCGACTGCATCGTCTACCGCCCCGGGGGCGGCGCCCACAGCCTGCGCGCGTCGCAGGACGGACTGGACGTGCTCGCGTTCGGTCCGCGTGAGCGGGATGAGGCGACTCGGTTGCCGCGTCTGGAGCTCTCACTGCTCGGAAACCGCGCCGTGGCCTCGGTGCCGGGCGTGATCGACGGGGCGCCGATCCAGTTCGTCCGCGAGGCCGAGCTCGGCCCGCCGGAGCTCCCGCCCGAGCCCGGCCCGCGTCCGAGCACGATCGTGAACCTGGCGGACGTGCCACCCGACCCGCTGACCCGGCCGCGGGTCAGCCGGGTGCGCCGGAACCTCGGCCGGGCCGCGGGCTCCGTACAGACGGGCCTCCAACACGTCGAGGTCGCCCCGGGCAAGGAGGCGACGGCCCAGCACTGCCATTCGCTCGAGGAGGAGCTGTTCGTGATCCTCGGCGGGCAGGGAGCCGTGGTTCTGGGCGACCAGGACGGGACTGCGATCGAGGCCGGCAGCGTGATCTCGCGCCCGGCGGGGACCGGGATCGCGCACGTGCTTCGTGCCGGTCCGGAGGGAATGACCTACCTCGCCTACGGCACGCGGGACCCCGGGGACGTGTGTTACTACCCCCGCTCGAACAAGGTCGCCTTCCGGGGCATCGGCCTGATCGCGCGGCTCGAGCGCCTCGACTACTGGGACGGAGAGGATTAGCGCCATGGCCCGCCGCGCGTCGCTGGCCACCGCCTGCACGCTGCTCGTCCTCGCGGCGGCGTTGGCCGGATGCGGCAACTCGCGCACGCCCGTCCCCAGCCTCGCCTCGCCGGTCGCCGCGGGAGCGCTGCGGTGGCTGAGGTTTCCCGCCGAAGGGCTCCAGATCAGGGCACCAGTGAACTGGGTCGTCATCGGCGGGCGGCCGCCGCTCGTCACGACGATCAGCCTGTCGAGTTCCGTGGCCGCGCTGTGGAATTATCCGCGGCGTACCCCCGCGCCCGCCGGCCCCGCCGCGCTGGCGGCCGCCCAGGGGAAGCTGATCGCCGCGGCCCAGCGGAAGGATCCGTCACTGCGGCTGATCAGAGCGAGGGTGGCGACGGTGGCCGGCTACCCGGCGATCGAGCTCGACGCGTTCGAGCAACTGAAAGGCAGCCCCCGGCGGGTCCGCTCGACCCACGTGTTCACCGGCACCTCCGAGGTCGTGCTGGACGAGTATGCGCCGACCGCGACCTTTCATTCGGTCGATCACGCCGTCTTCTCGCCGCTGAAACGCTCGCTGCGGCTGACCTCGGCAGCCTCCGGGTGAGGCGGGCGTTCATCGTCGTAATCGACGCCTGCGGCGTCGGTGGGCTCCCGGACGCAGCGGCATATGGCGATCGTGGGACCAACACGCTGGCCCACCTCAGCCAGGCGGCCGGAGGCCTGACTCTGCCGGCGCTCGGGCGCCTCGGGCTGGGCTCGATCCTGCCCGTGGCGGGCGTCCCACCCGCGACGGCTCCGGTGCTTCATGGCCGGCTGCATGCCCTCGGTCCCGGCAAGGACTCGACGGCCGGTCATTGGGAGCTGATGGGCGTCGTCTCGCCGCATCCGATGCCTACTTATCCCGACGGGTTTCCCGACCCGGTGATCGACCTGGTGCGGGCTGCCGGCGGGCGCGAGGTGGTCTGCAACCGGCCATACAACGGCCTTGAGGCAATCGCCGATTTCGGCGCCGAGCACCTGAGTACCGGCGCTCTGATCGTCTACACGAGCCAGGACTCGGTGCTCCAGATCGCCGCTCACGAGCAGGTCATCTCCGCACCGGAGCTGTACGAGATCTGTTGCCAGGTGCGTCACGGACTGCGGGGGGAACACGCAGTCGGAAGAGTGATCGCGCGTCCCTTCCGCGGCGTCCAGGACAGCTTTCAGCGCAGCGACGGCCGCCGCGACTACTCGCTGCCGCCGCCGGCACGGAGCTACCTGGAGGAGTGTCAGGACGCCGACGTCCCCGTCCACACGGTGGGCAAGGTGGGACAGCTGTTCGACGGCGTCGGGATCGACGTGCAGCATCCCGGCGCCACGAACGCCCGCGCGCTGGATGAGACGACGCAGCTGATCAGGGAGCTCAGCTCCGGGCTCGTGTTCACCAACCTGGTCGACACCGACCAGGTCTACGGTCACCGGCACGATGTCCCCGGATTTCACCGCGCGCTCGCGCAGATCGACAGCCGCGTGGCCGATTGGACGGCGATCCTGCGTCCAGAGGACCTGCTCGTGCTGACCGCCGACCACGGGTGCGACCCCACGTGCTCGCATACCGACCACACCCGGGAGCACGTTCCGCTGCTGGCCTCCTTCGAGGGCCACGGCTCGCGCCGCCACGACGGACCGATGGCGGACGTTGGCGCCAGCGCGCTGATGTGGCTGACCGGGCGGCAGGCCTCGTTGCCCGGCACATCGTTTGTCGAACCGGTTGGGAGCTAGCCCGTGCCCGAGCTACCCGAGGTCGAGACGATCCGCCGCCAGCTGGCGCCGCACCTTGAGGGCCGCACGATCGAGTCGGCGGAGATCCTGGATGCTCGCTGGACCCGCCCAGACCCCCCCGAGCCCGTCGCGCGGGAACTGGCCGGCGCGCGCATCGAGCGCGTCGCCCGAGCGGGCAAGTACCTGATCTGGGAGCTCTCGGAGGACCGTCATCTGCTGATTCATCTGCGGATGACCGGCTCACTCCTGTTCGACCCGCCGCTCGAGCCTCCCCACACCCGTGTGCGCTTCCGGTTCGACCAGGACCACCACCTCGCCTACGTCGACCCCCGGCGCTTCGGTACCGGCCACCTGCTCCACGGCACCGACCAGCGCGAGCAGTACCTGAGCGCCCGGCTCGGGGCGGAGCCCTTCACGCCTGAGTTCACCGCCGCGTATCTGCGCCGCGCCGCCCGCAGCCGGATCGCGCCGGTCAAGGCCTTCGTGCTTGACCAGCGGCGGATCGCCGGCGTGGGGAACATCTACGCCGACGAGGCGCTGTTCCGGGCCGGGGTGCACCCGCTGCGCCCGGCGGGACGGCTGACCGCGGGGCAGTGGGAGCGGTTGCGCGAGACGATCGAGGAGGCATTGGCCGCCGGCATCGACGCGAAGGGCGCCAGCATCGATGATTTCCGGCATGTCGACGGTGCCCGCGGATCCTTCCAGGACCGCTTCCTGATCCATCTGCGCGAGGGCCAGCCGTGCGTGAACTGTGGCACGACCGTCCGCAAGATCGTCGTTGGCGGTCGCGGCACGTACGTCTGCGAGCACTGCCAGCCCAGGCCGCGCTCACGGGCGCGGCCGCGCGGGCCCGGTTAGGCCGCGATCAGCTGCTGCAGACGGCCGTTGCGATCAGCGGCGATCAGCTCGTCGAGTCCGCCGAGGCTCCGTCCGTCGAGCACTATCACCGGGAAGGTCACCATCCCGGTCTGACGTGAGAGCTCGGCTCGGCCGTCCGGGTCCTTTGCCAGATTGACTTCTTGGAAGCCGACTCCTCGACGAGCGAGAAGCGCCTTCGCAGTGACGCAGCGTGAGCAGGCGTCGGTGGTGTAGACGGTGACGGCAGTCATGACTTCAATAAGGATAGCCGCGAGGCGAGCATGCCTAAACCGCTGAGGACGGAGGCGATCGTCCTGCGTTCGATCCGCTACGGCGAAGCCGATCGGATCCTGCATCTGTATACGCCGGATCACGGTCGGCTGAGCGCGATCGCCAAGGGGGTGCGACGTTCAAGCAGCCGCTTCGGCGCGCGGCTGGAGCCGTTCTTCCACGTCCGGGCGATGCTCCACGAGGGCCGCGGCGAGTTGTTCACCGTCTCCGGGGTGGATACCGTCGCCACCCACGGCGCGCTGCGGGAGCACGCGGCTTCGCTGGATGCCGCCGCCCGGGCCTGCGATGCGGTCACGCGCCTGTTCGAGACCACCGACCCCCATCCCGGCGTGTTCCGGCTGCTGGCCAACGAGCTCGCGCTGCTGAGCGACGACGTCGTCCACGCCCGCCCCGGAAACGGCCTCGCCTTCCGGATGAAGCTGCTGCTCGCGGTCGGGATCGTGCCGCAGCTGGCCGCCTGCGCCTCGTGTGGGGAGCCTGAGCACCTCCAGGGCTTCTCGGCCGCCTCCGGGGGCGTCGTCTGCACGTCGTGCGAGGCGGCGGCCTTCGCGCTCGACGAAGAGGCCTACCGGTTCCTCGTCGCTGCGCTGGGCCAGCCGTTGGCCCGCGCCCCCGACGCCTCCGAGCGCGCGCTGCGCCAGGCCGAGCGGGCGATCACCGAAACGGCCGAGCATCACGCCCACGTTCGCCTGCGCCCGCTGCTGCGCGCGGCCTAGTACCTCAACAAGCGCCTGGCCTAGTACCTCAGCAAGCGCCTGGCCTGCTGACGGTCGCCGACCAGCCTGCCGTCAGCGATCCCGATTTCCTCGATCGTGCCGCGCCCGACCTTCAGCACCCCGCGCACGGCACGGCCCGGGGTGAGATACCAGCTGTTGCCCCCGATCCGTGGCCAGTCCATCCTCCCGTCCGCGCGGCGGTCTATCCCGACATCGTCACAACTCGAGCGGCTCCCTCCCCGCGGGTGTCAGAATCGATGGACTGTGAGCGAGGAAGTGACCACGATCGGCTACGAGCATCCCACCGGAGCGGTGGCGGCCAGGTTCGCGGAGCGTGTCCGCGAGCGCGAGGAACGCGATCTGTCGCCGCTGGCCACGCGCTCGTATCCTGCCGTTCGTGTCCGCGACGAGGCGGACTGCGGGCTGCGCACGCCGTTTCAGCGCGACCGCGACCGGATCGTGCACTCGAAGGCGTTCCGGCGCCTGAAGCACAAGACGCAGGTGTTCGTCTCCCCGGTCGGCGACCATTACCGGACACGGCTGACCCACACGCTGGAGGTGACTCAGGTCTCGCGCACCGTCGCCCGGGCCCTGGCGCTCAACGAGGACCTGGTCGAGGCCATCGGGCTCGGGCATGACCTCGGCCATCCTCCGTTTGGCCACATCGGCGAGGACGCTCTGCATCAGTGCCTGGCCGAGCATTTCGGCGCGTCGTTTCTGCACCACGAGCATTCACTGCGCGTGGTCGACAGCCTCGAGCGGGACGGCCACGGCCTGAACCTGACCCTGCCCGTCCGCGACGGCATCGTCGGACACTCGGGCCGCGCACGCGAGCCGTCGACCTTGGAGGGCAGGATCGTGCGGCTGGTCGACCGGATCGCCTACATCAACCACGACATCGACGACGCGTTGCGAGCCGGCGTGATCGGGGCGGACGACCTGCCGAAGGGGCCGATCGAGGTCCTGGGGGGGACCGGACCACGCCGGATCGACGCGCTGGTCCACGACCTCGTCGAGCACTCTGAGGCGGCCGGGGACATCGTCCAGAGCGAGCGCGTCGGCGGCGCGATGGGCGAACTCCGCGCGTTCATGTTCGAGCGCGTCTACCTCGGTCCCGAGGCGACACGTGAGAGCGAGAAGATCCGGCTCGTCATCCGCACCCTGTTCGATCACCTGTGCGCACATCCGGAGGAGATCCCGCCGTCGACTCCCGACGGCGACCTGGCGCGGCGCGTGACCGACTACCTAGCGGGCATGACCGATCGGTTCGCCATCAAGGCGTTTCAGGCGCTCAGCGTCCCGGTGGCCTTCGCGCCGTGAGCCGCTACACCGCCGACTCGCGTGACCGCGTTCTCGACGCGGTCGACATGCTCGCCCTGATCTCCTCGCGCACGTCGCTGCGCCGCGCCGGAGTCGACAGCTACTTCGGCAACTGCCCCTTCCATGACGAGCGCACAGGCTCGTTCCACGTGCGCCCCGAGCAGAAGCACTACTACTGCTTCGGCTGTCATGTCTCCGGAGACCCGTTCACGTTCGTGATGGAGACCGAGGGCCTGGACTTCAAGGGCGCGCTCGAGTCTCTGGCCGATCGGTTCGGGGTGCGCTTGGAGACCGAGGACGAGGACCCGGTGGCGGCGTCGAAGCGGGCTCGGCGCGAGCGGCTCTACGGGCTCCTGGGCCGAACCGCCACCTACTACGCCCGGTACCTGTGGGACGCGCAGGAGGCGGCCCCGGCCCGCGAGTACCTGCTCGGGCGGGGCCTGAGCGAGGAGACGCTGCGCGAGTTCCGGGTCGGCTACGCGCCCAGCGCCTGGGACCGGATCCTGCGCGCCTCGCGCAGCTCGGGATTCAGCGACGAGGAGCTGCTCGCCGCCGGCCTGGTGCAGCGCTCGAAAGCCCGGCAGGGCCAGGTCTACGACCGCTTCCGCGAGCGGATCATGTTCCCGTCCGCCGACTCCCGGGGGCGGGTCCGCGGCTTCGGCGCCCGCGCGATGCGTGAGAACCAGCGGCCGAAGTACCTCAATACCTCCGACAGCGATCTCTACCACAAGCGAAGCCAGCTGTTCGGGATCGATCTGGCCCGCTCGACGGCCGCGCGCGCCGGGCAGATGATCCTGGTCGAGGGCTACACCGACGTCCTCGCCCTGCACCAGGCCGGCCTGCGCAATGCGGTTGGGATCATGGGCACGGCGCTGACCGAGGAGCAGGTGCGCGAGCTCGAGCGGGTCGTCCAGGTGCTCGTCCTGTGCCTCGACGCCGATCGCGCCGGCCAGGAGGCGATGCTCCGCGCGGCGCGGCTGGCAGCCGAAACCAAGCTGGAGCTGCGCGTCGTCCCGCTGCCCGAGGGCACCGATCCGGCCGAGCTGGTCGAGCGCGAGGGGGCCGACGCGCTGCGAGCCCTGGTGGAGGCCTCGGTTCCGTTCGTCGTGTTCAACGTCGAGCGGATCCTCGAGCGCGCGGACCTGCGCAGCGCCGAGGGAAAGGACCGCGCCCTCGAGGAGCTGCGCCCGGTGCTGGCCGACGTGCCCGCCAGCGCGCTGCGCGACGAGCTGACGCGCCAGGTGGCGAGCCGCCTCGAGCTGAGCGAAGCGCGGCTGGCCGCGCTGATGGCCGGCGGTCCGGCCCGGGCGCGCCCCGTGCCACTCGGGGGCGGCGCGAGCGAGCCTGCCCCGACCGCGCCCGCGCTCGATCAGAGCCTGCGCGCCGAGCGTGACTTCCTCGCGCTGTGCATCGCCCTGCCGCAGCCCGGCGCCAAGATGCTCGCCTCGATCGACCCCGACGAGCTGCTGACCAGCGAGGTGCTCCGCCGCGCCGCCCGGCATCTGCGCGAGCGCACCGAGGCACCGCTGTCGGACCTGCCCCCCGACGACGACGCCCTCGCTCGGACGATCGCCGACCTGGTCGCGCTCGCGGGACGCGGACGGGGACCCAGCCCCGAGCGCCTCGAGCACGCGGAGCTGGTGCTCGAGCGCGCTCGGCTCGACCGCGCCATCGCCCGCGGCCGCGCGCGCGGCGGGTCAGGGACCAACGAGCTCGCCCACTCGCGTGAGCGCGTGCTGGAGCGGATCCACGAGGTGGTGGCCCGGCTCGAGGGCGCGTTGTAGGCGACTGGTTGCGGGGACGTTTCCGTCTGCCATCGATGCGAACATACGTTCGCTCAGTCGATGGGAGGACGAAAGTGAAACGCGAGTCATTAGAGGTGCTGCTGAGTCAGGGGTTCAGTGTCGAGGGGATTGCCGCGCGCTTCAACCGGCATCCGTCAACGATTTCCTACTGGATGGCGAAGTTCGGACTGGAGGCCGTGAACCGGGAGCGCCACGCGGCACGGGGCGGGATTGACCGGGACGAACTCGAGCGCCTGGTGGAGGGCGGGCTGAGCATCGCCGAGATCGCGGCGGCCGTGGACCGGAGTAAGGCGACGGTGCGGCAC
>DATCPD010000080.1:0-1919 GCA_036564325.1 Solirubrobacteraceae bacterium | reverse complement strand
CCCCCGCATCGTCCGCTCGGGCGAGCGCAGGTCAGCCAGCCGGAGCGCCGCGACGAGCGTCAGGCCCCAGCCGGTGGCGAGCAGGAAGCCGCCCGCCACGTCACTCGGGAAGTGCCACCCACGCAGCACGACGCTGATGCCCACCGTCAGCGCCAGCCCGCCGCCCACCACGGCCGCGAGCGCCCGCATGCGCGGCGGCACCACCATCACGGTGGCGATCGCCAGCGTCATCACGGCCGTGGAATGCCCGCTCGGGAACGCCGCCGGCGTCACGTGGGCCTCGCCGGTCTGCCCCGCGAAGCGCGGGTAGGCAAGCAGCCCCTTCAGCACCTGGCTCGACACGCTCGTCACGGCCAGCAGCGCGATCACGCCGAGAGCGACGCGCGGCCGGCCGCGCAGCAGCGCGATCGCAGCCAGCAGCACTCCCACCGCCCCGACGGTCGGAGGGTCCCCCAGCCGCACCATGGTCTCGGTGAAGTGGTCCACCTTCGGACGCTGGAGTCCGAGGAACCCCTCGAGGGCCTTCGCATCGAGCTCCCGAGCGCCCGGAACCGTGTACGCGAGCAGCAGAATCAGGCCGAACAACCCCGCGCAAGCGGCCGCTCCGAACAGCAAGGTCCGCACTCGCTCATCCACCGAACCGAGCCTAGTGAGGCCGCTACAATCGCCCAGCCGAGCCGCCATCGTCTAGGGGACTAGGACGCCGCCCTCTCACGGCGGAAACCGGGGTTCGAATCCCCGTGGCGGTACCTCCGGAGCCCGCTCACAGAGCGGGTTTCGTCGTTTCTGCGGGTCGCTGCGCCGCACTATGCGCCCGAGCTCACAGCCGGTGGGTTGATGCTGGTGGGCGCTGTCCTGATCGCGGCGCTGCTGCACAGGCGCGATGTTCAGGGCGTGGACGTCGCCGAGCCCGCCCTTGTCGGCACGTGAGCGGGGATCGACTGCCGAGAAACCGGAATACCCGTGACACGGTGGGGCGCGAGTGAGAGCCGGGCGCTGGGGTGCGTGGGGAGTCGGGCGTGGACAAGACGGCGCTGAAGCTCAGGTCGACCGCAACGATCCGGTTAGGGTCGCCCAGGATGTCCTCGTCAGCTGCCTCCGCTCCTGCCGTCCGCGTCGAGGGAGTGGCGAAGAGCTTCGGCGCGACAGCCGCGCTCGCGGGCGTCGACCTATCCGTTCCGGAGGGCACCGTGTTCGGACTCCTGGGGCCGAACGGAGCGGGCAAGACCACGCTTGTGCGCGTGCTGGCGACGTTGCTGACGCCTGACGCCGGACGCGCCGAGGTCTTCGGGCGCGACGTGGTGGGAAGCGCTCCCGCCGTCCGCGAGCTGCTCGGGCTGACGGGGCAGTTCGCAGCGGTCGACGAGATCCTCTCGGGTCGCGAGAACCTGGTGATGTTCGGCCGGCTGTTCGACCTCTCGCCGACCGAGGCGCGGCGGCGCGCGGACGAGCTGCTCGAGCGCTTCGATCTCGCGGACGCCGGCGACCGGCCGGCGCGCACCTACTCCGGCGGGATGCGGCGTCGACTTGACCTCGCATCGAGCCTGCTGACGCGGCCGCGGATCCTCTTTCTCGATGAGCCCACGACCGGGCTCGATCCGCGCAGCCGTAACGAGATCTGGTCGATCGTGCGCGAGCTCGTGCGAGAGGGAACGACGCTGCTGCTGACGACCCAGTACCTGGAGGAAGCGGACGAGCTCGCGGATCGGATCGCGGTGATCGACCACGGCCGGGTGATCGCCGAGGGCACCGGGAACGAGCTGAAGGAGCGCATCGGCGGTCAGATCCTCGAGGTCGAGCTCGCGAGCGCGGCGGACCGCGACGAGGCCCAGTCCGTGCTGCGCGGCGTCGGCTGCGGCGACCCGGAGCCGGAGGATCGCGCCGACAGGCTGACGATGCCGGCTCCGCGGAACGGCCTC
>DATCPD010000037.1:0-6737 GCA_036564325.1 Solirubrobacteraceae bacterium | reverse complement strand
GCCGACGGGAGCTACCACATCGACAACGTCACGGGTCCCGACGAGGAGAACCCCGACGTCAACGACGAGGCATTCACGAACGTCGGTGCCAAGACGACGCTTCAAAACGCGATCCAGGCGGCAAACGTGCTCGGTGCGTCGGTGCCTGCGAGCTGGGCGGCGATCGCCGCCGGACTGGTGGTGCCGGTCAAGGCCGGCGTGCACCCCGAGTTCTCGAGCTACCGCTCGCAGCTGGTCAAGCAGGCGGACGTGACCCTGATCCAGTACCCGTGGCAGTTCCCGATGCCGGGCAGGATCGCGCAGAACGACCTCAACTTCTACGTCCCGCGCACAGACCCGGGCGGCCCGTCGATGAGCGACGCGGTCAACTCGATCGACAGCTCGACCCTCGGTACGGCCGGGTGCGCGAGCTTCGTCTACACCCAGCGGAGCTACGAGCCCTTCATCCGCGACGTGTTCAATCAGTTCTCCGAGACGAAGACCGGCGGGGCGTTCACGTTCATGACCGGGATCGGCGGGTTCCTGCAGGAGTTCCTGTACGGCTACTCCGGACTGCGCTGGCAGCCCAACGAGGTCCGTATCGCGCCGAGCCTCACGAGTCAGCTCTCCGGCGTCGTCCTGCACAACCTGTCGTGGCGTGGGCGCAGGTTCACGATCTCCGTCGGGCGCACCAGCACGACGGTGACGCTCGACAGCGGCGCGGCGATGCCGGTGAGCACGCCGGCCGGCAACGGCACGCTCGCCCCCGGGCAGGCGCTGCGGATCCCCACCGCGCGGCCCGACCTGAAGCCGACCAGCGACGCTGTCCGCTGCCAGAACGCGTCCTCGTCCAGCGCGTTGCCCGGCGCCCCGGCGCTGGCCGCGGTCGACGGCAGCCCGGCCACCGACTGGCAGCCCGCGAAGCTCCCGGCGACGCTGACGAGCCCGACCCACAGCGGGTTGGCGCTCTTGGGCCACGCCGTCGTGCAGTGGGGCCAGATGTGGCCCGAGCCCCCGAGCAAGCCGAACGTCCCGCCACCGCCGAAGCCGGTCAGGACGGTGCGCCCGAGCAGCTACACACTGCAGGTCTCGCAGAACGGTCGCTCGTGGCTCACCGTGGCGAGCGTCGACGGCGGGAAGAACCGGACGACGGACAAGCTGTCCTTCCCGCGGGTCCGCGCCCGGTTCGTCCGGGTCCGGATCATCGCGGGCATCCTCCAGGTCAAGACCAGCACGGGGACGATTGAGAAGCTGACGCCGCTGCTTCAGGAGCTGACCGTCAGCCGCTGATCAGGCGATCGCGCCCTGCGCCATCAGGCGATCGCGCCCTCGGCCATCGCCCGTTCGATCACGCCCTGCGCAAGCAGAGTGTGCTTCCCCGGCGCCGCGGCCAGAACCGCCTCGCCGATCGCCGCCACCGGCTGCGCCAAGCGCGCGGTCGAGGCCAGATAAGCCTCCTCAGCCTGGACGAGATCGTCGATCGGGAACGTGCCCTGCTCGACGTCGAAGCTCTCGACGATCACCCGCCGGGTGATCGAGGCCAGAATTCCGGTCTCCAGCGCAGGGGTTCGCAGCCGGCCATCGCTGACCCAGAAAATCGAACACGTCGTCCCCTCGAGCACGGTCCCGTCAGGCCTCACCAGCAGCGCGTCATCGAACCCCGTGGACACCGCGCGCCTGGAGGCCAGCATGTTGGCGGCGTAGGACAGCGTCTTGACGCCGTCGAGCAGGACCGACGGCTGATATTCGACCGGCAGCAATCGCACCGGCCGCGTGAGCGACTCGGGGTCGCCGGGTGACTCGAGCCGGCACAGGCGCCGGCCGCCCCGGGTGAGGACCACGCGCACGACGGCGTCGCCTGCCGGCGCCCGGGTCAGCAGCAGGTCGATGTCGGATTCGAGGGCCGCGCGCGGGCACGCCAGCAACAGCGCGTCGCATGAGCGCTCGAGACGGTCGAGGTGCGCTGCGCGGGCGAACGGGCGCCCGTCTCGCACAGGAAAGGCGTCGAAGGCCCCGTCGCCGCGGATCAGTCCGTCGTCGCCAGCCGGGATCGCCGCCTGGCCGGAGCGCATAAGCGCGCCGTCGAGGACGATCGGCCACTCGTTCGCGTCAAGCTGCTCGACGGTCTCGCTCACCCAGAGGCTCCCTCGCCGGAGAAGATCGACAGCGGGAGCGTCATTCCGACGTTCCACATGCCGGCGTCGACCAACTCGAGGATCTTCAGATCCCCAGCCAGGCTGCAGAGCATGTAGGCGTCCTGGCGGGAGAGGCCGTGCTCGTCGACGAGCCAGTCCACGATCGCGGCGATCGCGCTCCGCGCTCCCTCCATCAGGTCGGGCGCGATTCCCATCGCGCCATGATGGCCTCGACCCTCGACCATCGCCGTGAGCGCGCCCGCGGTTCGGAAGTACGGTGCCGGGATCGTCCGTTTCTCGAGCTCGAACCGGAGCGTCGCCCGCATGTCGCATTCGAGCGCCGCCACGCACACCTCGCCGTCGCCCTGCGCGGCATGCGGATCCCCGCAGGAGAACAGTCCGCCCTCGCACCACACCGGCAGCCAAAGTGTCGAGCCGACCGTGAGGTGACGCGTGTCGACGTTGCCGCCGCCCTTGTGCGGCGGGAACGCGGACGCCGTGGCCGGCTCATCGGGAGCGTTGCCCATCGTGCCCAGAAAGGGAGCGAACGGGATCCGCACGCCGGACCCGAACTCGATCTGGCTGCCGCCGCGCAGGTCGAACGTGCGCAGGTACGGCTCCGGGAACAGATCGGGGAGCGTGCCCAGCCCGGACAGGATCACGCACCAGCCCCAGTCGCCCGGCTCGAGCTCGAGGATCTCGATCCGCAGAGTGTCTCCGGGTTGCGCGCCGTCGACGTGGACAGGGCCGAGCAGGTTGTACAGCGTGTCGAAATCGAACTTGGTCTCGGCGAACGTGTCGCCCTCCTGAACCTGGCCGTGGCCCGCCATCAGCAGGTCGTAGTGCACGACGTCGCCGGGATCGACCCGGAGGGTCGGGTCGAGCGTGTTGTCCCACTCGTGGTGGATCCGCTTCGCATCGATCTGGTGCTCCATCGGCGGTGCTCCTCTCCTTGGCGCTCGTGAACCGCGTCAGTCTCCCCGATCAGGCCCGCGTGCGCCAGCCGTCAGTGGTGGCTGATCATCCGCCCAGCGGGCGAGAATTCGGCCATGCTCGCCACCCCAGGCCGATTCGTATACGGCACGATCGCCCTGGGCGCGCTGCTGGCTGCCGAGAGCGCGCGGCAGGAGACGTATGCCAAGACGATCGGCGCGGTCGCGCTGACAATCTTCTTGTACTGGCTCGCCCTCTCCTACTCCGAGTTCGCGGGAGATCGGCTCAGTGGCGGCGAGCCCTTCCGGCTGGCCGGCTTCAAGGCCGCGGCCAAGCGCGAACTCGGAGTGCTCGTCGGCGCGTTGATCCCGTTCCTCGCGCTACTGATATGGGGCGCCGCCGGCGCGAGCCTCTCCTCGGCGGTGAGCGCGGCATCGTGGACCTGCGCGATCGTGATCGCGGCGACCGAGATCGTGATCGGAGCGCGAGCGGGACTGGAAGGTCGCGAGCTGTTGACGCAGACCGCATGCGGAGTGCTTCTCGGGCTGCTCGTCGTGGCGCTGCGGATCCTGCTGCACTGAGGGAGTGCCACGCGCTGCGGCAACCCGCTCTCAGCGGTGATCGAACGCTCGCTGCCAGCTCTCGAGGTAGGCCTCGGCCGAGTTGAACAGCAGCGCCGTGGCCCGCCGTCCCGCGCTCGTACGGTCCATGTCGGCGATCAGGTCCGGGATCAGCCCGAAGTGGGCGACACCGTCCTGGTTGAGGTCAAACGTGCGCGTCCCGGTGCGCTCGCGCGTGAGCGTGACCGAGCCATCGTAAGACCGGAACGGGTAGCGGAGCGGGTGAGCGGCGGCGTCGGGGCGCGGCCCAGGCTGCGCGCCCAAGCCGTTCGTGTCGGTCCCGAGTCCAACCCCGAAGAACAGCCCTCGGGCTTTGAACTTGACCATCCTCAAGATCTTGGCGGCCAGCGCCGGGGCGATGTCGGGGGTGACGGCAGCGAAGCCGCCGAGCTTGTACAGGCGGATCAGCTCGGCCGGCGTCCACTCACCGCCGGTGCCGTTGTGGCTCGAGATCAGCGGATAGTGGGCCTTGGCGGCGATCGCCAGAACCTCGTCCCGGGCCGGCTCGCTCAGGTGGTCGACCTCGATCAGCATGTGGTTGGCCATCATCCGCTGGATCAGGTAGCGCCCGAGTGAGGTCAGGGCCCGAGAATTGCACTGCAGACCGCTGGGGTAGGCCGGCATCGGCTGGTTGGCAATCGACTTGGCCGCCGGGAAGAAAGCGCTCAGCGCGCGCAGCGTCGACGGGCTGAGTGTGTGGACGGTGACGCCCTGGCCCGCGCCGGGGCAGCCTGAGGTCTTGAAGTAGCTGCCGGTCTGCAAGCGGTTGAGGATGTTGATGAACACGCCCGTGGTCCCGCTTTCAAGGGCGGCGCCCGAGAACGCGTTGTCGATCCAGTGGGCGACGAACATGCCCCGCACGCCCAGGCGCTTGTAGTTCGCCAAACCGCGGTTGATGTCGGCCCGCGTGCACTGGGCGTGGCCACCCAGCTCGCTGCACCCAAACAGGTCCGAGGACTCGATACCGATCATCACCGCGAGCTTTCCTGACTCCATCACGCGGCGCGCCTGCGCCGGGCTGTATACGAGGCGGAACCAGCCCCGCCCGGGGCCGCCACTCTGGGCGTCGACGTAGTTCTGGAGCCCCTTCAGCGTCCGGATCTGAGCCTCGATCGACGTAGTCTCCGAGCAGGTCCTGGTCGCCCGGCGCGGCTCGAGCCGGCAGAGCGGCCCGTCATCGGCCGTCTGCGCAACCATCATCCGCATCCCGGCCCTCCATGCCCGCTCGATCCAGACGTAGTACGCCTGCTGGTGGGTCATCGAGTTGAACTTCGGCCAGCCCTTGAACGTCGGCCAGCCGTGTGTGTCGTGGGTCCCGACGGGCACGCCGCTTCGCAGCAGGTTCCCGGTCAGGTCGAGACTCCCGTTGGGCCCGTGGACCTTGACGTCCTGGCCCAGCGCCGTGGGGATCCCGAAGCGATCATACGGCTCCCCGGAGATCACGTCGCCGCCCGAGCGCATGTTGCCGGTGACGTGGACGTGGTCGTCGATGAAGCCGGAGATCTTCCCGTGTTCGGTCCGCACCCCTGCGCCGTGCACCGTCGCGTCCACCTGCGCCTCGGGGAACGGCCGGCAGCCCGAGCGCGAGACGAAGATGAAGACCGCCCTACGGGCGCCCGCGACGGCGGTGGTCATCAGACGGGATCCGGCGCCGGTCTCGAGGCGGCGGCGGCTGGCCGTGGAGCGGAGCGAGAACGCCCCCGGGTCGGCGGCCGAAGCGACGGGCGCGAACTCGGTCCGCGGGCCGGCGCCGGCGACCCGCGTCACGCTCTGACCCGAGCCGATCGCGACAAGCTCGGCCCGGCTTTCGTAGAGCAGGTACCTCGCGAGCCCGGTCGGCCGGAGATCAAACGCCGCGGCGGCCGACTTCGTCGGCGCGTCGGCTGCATAGGCGGCCGCCCCCGAAGCGGCGACATAGCGACCGTTGGCCAGCGACCGCAGCGCGAAACAGCGGTTGGCCAGCGCGAACACCGAGAGATGCCGCAGGACATGGGCCTGGCCGGCGGCCGGCGAACTCGTGAGCGCGGTCGTGGCGGCGCCCGACACCGCGATCACGACAACGACCGCGCCGAGGCGCAGGGCGCCCTTCTGCATCGCCGCTACGCCGCGGCCGATTGCGTCCCGGCCACACGCGGGGCCGTGACCGTGCCGCGGATCAGGTCGGCGGCCCGCTCGGCGATCATGATCGTCGGCGCGTTGGTGTTGCCCCGGATCAGCGTCGGCATCACCGAGGCGTCGACCACGCGCAGCGACTCGAGCCCCAGCACCCGAAGCTCGGAGTCGACCACCGAACCCATCGCGCACGTCCCCACCGGGTGGTAGAGCGTTGTCGTGTTGCGCTCGATGTGCGCCGTGATGCTCGCCTCGTCATCGCCGGCGGGCACGCCGTATGCGCCCGTGGTGACGGCCTTGAGCGCCGGCTGATTGGCGATCTCGACCGCGCGGCGTACGCCGGCGGCCAGCGCCGCGCGGTCCTCCTGCGAGGCGACGTAGTTGTGGAGGATCCGCGGTTTGGCGGTCGGGACGCGCGAGCGCAGCTTGACGAACCCGGAGCTCGTGGGCCGCAGCAGGCACGCCGACAGCGCCCAGCCGTCGACCAGCACCTCCGCCGCGCCGGCTTCGGGGAACAGGAGCGGGATCATGTGCAGCTGGACGTCCGGGGCCTCGAGGTCGTCGCGGGTGCGGATGAAGCCGCCCGTTTCGGCGAAGTTCGAGGTCAGCGGACCCCGTCCTTCGGTCTGGAGCAGGACGAGGTTCTCCTCGGTCTCGGCGCCCAGCAGAGAGGGCTCGTTGGTCGTGTAGGTGATCCAGGTCGATGGGTGGTCCTGGAGACCCTGGCCGACGGGGAGCTCGTGCAGCTGCGGGAGGCCGACCAGCTCCAGGTCGGCCGCCGGCCCGACGCCGCTGAGAAGCAGGATCTGCGGGCTCTGGTAGGCGCCGGCGCTGAGGATCACTTCTCGCTCGGCTCGGATCTCCTCGAGCGCCGCGCCGTTGTCGACCTCGACGCCGACCGCGCGCACGCCGTCGAACAGCACTCGCGTGACGTGGGCTCCGGTCTGGAGGTCGAGGT
>DATCPD010000029.1:0-2190 GCA_036564325.1 Solirubrobacteraceae bacterium | reverse complement strand
ACCATAAGCCACAAGGTTCGGCGGGATCCAGGCCGACCCCGAGTCGCGGTAGACGCCGACGTCAGCACTCGGCAAGGACCTCCTTCTGATCGGCCCTGGAGCGGGACGACGGGAAGCACGAATCGGGCGGTCCTCGGGGGTTCCCCTTTCGGGACGGGTCGACCTTGGTAGGCACGGTCCGGCGCCATGGCTTGGACCTCCCGGCTCGCTCGTCGGCCGCGGAGCCTCGGGAGTCGCTGACGACCGCCCCCAGTGGATTCACTGCGGACACGGACGGGACTTTCGTCATGGTGACGTCCGGCAACACACCGCGCATCGTTCCGATTCAAGGCCTCAGGTTGGAGGACGGAGTGGACGACACCGCGCTGGGCGAGCTGTTCGACGGCGCCCCCGACGCCATCATCGTGCTCGACGGCGATGCACGCGTCTGCTTCTGCAACCCATCGGCCTCGACCCTGCTTGGAGTGTCCACCAGCGAAGCTGCCAGCCGCCCGATCGCATCGTTCTTGCCAGACATGCCAGCGCCGGACGCTAAAGCGGTAGGCCGGCATCGGCTACTGCTTCGCCCCGAGGGGGCAGATCCTCGCCGGATCGACGTTTCAGTGGGCCCTATCGAGGGGCTGGGTATGCTATGGCGCGTCCTGCTCATCGCGCGGCCGGCGGAGCACGAACCCGGCGTTGGCGCGCTTGGTCCCGCCGCCCTGTACGACGAGCTCACGCGGCTTCCCAGCCGGGCGCTCTTTACCGACCGGGTGGAGCATGCCGTCAGTGGCGGCGCGCGACGGCGCAGCTCAGCAGCGGTGCTGTTCCTCGACATCGACCGCTTCATGGAGATCAATGCCAGGCTGGGTCACGGGCGCGGCGACGATGTGCTGCGGGCCGTCGCGGAGCGTCTGCGCGGCGGCCTGCGCGCCAACGACACATTGGCGCGGTTCAGCGAGGATCAATTTGGGGTGCTCGTGCGCGGTCGGACCACGCCCGCGGCGGTGGCCGCGCTGGCGGACCGGATCCAGAGCCGCCTCCTCCAACCGTTCCATTTTGACGGCGTCAGGCTGTACGTGACGATGACGATTGGCGTGGCAGTCACCCGCGGGGGCGAGACCGCCGATGAACTCATTCGCCAAGCCGATGCCGCTCTTCACCATGCGAAACAGTCCGGCCCGGGTCGCGTGGAGATCTTCACGACCGAGATGAGCGCCGGGACTGTAGATCGTCGGAAGGTTGAGGCTGACCTGCGCCTCGCCCTGGAGCGTAACGAGCTCGAGGTCTTCTATCAGCCCCAGATCCGCCTTCCCGACGGAGCACTCACCGGTTTCGAGGCGCTCGTCCGCTGGCGGCAGCCGGGACGCGGCCTGCGGCCACCATCGGACTTCCTCGAGGTCGCCGCTGAGACCGGCTTGATCGTGCCGATGGGACGCTTCGTGCTGCGCGAGGCGTGTCGCCAGGTGCGCCGCTGGCAGCCGCGGCATCGCTCTAGCCCGCCGCTGACGGTTAGCGTCAACTTGTCGGCGCCGGAGATTCTGCAGCCGGACCTGGTCGACGTAGTCCGCAGCGCGCTCGCCGAATCTGGACTCCCTCCCGACGCCCTCGAGCTGGAGATCACCGAAACCGCCGTGCTCGAGGCTTCGGAGGAGATTCGCGACGTGCTGCGCCGGCTCAAGGAGCTCGGCCTCGTGCTGACCGTGGACGACTTCGGCATCGGCTACAGCTACCTGAGCCACCTGCGGGACTTCCCAATCGATCGGGTCAAGATCGACCGCTCCTTCATTACCGGTCTCGGCGCGGCCGGGGAAGACCGCACTATCGTCGAGGCCGTTGTCCGGTTGGCGCACGAGCTGGGGCTCAGCGTGGTGGCCGAGGGCGTGGAAACGAGGGCGCAGGCGGCGCTCCTGTCGGCGATGGGCTGTGACGTTGCACAGGGCTACCACTACGCCCCGCCGCTCAACGCCCGGGCCGCGGCGCTGTACCACCGCGCGGCATTCTCGCCGGAGGTGCTGGCCGAACCCTCGCGGTCGCGGGCCGCACGCCGGAGCCACTCGGTGCTCACACCCAGACGCTCAGTCGTGAGGGCTGGGCAAGTAGCAGCCGCGCCTCCCGGTAGCATCGCGCGGTAGCAACAGGGGCGGATACCCCCGGTCATCGGCCCTGGCGGATCGGCTACTCTGAGCGTGGCGGAGGCTTCGACGGACG
>DATCPD010000025.1:0-5748 GCA_036564325.1 Solirubrobacteraceae bacterium | reverse complement strand
CGTCCCGCCAGTTCGGCCTTGAGCGCGATCACCGACAGCGTGTGCCCAAGCAGGTCGTGCAGGTCCCGAGCGAAGCGCTCTCGCTCCTCGGCCACGGCCAGCCGCGCCAGCTCCGCGCGGGCGCGACTCAGTTCATCGTTGCGCACCCGCAGGTCCCGCATCAGCAGCATCAGCAGGCCGATCCCGAGGCAGCTGGTGACGAACCCGACCGCCGTGCCGGCAGACGCGCCGCCCAGAGCCGACAACCCCCCGGCCAGCATCGAGAAGCCGACCACGCTCGCGAACCCGACCGCGGGCGCTGCGATCAGCGCCGTGCAGGCCGCGCAGTAGATGAACAGGAATCCTCAGCCGGGCCGGTCGGCCAGCGTCAGCGCGGTTGCCACCGCGATCAGCACGACGAACAATGCCGGCGCCAGCCGAGCCCGCCGCGCGGAACGCCAGCAGACGATCAGGGCGACATAGGCGACGACGAACGTCAGCGCCCCGGAGATCGCCAGCACGTGGCGAGGCGTGGAACCGCGATTGGTGAAGGCGTTGACCACCGGAAAGACGACGAACCCCAGCCAGATCAGCGCAGTGCCGAGACGCACGCCGCGCCCGGAGCGCCAGCGGCCCCACGGGCCCCGTTCGCCGTCAAACCAGCGCCGCACGCTCACTCTCCCTGGGGCCGGCGCAGAAACCGGAGCATCAGCGCGATCCCCACGACCGACCAGATCGCGAGTGTCCGGATGTCCTGCGCGTTGAGGCCGGCCCCGGTCCGCCGGGGATCGAATGCGTACTGCAAACCGTCGGCCAGCGCTCGGATCGGAAAGGCCTTGGCGACGTCCTTGAGCCAACTCGGCATCGTGTCGGCCGGAAACCAGATGCTGGAGATGAAGGTCAGCGGCAGGATCGACAGGTTCACGATCACCGGGGCCGCCTCGGCGTTGGGGATGAACCGGGTGATCCCGATCCCCAACGTGGTGAAGGCGGCCGTCCCGAGCACCAGCACAACGACCATCCCCGGAATCGCGCCGGCCCGGAGGTGGACCCCGTAGGCGACGACTCCGAGCCCTACCGTGACCACGGTCATCAGGGCCACGATCACGCAGGTCGAGCCGATCCGCGCGGCGATGTAGGCCCACCGCGGAAGCGGCGTCCCCTGCATCCGCTTGAGAATCCCCTCGTCCCGCAGGATCGCCGTGCCGATCGCCATGTTGATGTACGTCGTTGCGATCACGCCGTAGGCCAGGATCCCCGGCACGAAGAACGCGTTGTAGGGAATGTTGCCCCGGGTGCTCAGGTGCTGCCCATTGTTCAGGCTGGCGAAGATCACCAGGAACATCAGCGGGAACACGAACGTGAACACCCCTCGTCCCCGGTTGCGCCAGTACGCGCGCTGCTCGTAGCGGATCTGCCATCCGACGAGACCGATGTCCCGTCCAAAGGCGCCTGTCGCGGCAGAGCTCATCGGACTGCCTCCTCTCTCTCCGGCTCGCCGCCGGAGCCCGTCAACTCCAGGTAGATGTCCTCGAGCGTCGGCTGAGCGACCGAGAAATGGCCGAGGTCGACGCCGCGCTCGAGCGCCCAGGTGGTGATCCTCTGCGCGGCCACCACGGGTTCGGTGGTGAGGATCAGCACTCGTCCATTCTCGATCGAGCGCTGCTGAACCGGGATCTCCGGCACATCGCCCAGTGACCACTCGGCCGGAAGCGAGAACCTGATCTCCGCCGGACGCAGATCCCGCCCGCCCAGTTCCCCGGGTGCTCCGAGCGCGATGATCTCTCCGGCTCGCATCACCGCGACGCGGTCAGCGAGATGCTGCGCCTCGTCCATGAAGTGCGTGGTCAGAAAGATCGTCTTGCCCATATCGCACAGGGACCGGATCGTGCTCCAAGCCTGACGCCGAGCCGCCGGATCAAAGCCCGTGGTTGGCTCGTCAAGGAAGATCAGGTCAGGGTCGCCGACCAGCGCCAGCGCGAGGTCCAGGCGACGGCGCTGCCCGCCGGACAGATCCTTCGCTCTTGCGTCGCGCTTCTCGACCAGCTCGACCAACTCAATCACGTCGTCGACCGGGCGCCCGCGCTTGTAGTAGCGCCCGTACATCTCGATCAGCTCGGCCACGGTCAGGTCTCCCTGCACCCCGCACTGCTGGAGCACGATTCCCACGCGCTCGCGCAGTTCGCGCTCGCCGTCGGCGGGGTCCAGCCCGAGCACCCGGGCCTCCCCTGCGCTGCGCGACCGATATCCCTCGAGGATCTCGACGATCGTGGTCTTGCCGGCCCCGTTGGGGCCCAGCAGGCAGAACACCTCGCCGCGCTCTACCTCGAAGCTCACCCCGCGCACCGCTTCCGTGCTGCCGTAGGACTTGCGCAGATCCCGGACCTCAATGGCCGGGCCGTCCGGATTGTCTCGGGTCGATGTCATGCGCAGAGCGAAGGGCGCGCCTTCGCCCACGGTAAGTGCCGCCCGGCCGAATTCAGCCGTGACATCTGTCACGGCGAGAACTTGGCCGGACGTCGGCCCGCTCAGGCCCTCAGGGCGTCCAGTTCCACTGCTCGAGCGCCGCGGTGTCCCGCTCGAGGCCGAGCACGCCCACGCCACCGGCGCTGAGCTTGAAGCGGGACCCTGCCGCCGGCTCCATCTCGAGCCAGCGCGCGGTCAGCACGCGCAGGATGTGCCCGTGGGCGAACACCAGCGCCTCGCCCTCGACCTCGCGCAGCCGGCTGAGCACATGGTCCGCGCGGGCACCGACCTCGCCCGGGGTCTCCCCGCCCGGGCAACCGTCGCGCCACAGGAACCAATCCGGGTTGCGCTGGCGGATCTCCGGCGTGGTCAGCCCCTCGTACTCCCCGTAGGACCACTCCTTGAGGTCATCCGTGAGCTGCGCGCGGTCGCCGTAGCCCGCCAGCTCGCAAGTCTCCCGTGCCCGGCGCAGCGGGCTGCTCAGGACGACGGAGAACGAGTCGGCCTGCAGGCGCGGGGCCAGCATCCCCGCCAGTCGCCGCCCCTCGTCGGTCAGCGGCAGATCCGTCGCGCTCGTGTGGCGGCCCGAGGCACTCCATTCGGTCTCGCCGTGACGCACGACGACGATCTGACCGGCCACGTCGGCTCAGTTCACCCCGGGCGGTGCTTCCCCACCGGTGCGCTCGATCTCGGCGACCTTGGCCAGCCTTCGCACATGCCGCTCTTCGCCGCTGAACCTCGCGCCCAGGAACGTCGCCACGATCTCCGCCGCCACCTCGGAACCGATCACGCGTCCCCCGAGGCAGATCACATTCACGTCGTCGTGTTCCACGCACTGATGGGCCGTGTAGTTGTCGTGGACGGTGGCGGCCCGGATTCCCCGGATCTTGCAGGCCGCCACGGACACACCGGCTCCTGAGCCGCAGACCAGGATCCCGCGCTCCGCCCGGCCGGAGACCACGGCCTGCCCCACCTCCAGGGCTTTGTCCGGATAATCAATCGGCTGGGCGTTGTCGGTCCCCAGATCCAGCACCTCGTGGCCGGCGGCCTCGATCAGCGGCAGCAGCCGCGCCCGGAGCGTGAAGCCAGCGTGGTCGAAACCGCACGCGACGATCATGAAGGCACCTCGGTTGTCGGGGTATTTGCCGGGACCGCTTCGGCCTCATGCTCGGCCAGCAGCGCGGCGCCGAGGACGCCGGCGCGCACGCCATGTCTGGCTGCCCGGATCGTGGTTTTCTTGCCCAGCCCTGGGACGACGTAGCCGCGGGCGACACGCCGCGCCGGCTCCAGCAGCAGTTCCCCGGCCTGGGCGGCACCGCCTCCGATCACGACCTCCTCCGGGTCAAAGGTGTTGATCGCGTTCGCCACGCCGACGCCCACGCGCTGACCCCAGATCTCGATCATCCGCCGGGCCGAGGGATCGCCATCCTGGGCGGCTTTCACCGCATCGGCCCCGAGCACGTCCTTGCCTTCGGCGCGCAGTACACCCAGCGCCGATTCGGGATGCAGCCCCGCCGACTGCGCGGCCAGCCGATCGAGCGCATGGCCGGAAGCGACGAACTCCAGGGATCCGGGCTGGGGGAAGCCCATCGGGGCGGGCACCGCACCCGCCAGGTCAAGCCCGACCAGGGTGTGGCCGAGTTCGCCGGCCCCACCGGTCGCGCCCCGGTAGATGCGCCCGCCGAGGACCAGCCCGCCGCCGACGCCCGTCCCCACCGTGATCATCACCAGATCGTGCGCGACCAGCCGCAGGTTCTCGTCGTGGGCCTCGGCCAACGCGGCGACCGTCGCGTCGTTGTCCACGAACACCGGGAGTCCGACGCGCTCGCTCAGCACCTCCCGTAGCGGCACCTCGGCGAGCGGAACGTTGACCGAGGAGACCACCCGCCCGGTCTTGAACTCGACGACCGACGGCACGCCGATCCCGACGGCGTCGAGGCCGTCCTGCTTGGCCGCTTCGATCATCTCGACCAGCTGGTCGATCAGCTCCTCCGAGCTGCCGCGCCGGGTCTGCTGCAGCTCCGAGGGTCCGAGCTCGCTTCCGCGCTTGACCGCCAGCGCGATCTTGGTCCCGCCGATGTCGACGCCGGCGACCGAGGCGCTCACAGCGGCTCCGCGCCGGTCACAGCGGCTCCGCGCCGGTCACAGCCGCTCCGCGGCGGCAGGATCCAACAGCACTGTCACCTCGTCTGCCAGCGGGGCGACCATCGAGGAGGGCACGTGCGGGTTCGGGCCGGCCCCCTCCCCGAACGCGGCGGCGATCGCCTCGGCCTTGGCGGCGCCGGAGACCAGAAACACGATCTGCCTTGCCATCGCCAGCGCGGGCAGGGTGAGCGAGATGCGGGGAACGAACGGCTCGAGGCCGGCCTCTGGAACCCCGATCACCAGCCGCTCACGCTCGTGCAGGGACGGCTGGTCGGGAAACAGCGACGCGGTGTGCCCGTCTGGACCGATGCCCAGCAGCAGCAGATCGAACTGTGGGGTGCCCGCCTCGCGCAGCTTGCGCTCGTACTCCTCGGCCCCCCGGTCCGGACCCAGCTCCCCGAGCATCCGATGGACGGTTCCAGGACCCGCGTCGCCCAGGGGGTCGAGCAGGGACTCCTTGGCGAGCCGGTAATTGGAGCGCTCATCCTCTGGCGGCACGCAGCGTTCGTCGCCGAACCACATCGTCGTCTCGGACAAATCGAGATCCACCGCCCGTACGGCATGGACGAACTCCTCGTAAGCGGCGCGCGGTGTGGAGCCGCCGGTGAGGACGACATGGCCGCCCCCTGAGGCGGCGCCCACCATCATCGCGGCGCAGGCCCGCGCGGGGTCCTCGACCACCTCGATCTCGACGCTCATGCCGGGCAGAGGCTCCGCGCCGTCTCGAGCGCCGGGCCATAGGTCGGATCGCGCAGCAAGGCCTGCCGAACCCCTTCACCGAGGATCCCCCCCTCCCCGCGGGAGGCCCCCATCACCTTCCACACGCGCTCGTCGCCGCCCCGAATCTCGCGAGCACACAGCCCACCTTCGGCGCGGTCCAGTGACAGCGAGCAATCTTCGCCCCAGGCGACGGTCACCCCGGCAAGCCCCGGGGCATCCTGGTCGATCGCCTCAAGCGAGATCTTGAGCTCGCGCTCCCCGTGCTGCGCGACGCCCGTCAGGCGCCCGCGCCCCGTTTCCTTCAGCGCTTTCGCCTCCCATCCGAGTCGCGAGGCCAGCCACCCGGCGAGCAGCAGCGCCGCCGAGGTCGAGCCCTCCTTGTGCCGCACGGTGATCCCGCACATGTGCTGGAGCCCCGCGCGCCGGCGGGGCGGGTCG